>CAYPMY010000079.1:0-9558 GCA_964412085.1 uncultured Paraprevotella sp. | reverse complement strand
AATCTCATCCGGACGTTTTTTCAATCTCAGCCGGACGGTTTTTCAATCTCGTCCGAACGATTTTTCAATCTCGGCCGAACGTTTTTTCGCTTTCAGCCGAACGTTTTTTCAATCTCAGCCGAACGTTTTTTCAATCTCAGCCGAACGTTTTTTCAATCTCAGCCGGACGGTTTTTCGCTTTCGGCCGGACGGTTCCCCGGTTCCGGCCGGACGGCATGGAGCGTGGCCGGAGGACGGACGGGACGTCCTTCGGTTCCTGACGCCGATGTCATGGACGACTTGGCTCGCGCGCTGAAGCAGGAAGGAGCCTTTGGCAGGCTCCCGCGCGGCGGGAGGTGCGCCCGGCGCAGGGATGCGCCCGCGTCCCGCGCCCCGGCCGCCTGCCGTCCCGGCTTGGGATTCCGGAGGCTCTTGCGCAGTCCGTCGCGGAGGGCTTCGGCCCCGGCCTTTTAAGAATTATTTGTCCTTATGCCGCCGTTTTTTCGCCTGTTTTCATTAAATTTGCAACCTGTATGGGAAGAGTCTTGGCTATCGACTACGGGAAAAAACGCACGGGAATCGCGGTGACCGACCCGTTACAGCTGATTGCAAACGGCTTGACGACGGTCCCCACGCAGTCCGCCATGGATTTTGTCGCGTCCTACGCCAGGCGGGAGCGCGTGGAGCGGATCGTGGTGGGGCGGCCGAGGCAGGCCGACGGGAAAGACTCCGAGAACATGGGGAGGATAAGCCCCTTCGTGCGGAGCCTGCGCGAGAGGCTGCCGGAAATCGCGGTTGAATTCTTCGACGAGCGTTATACTTCCGTGCTGGCCCACCGGGCCATGTTGCAGGGAGGCCTGAGGAAGAAAGCCCGGCGGAACAAGGCCCTGGTGGATGAGATCAGCGCGACGATTATCCTGCAAGGCTGGATGGAATCCCGTACGATGCTGGAAGAACGACAATGCACGAGATAACATGGTATTACCGATTTACACTTTCGGCCAGCCGGTGTTGAGGAGGGAGGCCGAGGATGTCACGCCGGACTATCCGGGGCTCGAAGCCCTGATAGGCGACATGTACGACACGTTGGAGAGGGCCGAGGGGATAGGCTTGGCGGCGCCGCAGGTAGGCCTGCCCATCCGTTTGGCGGTGATCGATTTGGAGCCGGTTTCCGACGGCCTGCCCGAGTACAAGGGGTTCGCGCACGCGTTCGTCAATCCCCGTGTCCTGGAGTATGACGATACGGAGACGGATTCCATGGAGGAGGGCTGTTTGAGCCTGCCGGGCATCCATGAGCCCGTGCGTCGCCCCACGCGCATCCGCGTGAGCTACCTGGACGAGGATTTCCTGCCCCATGACGAATGGGTGGGAGGGTACCTGGCCCGTGTCATGCAGCACGAGTTCGACCATCTTGACGGGAAGATGTTCGTGGACCGTTTGTCCATGTTGCGCAAGCAGATGGTGAGGGGGAAACTGGGGAATCTGCTGAGAGGGAATTTCCGTTGCGCTTATAAGGTCAAGGCGAGAAGGAAATGAGGGGAGGCCGGAAAGTATTTCTTCTTCTCTTTTGGCTTTTTCCCGTGTCGGCGGTGGCACAGATCAACACCGACAGGATGATGCTGATGGGGCGCAACGCGCTCTACTACGAGGATTACGTGCTTTCCATACGCCGCTTCAACATGGTGATTTCGGCCAAGCCTTACTTGCCGGAGCCGTATTTCTACCGCGGGCTGGCCAAGTTCTATCTGGAAGATTACACCGGGGCTGAGGAGGATTGCGGGGCTGCCATAGCCCGCAACCCTTTTTTGCCCGACAATTACCGCTTGCGGGGGCTATGCCGGATTAACCTGAAACGCTATGACGGAGCCGTTTCGGATTACACGAAGCTGCTCGAAATCGAGCCCGAGGACGAGAGCGGCTGGCATAATATGGCCTTATGCCATTTGCAGCTTAAGGAATACGGCAAGGCTGTGGAATGCATAGACCGCATGTTGGGCTACTGGCCGCGGAAGGCGTCCCTGTACACCTTGAAGGCGCAGGCTTACTTCGCGCAAAAGGATACGGCCTCGGCCATGGCGAGCATAGACCGTGCCTTGGAAATCGATCCGTACGAGGGGCAGGCCTGGAGCATGCGCGCGGCGGTCTGCGCCGGGAGGGGGGAGCATAAGTCGGCCGAGGAGGCTCTGGACAAGGCCATACGGCAGGCGCCTCGCGAGGCCGGACACTACATCAACCGTGCGTTGGCGCGTTATCACCAGCGCAACCTGCGCGGGGCGATGACGGACTATGATACGGCCTTGGAAATGGACTCCGCCAATTATATCGGGCATTTCAACCGGGGCCTGCTTCGGGCCCAGGTGGGGGACGACAACCGGGCCATAGAGGACTTCAATTTCGTGTTGAAGCTGGAACCGGACAATATGATAGCGTTGTTCAACCGTGCGTTGATGCTGAATAATACGGGGGACTACCGGGGGGCTGTCCGGGACATAGACGCCGTCATCGAAGAGTTCCCCGAGTTTTGGACAGGCTATCAGTTCCGGGCCGAGGTGCGCCGGAAGATGGGCGATGCCAGAGGAGCCGAATTGGATGAATTCAAGGTGATGAAAGCCCAGATGGACCGACGTTACGGCGGGAAGAAACCGCAGGGCGCGAAGCAGACTCGGAAGGTGAGCGACCGCACGATGGAAGATTACAACAAGCTGGTGGAGGCCGACGCTTCGGAAGATGAGCCGCCGGCGTATGAAAGCGAATACCGCGGCAAGGTGCAGAACCGCAGGACGGAACTGGCTCCTGAGCCGGCCTTGGCCCTGACCTATTACGCGGGGGAGGGCGACTTCCAGCGCAAGATGTACAACAAGGAACTCGAACGCCTGAATCGCTCGGGCGTCTTGCCGGCGCGCTTGGTGCTGACCCACGACGAAGTGGCGCTGGATGAAGCCCGTGTGCAAAGACATTTTTCGTCCATTCAGGCTCTTTCCGGCAGGATTGCCCGGCAGCCGGACAACACCTTATTGTATTTCGCCCGGGCCATGGACGAATATCTTGTGCAGGACTTCGAGAAGGCGTTGGCCGACATCGACCGCGCCATTGAAACGGACAGCTCCTGCCTGCTCGCCTATTATATGAGGGCGCAGATTAGGATGAAGGACCAGGAAGTCCGGATGGCGGAAAAGTCCGTGCCTCCTCCCGGGGGAGAGGCGAAATGGACGTTCGACGCTTCCCGCTCGGAATGCCAGGCCGCATTGGACGATTGCGACAGGATATTGGCTCGGGAACCCGACTTTGCCGGTTGCTATTATAATAAAGGTAATATTTACATGCAGTTGAAGTCATGGCCGGAAGCCATTGAAGCCTATACGCAGGCCGTCAGTCTTCATGCGGATTATGCCGAAGCCTACTACAACCGGGGAGTGGCCCGCATCCTTTCGGGCGACTACGCTTCCGGCGTTCCCGATTTAAGCCGGGCGGGCGAGTTGGGTCTGTACAAGGCGTATAATTTGATTAAGAGGTATAGGGACAAGGCTGCCGCCAAAGTGGAATAATCCGGGAAACGTCCACTTTTTTGGCAGGTCGTGCCACTGTCTCATGGGAAATGACTATTTTTGCAACATTGGAAACGGACAATACGTATGATTATGGTAAAGATAACTTTTCCTGACGGCTCCGTGCGCGAATACGAGGCCGGCGTGACGGGCTTGCAGATTGCCGAGAGCATTTCGCCCAGGCTGGCGCAGGAGGTGCTGGCCTGCGGGGTGAACGGCGAGATCGTCGAGCTTGACCGTCCTATAAACGGGGATGCTCCCGTGGTGCTTTACAAGTGGGAGGACGCGGAAGGGAAGCATGCTTTCTGGCATACTTCCGCCCACCTGATGGCCGAGGCCATGCAGGAACTATATCCGGGTATGCAGTTCGGCATAGGCCCGGCGATAGAAAACGGTTTCTATTACGATGTGATGCCTCCTGCGGGCACGGTCATCCGTGAAAGCGACTTTGCCGGCATTGAAAAGAAGATGCTGGAGCTGGCACAGCGTAAGGAGCCGGTCGTGCGGGCTGAAATATCCAAGGCCGATGCCTTGAGGTTTTTCGGCGGGCGCGGCCAGACGTACAAGAACGAACTGATTGAAGACTTGGAAGACGGGCACATCTCTACTTACACCCAAGGAGCTTTCACGGACTTGTGCCGCGGCCCGCACTTGATGAACACGGGCGTTATCAAGGCGGTGAAAGTCACGGCTGTGTCGTCGGCGTACTGGCGCGGAGACGAGAAGCGTCCGCAGATGACCCGCGTATATGCCATTTCCTTCCCGAAAAGGAAGATGCTGGACGAGTATTTGGCGTTGCTGGAAGAAGCCAGGAAACGTGACCACCGCAAGATAGGGAAGGAAATGGAACTTTTCATGTTCTCAGAACGTGTCGGGAAAGGCTTGCCGATGTGGTTGCCGAAAGGTACGGCCTTGCGCCTGCGTCTGGAAGACTTCCTGAAAAGAATCCAAAAGCGCTACGGCTACCAGCAGGTGATGACGCCCCACATCGGCGGCAAGGACCTTTATGTGACTTCCGGGCATTACGCCCACTACGGAAAAGACTCGTTCCAGCCGATACGCACGCCGGAAGCCGGCGAGGAGTACATGTTGAAGCCGATGAACTGTCCGCATCATTGTGAAATTTACGCTTGGAAGCCGCGGTCGTATAAGGATCTGCCCTTGCGGATTGCCGAATTCGGGACGGTGTACCGTTACGAGCAGAGCGGAGAGTTGCACGGACTGACACGTGTGCGCTCGTTCACGCAAGACGATGCCCACATCTTCTGCCGCCCGGATCAGGTGAAGGACGAGTTCATCTGCGTGATGGAGATTATCCGGATTATTTTCGGCGCGTTGGATTTCGACACGTTCGAGGCGCAGATCTCTTTGCGCGACCCGGACAACCGTGAGAAGTACATCGGCTCGGACGAGGTTTGGGAGGAAGCTGAGAATGCCATCATCGAAGCCTGCAAAGAGAAAAACCTGAATGCCAAAGTGGAATACGGCGAGGCCGCGTTCTATGGCCCCAAGCTCGACTTCATGGTAAAAGACGCCCTGGGACGCAGTTGGCAGTTGGGCACGATACAGGTGGACTACAACTTGCCCGAACGTTTCAAGCTGGAATACACGGGAGAGGACAACCAGAAACATCGTCCGGTGATGATACACCGCGCGCCTTTCGGCTCCATGGAGCGTTTCTGTGCCGTGCTTATCGAGCATACGGCCGGCCGCTTCCCCTTGTGGCTGGCTCCCGACCAAGTGGCCATCCTCCCGGTTTCCGAGAAGTCCAACGACTATGCTCGAAAACTTTGTGCGTATTTTGACGGACAAGACGTGCGCGCCGTCGTGGACGACCGTAACGAGAAAATCGGACGCAAGATACGTGACAACGAGATGAAGCGCATACCTTATATGCTGGTCGTGGGAGAAAAAGAAGCCGCCGGCGGCACGGTTTCCGTGCGTAAGCAAGGCGAAGGCGACCAAGGGAGCATGAAATTCGAGGATTTCGCGAAGAAAATTAACGGGGAGGTTCGCGATATGACAAATAAATATTAAATTTGCATCCGATTCTTAAAACTTGATGGTCATGCTCGGGAAACAAAAACGGAGGGGAACAACATTTTTTGAATGAAGAAAGACAATTTAAAACAGCAATACCGTGTCAACGGGCAGATACGCGTGCGTGAAGTCCGGATAGTGGGCGACGACGTGAAGTCTACGGTTGTGCCGACGGCCAAGGCCTTGCAGATGGCGGAAGCGCAAGGCGTGGATCTCGTGGAAATCTCCCCGAACGCGGTTCCTCCTGTTTGCCGCCTGATAGACTACAGCAAGTTCCTCTACCAGCAAAAGAAGCGCCAGAAAGAGATGAAGGCCAAACAGGTGAGGGTGGACGTAAAGGAAATCCGCTTCGGCCCCCAGACGGACGACCACGACTATAACTTCAAGCTCAAGCATGCGCAAGGGTTCCTTTCCGACGGGGATAAGGTGAAGGCCTATGTGTTCTTCAAGGGACGCAGCATCCTTTTCAAGGAACAAGGCGAAGTCCTGTTGCTTCGTTTCGCCAATGATTTGGAGGAGTACGGCAAGGTGGAACAGATGCCGGTGCTTGAAGGGAAGCGCATGACGATTTTCATCGCTCCGAAAAGGCAGGCGAGGGCCAAGAAGCAGGACGAGCCTGTCCCTGATGTGCCGGCGCAGAAAGCGGAGCGAAGCCAGCCGAAGGCTAACGCTCCGAGGGAATACAGGGAGCCGCGCGTGGAAGGAGAAGACTGACTGGAAAGGAAGAGCAAGTGCGTAACGCCTTGGTATATGCGTTGCCACACATTGAATAATAACTTAAACCTCAGACAAAATGCCAAAAGTGAAGACTAATTCCGGTGCGAAAAAGAGATTCCGTCTTACCGGGACAGGTAAAATCAAGAGACACCATGCTTACCATAGCCACATCTTGACGAAGAAGACCAAGAAACAGAAAAGGAACTTGGTCCACGATGATATCGTAGTGACTGCGAACATGAGGCAGGTCCGCGACCTCCTCCGCCTGCGTTGACCGAAAGCGCAGGCCGTACCAACAAAGTTATTAACCGGATGCTTTAGCCCGAAGTCCGTCCGTGAACAGGCTCTCGGAAGAGAGGGATGGCGCTAACGTCCAAAAAGATTTAGAATTATGCCAAGATCAGTAAATCATGTTGCTTCAAGAGCAAGAAGAAAGAAAATCCTAAAGTTGACCAAAGGTTACTTTGGTGTGCGTAAGAACGTATGGACCGTGGCCAAGAACACTTGGGAGAAAGGCCTGGTTTATGCTTATCGCAGCCGCAAGAAGAAGAAGCGCGACTTCCGCGCCTTGTGGATTCAGCGCATCAGCGCGGCCGTGCGCCTGGAGGGGATGTCATACTCTCAGTTTATGGGAGCCTTGCACAAGGCTCACATCGAAATCAACCGCAAGGTGCTTGCCGACTTGGCCATGAATGACCCTGAAGCGTTCAAGGCCGTGGTGGCAAAAACAAAGTAAGAAGGGAAATCCGGGCGGATTTCAAAATAAAAAGGTGTATCGCTTGCCGATACGCCTTTTTTTGTTTTACTTTGTGTCAATAAACGTCATGCCTGCTCGTCAGTCGGATTAAATTGCGGTTTCAATGGGGAGGAGAATCAAAGATTACGCCGTTTTGGCCTTGAAGGGGATGGCCATGGGAGCCGCCGACGTGGTCCCCGGCGTTTCCGGGGGGACGATTGCTTTCATCGCCGGCATATACGATGAGCTCGTCGACTCCATCAGAAGCGTCAACGTCCGTACGTTGCGAATGCTGTCCAAGGGGAGGGTGGCCGACTTCTGGAAAGCCGTGAACGGGAATTTCCTGTCCGTCCTGTTGCTGGGCATTGCCGTCAGCGTGTTCTCCTTGGCCAAGCTGGTTACAAGTCTGCTGGAGGAAGAGCCGGTGATGGTCTGGTCTTTCTTCTTCGGTCTGGTGCTGGCTTCCACGTGGTCCGTCTCCAAGGACATCGAGGAGTGGAACGTGAAGACCGTGACGGCTTTCCTCGCGGGGGCAGTCGCGGCGTATTTCATCACCGCGGCCACGCCCGCCGAGACTTCCAATCATCTGCTGTTCGTCTTTCTCTGCGGCGCCATCGCCATTTGCGCGATGATACTTCCCGGCATATCCGGCAGTTTCATATTGGTGCTGCTGGGCAAGTATTCTTATATAATGGAGGCGGTGCACACGTTGGACTGGGTCGTGCTGGGCGTGTTTGGCTTCGGTGCGGCCTTGGGCATCACGAGCTTTTCCCGTGCCTTGTCATACGCCTTGAAGAATTTCCGCAATGCCGCCTTGTCCGTCCTTTCCGGCTTCATGCTGGGTTCGCTGAATAAGGTCTGGCCTTGGAAGGGAGTGGAGACTTTGGTTTCAGGCGGTCAGGAGGTGAGAATGGAGCATAACGTCGCGCCGGACGCGGACGTGGCAGAGGCTGTCGTGTTGATGGCAGTCGGGTTCATGCTGGTGTTCGTGTTGGAGAAGATTTCGGCAAAGAGGGATAAAGGCTTGAAGGGAGATGCGTAAGGGGGGTTACTTCTGGCCGCTGGCGGCATTGTGCGCCGTGTCGCTCTTCCTGTTCCTGGGGCAGACGTTCTTCAATACGCGGGGAGAGCCGCGCGAGGCCGTGGTGGCCCTTTCCATGCTGCAGCAGGGGAACTGGGTGCTGCCGGTGAACAACGGCGTGGAGCTGGCTTTCAAGCCCCCGTTCTTCCATTGGTGCGTGGCGGCGATTTCCGCGGTGGCCGGTACGGTGAACGAATACACCGCCCGCATGCCCTCCGCCTTGGCCTTGTCGGCCATGGTGCTGGCCGGGTATGTGTTCTACGCCAAGAGGCGCGGCGCCGGGGTGGCCTTTCTCGCCGCCCTGCTCACGCTGACCAACTTCGAGGTACACCGTGCCGGAACGGCCTGCCGTGTGGACATGGTGCTGACGGCGATGATGGTCGTCGCGTTGTACCGGCTTTTTGAATGGGGAGAGAGGGGCTTGAAAGGCGTGCCATGGGTGGCCGTGTCCTGCATGAGCGCAGCGGCCCTGACGAAAGGGCCGGTGGGCATCGTCCTGCCTTGCCTGGTGCCCGCCGTGTTCCTGTGGATCAGGGGGAGGAAGTTCCTGCGCGTTTCCCTTTCTTTCCTGATGGCGGCCGCATTGTCCTGCATCCTGCCTGCGGCATGGTATTGGGCGGCTTACCGGCAGGGCGGCGACCGTTTCCTCGGCCTCGTGCTGGAAGAGAACGTCTGGCGTTTTTTGGGAAAGATGACTTACGAAGCGCATGACAATCCGGCTTGGTACAACGTGGTGACGGTGGTGGCCGGTTATGTGCCCTACACCCTGTTGTGCCTCGTCTCCTTGTTCTTTTTGGGATACCGGAAGCCGCAGGGGGCGCGTGCGTGGTGGCCGCGCTTCAAGGCATATATCCGCGACATGGACGACACCCGCCTGTATTCGTTGCTGTGCATCGCCGTCGTTTTCACGTTCTACTGCATCCCGAAGGGCAAGCGTAGCGTCTACCTGCTGCCGGTATATCCGTTCATCGCCTATTTCCTGGCGGAATACATCGTTTACCTGCGCCGCCGCCATTTCAAGGCCCTGCGCCTTTTCGGCGACATCATGGCTTCGCTGGCCGTGCTGTTGCCTGCGGCGTTCGGCGCCGTCCGCTTGGGGTGGGTGCCGGACTCCCTGTTCCACGGGCGGCATGCGGCGGAGAACGTGGCCTATATGCACGCGCTGGAGGACTTTCCCATGACGGTGACGGCGGCCGTCTGCATATCGGTCCCCTTGGCGGCGGCCTGTCGGTACTTCCTCTTCCGGCGGCGTGACGCGGAGGGGAACGGCGTCATTTGCGCTTTCGTCGCCGTGGCATTTTCCATCTTCTTCTCGCTCGACGGTGCGTACCAGCCCGCCATACTGAACGTGAAGTCAGACCGCGCCGTGGCGGAGGAAGTCCGCCGCATCGTGCCCGAAGGCAGGCTGTATTCCTTCCGTACCGACGTGGTGGAGGGAAACCGCATGCACCCGTTCACGG
>CAYPMY010000078.1:0-9578 GCA_964412085.1 uncultured Paraprevotella sp. | reverse complement strand
GGAAATCTGCAAAAGCAGTTTGCAAAAATGTGATACCCGTAAAACCGTATATTTATCACAACAAAGAGGAGGGAAAGAATAGCATTAAAAGGATTATTCACACATGGCAAGATTTCAGAGTATTACCTATAAAAGAGGAGCTGACCTTACTAAACATGAATTAGAGAAACATTACCCTTAATTGGAAAAAGCGTAACGGTTAAAACAGAATCCAACCCGCCAACCCACAAAGGCAAATCAATTTAATGGGATTCATCTTGTACACCCAACTGCCGATAAAAGCAAAGGCGAAAAGGAAAATACTGATATAGAACTGCCACGGATTATCCGGCGTACTGAAGTTCTCCGGCGTGAGCAACAACAAGGCTGCCGCCGCCAACAACCCGGCCACGGCCGGACGCAAACCCTGGAATACATGTTCCACCACAGGATGGTTCTTGAACTTCATCAGGAGCTTACTGATAAGCAACATCAGGATGAATGACGGAAGCACTACGGCAAAAGTAGCCGTCACACTGCCCAATACAGCCCAACCATGCCCGTAACCGGCATTGACCACACTGGCATAGCCCACATACGTGGCTGAGTTGATACCAATCGGTCCCGGCGTCATCTGGCTGACAGCCACGATATCCGTAAACTGCCCGCTCGTCAACCAATGATAACGGTTGACCACCTCCCCCTGAATCAAGGAAAGCATGGCATAGCCTCCCCCGAAACCGAACAGGCCGATTTTGAAGAAGCTATAGAAAAGCTTTAAATATAACCACCACATATCTTCATCATTTACTTTCCGACAGTTTGATATAACGCCCGTACAGGTAACCTCCCAAACCGGCCATTATAATAATGTATATGGGAGAAACGCCCAACAGCCAAATCAGCAAGGCACTCACCACAGGTATCCATACATTGGTCTTCCCGATTTTGGCACTCTTCCCCATTTTAAACGTAGGAGCGGCTATCAGTGCCACCACTGCCGGGCGAATACCCTTGAAAACAC
Organism: uncultured Paraprevotella sp.; assembly: GCA_964412085.1. Lineage (GTDB taxonomy): Bacteria > Bacteroidota > Bacteroidia > Bacteroidales > Bacteroidaceae > Paraprevotella. The sequence goes on along the minus strand of CAYPMY010000078.1, from coordinate 8,575 downwards.
TCTGCACGGTCTCGTTATCCCGAAACTGCCGGAAAAACAAGGCTATGCCGAGAACAATCAGGAAAGAGGGCAAGATTGTACCCAAAGCACAAGCCACGCTGCCAGATACACCCTTCAACTTATAGCCGATAAAAATGCTCATGTTGACCGCGAAAATCCCGGGGCAACTTTGGGCTATGGCCATCAAGTCCAAAAAGTCTTCACGGGACAGCCATTTGTTTTTGTCCACCACCTCCGCTTCAATCAAAGGTATCATGGCATACCCTCCGCCTATGGTAAACAAACCGATGCGGAAAAACGTACGGAAACTGTTCCAATAAATATTCATGTTTCAACTCTTATACGGAATGTACAGACAGCACACTGGCTGTGCCATTGCGTAGACACAATCCCTTTGCATGCTATCCGGACATGGTTATTTCTCATGAGCCTCCACCCACTTACGGGCATTGACAAAAGCCTCCATCCAAGGCGTGATCTCATCCGTACGGCGGTCTGCCGGATACCAAGCGTTCTGCCATGGGAATATGGCACGCTCCAAGTGTGGCATCATGGCCAAATGACGCCCGTCTGCACTGCATATGCCGGCCACGCCATAGTCCGACCCGTTCGGATTCCCAGGGTATCCATCGCAGGTGTACTTCGCTATTACGTTATACTTTTCCTCCGGATAAGGCAACGAGAACTTGCCTTCACCATGAGCCACCCAAATGCCCAACTTGTTTCCGCTCAACGAACCGAACATCACACTCCGATTCATCGGAATGGTCAGCCCCACAAACTCCGATTCGAACTTACGGGAATCGTTGTGCGACATGTACGCTTTCTTCGTGAATCCCGGATTAATCAAATCCAGTTCCACCATCAGCTGGCAACCGTTGCAAATACCCAAGGATAACGTGTCCTCACGGGCATAGAAATTGTCAAGTGCCGCTTTGGCCTTCGGATTGTACAAGAAAGCGCCGGCCCATCCCTTGGCAGGACCCAGCACATCCGAATTGGAGAACCCCCCGCAGAATACAATCATATTGATGTCTTCCAACGTTTCCCGTCCGCTAACTAGGTCTGTCATCATGACATCCTTCACGTCGAATCCCGCCAAATAGAGGGAATAAGCCATTTCGCGCTCACCGTTCGTGCCCTTTTCACGGATAATGGCGGCCTTGATGCCCGACAGGGTTCGATGGTCGGGATTCAACCCGTACTGCGATAACTTGCCTGTGAAACTTTCATTAAACACCATTTCGAGCGGTTGCATCTTATAATTCTCAAAGCGTGCCTTGGCACATCCGTTCATACTCTGCTTGCGGTCGAGCAAATAGGATGTGCTATACCATACGTCACGCAAATAATCAATGCCGAACCGGTACTCTGCACCGCCCTTCGTCACTTGGATGAGGCGTTCGTCCGTAGGATGCCCCAACTTGAGGTAGCCCACGCCGGCATCGTCCATGATTTTCTTGAACTCCGCCTCATGTTTGTCGGCAATTTGCACCACCACACCCGGATTCTCAGCCAAAAGAATCTTCACGATGTCATGATGGCCGAATTTGTCCAAAGAGACTTCCATACCGCCTTCCTTGTTCGCGAAACACATTTCGAGCAAAGCCGTAATCAAGCCTCCGGCCGAAACGTCATGACCGGCCAAGACTAATCCTTCGTTCACCAACGTCTGTACGGCATTGAAAGCATCACGGAAATATTCAGGATTCTTGCAGGTCGGCACGTCCGAACCCACCTTATTCAAAGATTGGGCAAAAGCCGAACCTCCCAAACGCAAGTCATCGAAACTGAAGTCAATATGGTAGAAAGCGGACTTCCCCTTATTGACCATCACTGGCGAAACCACCTTCTTCACATCGCTCACTTCACCGCCGGCACTCACGATGACCGTACCCGGCGAGATGATTTTCTCGCCGCCGGGATACTGCTGGCTCATGGACAAAGAATCCTTTCCCGTGGGCACGTTGATTCCCAAGGCACGACAGAAATCAGACAGAGCTTGTACACCTCGGTACAAACGGGCATCTTCGCCTTCCTGGGAACGGCACGGCCACATCCAGTTAGCAGAGAGAGACACGCTGTCCAACCCTTCGGCCAACGGCGCCCATACGATGTTGGTCAACGATTCGGCTACTGAAAGCACAGAACCTGCGGCCGGGTCTGCCAAGCCGGCTTGGGGCGCATGCCCGATAGCGGTAGCGATACCTGCCTTTCCACGATAGTCCAACGCCACGACCCCACAGTCGCTCAACGGCAACTGGATTTCACCTTGGCACTGCTGGCGCGCCACTTTGCCCGTTACGGAACGGTCTGCTTTGTTAGTCAGCCAATCCTTACAAGCCACGGCCTCCAAACGCAGCACGCGGGCCACATATTCATCCAACTTGGCTTCATCATACGTCACGTCCTCATACTTACGCTCCACCGTATCGTCGCGCATGTACGTCTCGGGACTGTGGCCGAACATCTGAGACACATCCAAATCGAACGGACGCACGCCATCGGCTTGCTGGAAAGCGAAGTGTGCGTCACCAGTCGTTTCACCGACCACGTACATCGGCACACGCTCGCGTTCGGCTATCTTGCGCACGTGTCCGATATGTTCTTCCTGAATCAGCAATCCCATGCGTTCCTGCGATTCGTTGGCAATAATTTCTTTTGAGGACAGGGTCTTGTCGCCAATCGGCAATCTGGACATGTCTATCAATCCACCGCACTCTTCCACCAACTCGGAGAAACAGTTCACATGTCCGGCCGAACCATGGTCGTGGATAGAAACCACCGGATTCACGTCCTCCTCGCACATGGCGCGTACCAGATTGTAGGCGCGCTTCTGCATCTCGGGATTCGCACGTTGCACGGCATTCAGTTCGATACCAGAAGAATAGCGTCCCGTATCCACCGACGAAACCGAACCACCGCCCAACCCGATGCGGTAGTTGTCGCCGCCGACCACTACGATCTTGTTGCCTTTCTGCGGCGTACCTTTCAGGCAGTCGCGCTTCGCACCGTATCCCACGCCCCCCGCCAGCATGACAACCTTGTCATAACCGTAACGTTCACCATTCTCCTGATGCTCGAAAGTCAAGACAGAGCCCGTGATCAGCGGCTGCCCGAACTTGTTTCCGAAATCGGAAGCTCCGTTCGACGCCTTGATCAGGATTTGTTCCGGAGTCTGGTACAACCATTGGCGTACTGGCAAGATGTCCTCCCAATCACGATTAACATCCGTACGCGGATACGAGGTCATGTAAACCGCTGTCCCGGCTATCGGCCAAGAACCGACACCTCCGCCCATACGGTCGCGTATCTCGCCACCCGTTCCCGTGGAAGCCCCATTGAAAGGCTCCACCGTGGTCGGGAAGTTGTGCGTTTCCGCCTTAATGGAAATCACCGACTCGATATCTTTGATTACGAAATAGTCGGACGTGGAATGGTCTTTCGGCGCGAACTGTTCCACCACAGGCCCTTGCGCAAAAGCCACGTTGTCCCTGTAAGCCGAAATGATTTTATTCGGATTCTCTTGTGTCGTCTTCTTAATCATCTGGAACAAAGAGGACTCCATCTCCTTTCCGTCGATAATGAAAGTTCCGCCGAAAATCTTATGACGGCAATGCTCGGAATTGACTTGCGCAAAACCGAAAACCTCCGAATCCGTCAGCTTACGCCCCAACTGACTCTCCACCCGATGCAGATAACCGATTTCCTCGGGGGAGAGCGCCAGTCCTTCCTGTTCGTTATATTCGTCCAGATTCTCGACATACACGATTGGTGCCGGTCGGGTGTCAACCGTGAAAATATCCTGGTCCAAACCTTTGTACATGCGCTGCAGCATCAGGTCGTGTCCGGCATGCTCGTCTTCCACGGGGAAATATTCTTCTATACGAGAAATACCGCTGAGGCTCATGTTTTGAGTGATCTCGACGGCATTCGTACTCCACGGAGTAATCATCTCACGGCGCGGCCCCACGAAACAGCCTTTCAGTCCGTCTCCGGTTTCCACCGTGGCATTTCCGTAGAGCCAACATAACTTTTCGATTTCCCCCGCATTGAGACGATGATCCCCCTCTGTGGCGATGACGCTCCCGCGGGGAGTCCTAAAGAACGAAACAGGCATGACTACTATTCGTAACGGATTAGAACAAACACTTTTGTCGCAAAGTTAAGCAAAAAAGCCCGACTGCGCGTCCTGACATCACAGGAAAGTGATCCGGAGAAGAGAAAATAAAGGGACTCCACCATGAAGATGTTTTTTTCTGAAAATATTTCAAGAAACACGCTTGTACTAAAACTTATTTTTATACCTTTGCCGCCGATTAAGCTATAAGATCCTATAAGATCAACCAAAAACAACATTACAACTATACCCAAAGTAACTTTTAAACATCATTGATCATGAACAAACGAAGATTCATCAAGGCATCATTATGGATGACCGCCTTATCTCCGTTCTTTCTCGCTTCGTGCGTGGACAACGACTACGACCTTTCGAAGGACGTCGACATGAACGTCACCGTGGGCGGCGACCTCACCATCCCCGGGAGCGGAACGGAAGAAATCACCCTGGAAGAAATCATGGACTTGGAGGACAACAGTGTCTTAAAAGCCGACGAACAAGGGAACTACGCCTTGAACAAGGCCGATACCACCGAAACCGACGTGGAAATTGACCCCGTTCACATAAGCTCTACTCCAAGCAGCACCACGACGACCTTGAATTTCGACTCGCCCGCGTCCACAAGCCAGGAGGTACAAGCAGCAGTGGAAGACGTGACCACGCACTTCGATTTCTCGAATGAAAACGTCACAACCGATATCGTGGAAATAAAATCGGCAGGGGTGGACTTTCCTGCCAGCCTCACCCTCAGCTTCAGCCCGACCCCAAACAGCCAGGACGTGAATGACATCACGCTGAAGAAGGGATTCACGATAGAAATGAGATTGGAAAACCAGACCGAAGCCGACGCCTTGGTGTTCGAGCTGGGCGACACTGAGAACTATGGCATCAAAGACGGCGCGGCCCAGACCATTGAATTCAAGAAAGACCAAAAGATAAAGAAGGGAACCACGCTGGAAGTCCCCATAACCTTCAAGCGCATCCAGAACTTCCCCAGCGGCCAAGGCCTGTATGAGCCGGGACATTTCAGGCTGCACACCGACATCATAGCCAACGGCACAGCCACCACGGCCGGCATTCCCTCCGGGAACATCCAAGTGGACTTGCACACCGGCTCGAAAATGCCCGAAACCATTACCCTGCAAAGCGTGACCGGCATCATAGACCCGGAAATCGACATCAACGTCGACCCGATTATCGTGGAGGGCATCCCCGACTTCTTGCAGGACGAAATAAACCTCGACTTGACCAATCCGTACATCAAGCTCCGACTCGAAAACGGAAGTCCGGCCGACGTGAACCTGAAAGCCAAAGTGACCTGGATCGAGAACGGAACCGCCAAAGACGGTTTCCAAATCGGCACAGAGGCCACAGAGGCGGAAGGCAATACCGGCCAAGCCATCATCCTCGGGCGCAACGCCACTACGGAATACTACCTGTCGCGCGTGGCCATGCCCGCGTCCGACCTGCCCGGAAACGCAAAGAACATCGTACTGGGCGACTCGCTATACGAGTTGGTGCGCCACATCCCCGAGGAAATCAACCTCGCGGACGTGGAAGCAAAGGCTCTGCCACACGAGACGGAGGTGGAGCTCGGCGAGAACGGCGCCCGCTACGACATGAACACCATCTACGAGCTGAACGCCCCCCTGCAATTAGGCGACAGCCTGGAAATAGTGTACAAAGATACCATCAACGGTTGGAATATCGACTTCGACAACAGCATCACCGTGGATTCGGCCTTCCTCGAAATGACGGCCACCAACGGCCTGCCACTCGACTTCGAGGTGAACGCAAAAGCCATCGACCGGAATGGCAACGACTATCCCGACATCACTTTCGTCCCGGAACTGAACAAGATTCCGGCAGGACTGAAAATGCACGGCGAAGAAGGAGGGACGCAGTGTCCCGTACGACTTAGGATAGTAGCCGACAAGGGCATCCTGAAAGACCTTGACGGGCTGGTCGTCACCTTCAAGGCCAACTCCGAAGACACCTACAAGGGTGTCACCCTGAACAAAGGCATGACGCTGACGCTCACCGGCATACGCATCCGGATCGTGAACGGCATCAGCGCAGACTTGAACTAACACCCATCTTAATAACGGAACAAAATCATGAAAAGGATAAATAAAATCGCAACAGCCCTGCTCTTCGCGGCTTCCATCCCCACTATTTCGACCTGGGCACAGAACAGCTTGCGTTCAGCGTACTTCCTCGACGGATACACCTACCGCCACCAGATGAACCCGGCATTCGCCAGCGAGCGCGACTACGTGGGCATGCCCGTGCTCGGCAACCTCAAAGTGGGCCTGCAGTCGAACATCGGCGTGTCGGACTTCTTGTACAAGCGACCCGACGGGAGTCTCACCACGTTCATGAACAACATCGTCAGCGCGGGCGAGTTCTTAGACGGACTGAAGGAACGCAACCGGCTGAACGTGGACCTGGACGTGAACATCATCTCCTTCGGCATCCACAAATGGGGCGGCTTCAACACTTTCGACCTCTCGGTGAAGAGCGGCACGCGCATGAACCTGCCCAAGGACTTGTTCGAATTCGCCAAAGTAGGCATGCAAAACGGGAACTCCGTCTACGACCTCAAGGACATGGGCGTGTACTCCAACAGTTACGCCGAAATCGCGCTGGGGCATTCACGCAAGATCATGGACAAACTCACCGTGGGCGCCAAAGTGAAATTCCTTCTGGGAATCTACAATGCCGACTTCCACGTGGACGACATGAGACTCGTAATGTCTGACAACAAATGGAGCGTGACCGGCTCGGGCGAATTTTCTTCCGCCGGCATCGTGGACATCCCCACGAAACTCAAGAACAGGGACTTCCGCGGGGAGGACGGCACCCTGCAGACGAAGAGGGAAGAAGTGCTCGACTTCGACAACATCGACACCGGCGATGCCATCAGCGGCTTCGGCATGGCGTTCGACTTCGGCGCCACCTACCGGCTGCGCGAGGATCTGGAACTCTCCATGGCCTTGCTCGACTTGGGATGGATCAGCTACAAGAACGCCGTACAAGCGAACATGGCTACCGAGCCTTGGGAGTTCGACGGATTCACCGACATCCCGTTCAATTCCGACGAGGCCGCGCCGGGACAGTCGATCGAAGACCAGCTGGACGACCTTGGCGACGACCTGGAGGACTTGGTGCAAATGAAGGTGCAAGGCAAGGAAAGGCACACCAAAGCCTTGGGAGCCACGCTTAACATCGGTTCGATCTATACGTTCCCTTACTACGACAAGCTGAAGTTCGGTTTCCTGGAATCCACCCGCATCAATGGCCAGTATTCTTGGTCGGAAGGCCGCTTCTCGGCCAACGTGGCCCCGGTGAAGTGCTTCGATGCCTCCATCAGCTACGCCGTTTCGTCTTTCGGGTCGTCTTTCGGGTGGATGGCCAACTACCACGGGAGGGGGTTCAGCATCTTCTTGGGCAGCAACCACCAGTTCTTCAAGGTGACCCCGCAATGCCTCCCGGTGCATGACGCAAACATGAACATCAGCATCGGCATCAACTTCCCGTTCGGCGACATCAAGTCATTGTAAGTCCCGACGGGGATTCCCCCACACAGGAGCCTGCCCGTGCCTTCCGCCGCAAGCACGGGCAGGCTCTCTTTTTTTCCCCGCTCCCGCAAGGGCAAAGGAACCGGCGGACAGGCCCGCAAAGAATCTCAGCCAAACGAAGAATCAATCGCCTGAAACTGAAGAATCAATCGCTTGAAACTGAAAAACCAATCGCTTGAAACTGAAAAATCAATCGCTTGAAACTGAAGAATCGTTCTCAGCCAAACGATTCCCAAGCCTGCGGCGCATCCCGGGACGGCGTCTCCTCGCGGGTCCCTGCGCCTGCAAGGACGGAAGGGCAGGCCGGCTTCCGGCACGGGGAAGGAGGGCCGCCGGTGAGAAGCCCTTCCCGGAAAGGCAAGACAAGAACGGACAAACGTTCGTCCGCATGAAGACCCGTTAAGGAAAGGGGACGGGATGCGGCAACGGCGGCGAAAGGCGGCAAGACCGGCTCTCGGGGGAAGCCCGCGCGCACGCCCCGCCCCGCGAAGGCGGACGCGGAATGCCGTCCACGGCCGCGCCAGCGAAAGGCTCCCGCGGCGTCCCTCCCGGCTTCGTCCGGGACGGGCAAGCCCATATCCATGTCCGCCGTGCCCCGGAAGGCCGCAGGCCCGGCTGCGCCGCCACCTGTCCGGGAACGCCCTCCCGTGCCGCCGGGCACGCACACGCCGCCCCAGCGGCAGTCCGCCGCGGGCCGTCCCTCCGCCGCCTTGACGCGCCGGAGGCGGACAGCCCTCCCGCCGGAAAGGGGTTCCCGCCGAGCGCCTCGAAGAAAAGGGCCGCCGGAAGCCAATCGCTTCCGGCGACCCTGATATGCCGGCGGTGCGTACGGGACTCGGACCCGTGACCCCATGCGTGACAGGCATGTATTCTA
>CAYPMY010000077.1:0-9707 GCA_964412085.1 uncultured Paraprevotella sp. | reverse complement strand
CCGGCGGAAGCCCGCGGCGGGCGCGACGGGCTTTTCCCTTTCATTTTGCTCGCGGAAGAGGGAATCGGGCGACATATCGTCAGGCGCACCCTACTGCATGAAGAGACCGCCCGTCATGCGGAAGCCCCGCAGGAAATCTTCCGCGCGCATCCTTTTCTTTCCCGCCAGCTGGATTTCCCTCAGACGGAGGTAGCCTCCGTCGACGCTCACTTTCAGGTAGGTCTTCCCGTCGCTGACCACTTTGCCCACCGGCTCGCGGCTCGCGCACGGTTCTTTCTCCGTCTCGTATATCTTAAGGGGATAGACCTTGCCCGTGGCCTCGTCCTTCATCTCGCACCAGGCCGCCGGACAAGGAGACAAGCCCCGCACGAAGTCGTACAGCCGTCTGAGCGGCAGGCCCTGCCAGTCCATCCGGCAGGTTTCCTTGAAGATTTTGGGAGCCGGGCGCAACGGGCCGTCCACGTCCATCTCTTCCTGCGGCACGGGGCGGATGCCACCCGCCAAGATAAGGTCTACCGTCTCCACCACCAGCCGGGCTCCGAGTCCCATCAGTTTGTCGTGCACCGCGCCCGCGTTGTCGGTGTCCGCAATCGGCACACGCTCCTGCCGGATGATTTCCCCGGTGTCGATTTCATGCTTTAGGAAGAAAGTCGTGACGCCCGTTTCCGTTTCACCGTTGATGACGGCCCAGTTGATGGGGGCGGCTCCACGGTACTGCGGCAGCAACGACGCGTGCAGGTTGAAAGTGCCCAGAGGCGGCATGGCCCACACGACTTCGGGCAGCATGCGGAAAGCCGCCACGATCTGCAGGTCGGCGCGCAGGGAGCGAAGCTCTTCCACGAAAGCCTCGTCTTTCAGCCTGGCCGGCTGCAGGACGCGCAGGCCGCGTTCAGCGGCGTACCGCTTCACGGGGCTGGCTTGCGGCACGTCCTGATGCCGCCCCGCCGGCTTGTCCGGCACGGTGACGACTCCGGCCACGCCGTAGCCTCCCTCTACCAAGCGTCTCAGGCTCTCCACCGCGAACTCCGGCGTGCCCATGAACACGATTCTCAAGTCTTCTTTCCTTTTCATGTCTTTGGCATTCAGTCGTCGGAAAAGTCGGCCATGGTCTTACGGTAAAGGGTCAGCACGTGGGACTTGCGGATGAAGCCCATGAACGTGCCTTCCGTGTCCACCACCGGCAGCGTCCATGCCTGAGTCTTGTCGAACGTGAGCAACACCACGTCCATGGAGTCGTCGATGTTCAGGCGGGACGCCGGCTCGCTCATCAGCTGGCCGATTCGGAAACGGTGGTACAATTCCTGCCGGAACATGACGTGGCGGACGCTGTCCAAATAGATGACGCCCACCAGGCGGAGCTGGCGGTCTACCACCGGGAACACGTCGCGGCGCGAGGCCGAGATGGTCTTTACCAATTCGCTCAGATCCATGTCCGGGTACAGATACTCGTCGTACTTCTCGATGACCGAGTCGAGGCTCATCAGCGTGAGCACGGCACGGTCTTTATGGTGCGTGAGCAACTGGCCTTTCCTGGCCAGGCGCATGGAATAGATGCTATGAGGCTCGAAAGAAATGATGGTCAGGTAGGCACAGACCGACACGATCATCAGGGGCATGAAGAGCTGGTAGCCCCCGGTGAGTTCCGCGATGAGGAATATGCCCGTCAGCGGGGCGTGCATGACGCCGCTCATCAGCCCCGCCATGCCGATCATGGCAAAATTCCGTTCGGGCAAACGGATGCCCAGGCAACCGTAGAAGTTCCAGAGGCGGGCGAAGACGAAGCCCGAGATACAGCCCAGGAACAGGCTGGGGGCGAAGATGCCGCCGCATCCCCCGCCGCCGTTGGTGGCCGTGGAGGCGAACACCTTGAACACGAGTACCAACGTCAGGTAAAGCAGCAGCAGGTTGCCGTGCCCGTAGAAAAGCGAGCTGTCCATGGCCGTGTCCCAGTCCTCCGCGCCGTTGCCGTTGAGCAGCAGGGTGATGAGGTCGTAACCTTCCCCGTACAACGAGGGGAAGAGGTAGATGAGGACGCTCAGCGTGGCTCCGCCGATGACGAACCTGACGTAAGGGTTCGAACGCCTGCGGAAGACATCTTCCAGCGAGTTCATCGTGCGGGTGAAATAAAGCGACACCAGCCCGCAGGAGATGCCCAAAAGGATGTAGGCCGGAATCTTGCCCACGGCGAACCCGTCTTGCAGGTGGAACTCGAAGATGGTGTTCGTACCCGAGACGGCGAACGTCACTCCGGCGGCCGTCACGCACGAGACCAGCAGAGGCAGCAAGGCTCCCATCGTGAGGTCTATCATGAGGACTTCGAGGGTGAATACGAGCCCGGCAATCGGAGCCTTGAAGATGCCTGCCACGGCGCCCGCCGCCCCGCAACCCACCAGGAGCATCAGGGCCTTGCTGTTGATGCGGAACAGTCGTCCGAGGTTGGAACCGATGGCCGAGCCGGTGAGCACGATGGGGGCTTCCGCCCCCACGGAGCCTCCGAAGCCGATGGTAATGGCACTGGCTATGACGCTCGACCACGTGTTGTGCGCCTTGATTTTACCCTGCTTGCGCGCGATGGCAAAGAGAATCTTGGTGACACCATGGCCGATGTCGTCCTTTACGACATAGCGGACGAACAGTCCCGTCAGGAAAATGCCGATGACGGGATACACCAGGTACAGCTCGTTGGAGGCGGTAACGTCGAAACGGTAGGTCAGGAGGTGTTGTATCTGATGGATGAGCCATTTCAGGAAGAGGCCCGCGAACGCTGTCAGCACGCCGACCACGAAGCTAATCACCAGGATGAATTTCTGTTCGCTGAAGTTCATCCGCCGCCAGATGAACAAGCGTTCGAAAAACGTGAAATTCCTTTTTACCGCGCACATGGCCTTCCCTGCTTATTCCCTGATGACGGCCACTTCGCCGTCCGAACCCAGCCTGACGATGCTGCTGGGAGCCGCCTTCGTTTTTTCCCTCCGGCGACTCCGCGCGATGTAGTCCGCCGCGTTTCTTATCCCGTCGCTGATGTCGTCGAAGCAAGCCGGCGAAGGCTCGCCGCTCACGTTGGCCGAAGTGGACACGACGGCTTTCTGGAAACGGTAACACAGCCGGCGGCTGAACTCTTCACGGGTGACGCGGATGCCCACACTGCCGTCTCCGGCCAGCAGGCTGGGCGCCAGGTTCCTGGCTTTGTCGAAGATGATGGTGAGCGGACGGGTGGCGTATTCTATCAAGTCCCAAGCCACGTCGGGCACGTCGCTCACGTAGCGCTGCAACCGGCTGACGGAGTCTACCAGGCAGACGAGGGGCTTGCCGCCGTCGCGCTTCTTGATGTCGAACACCCGGCGAACGGCCTCCTCGTTGGCCGCGTCGCAGCCGATTCCCCATATCGTATCCGTGGGATAGAGGATGACGCCGCCCCGGCGCATGACTTCTACCGCCTGCCTGATGTCTTCTTCCATATCCATGTCCGTTTGTCCGGCTTAATCCTTAAAATTCGCTGGTGAAATGGAACCTTATGTGCCCGAAATCATTCTGGGCCATCCGAAGCACATAGTCACTGTCGGCCAAGAAAACGTCGCGGCCTTCGCAATCCTTGGCCATGAACTGGTACTTGCGCTTCTTGAAGGCTTCCAGCTGCGCCTCGTCGTCGCTTTCTATCCAGCACGCCTTGTACAGGCTCACGGGGTTCCAACGGCATTTGGCATTATACTCGTTTTCCAGACGGTACCGTATCACTTCAAACTGCAATTGTCCTACCGTGCCGATGATTTTCCGCCCGTTGAACTGGCTGACGAAGAGCTGCGCCACGCCCTCGCCCATCAATTGTTCGATGCCCTTGTTCAACTGTTTGGCCTTCATGGGGTCGGCATTCTCGATGTACTTGAACATTTCGGGAGAGAAACTCGGCAGTCCGCGGAAATGTATCGCCTCCCCCTCGGTCAGCGTGTCGCCGATCTTGAACATGCCGTTGTCCGGCAGCCCCACGATGTCGCCCGGCCAAGCCTCGTCTATCGTGCTTCTCCTTTGTGCCATGAACTGCACGGGCGAAGAAAAGCGCAGCGTCCTGTTCTGGCGCACATGCAGGTAAGGCGCGTTGCGCACGAACTTCCCGGAACACACCTTGCAGAACGCGACGCACGAGCGGTGGTTGGGGTCGATGTTGGCTGTGATCTTGAAAACGAAGCCGGTGAACTTCGGCTCTTCCGGCCTGACCGTGCGCTCTTCGGCCAGAGTCGGGCGCGGGGCGGGCGCAATCTGCACGAAGCAGTCCAGCAGTTCCTTCACGCCGAAATTGTTCAGTGCCGAGCCGAAGAAGACGGGGGCCACTTCGGCTTCCAGGTATGCGCGGATGTCGAACTCGGGATAAACGCCGTCCAATAGCTCCAGATCCGCCCGCAGCTTGTCGGCATCGGCTTCGCCCACGTGGGCTTCCAGCGCATCGCCGCGGATGTCCACTTCCTCCTTTTCCGTTACCTTCTGCTTGTCGGGGGCGAACAAGTCGAGGCGTTGTTCGTAGACGTTGTACACCCCTTTGAAACGTCGTCCCTGATTGATGGGCCACGAGAGCGGGCGCACCTTGATTCGCAGCTCCCGTTCCAGCTCGTCCAAGAGGTCGAACGGGTCTTTCCCCTCGCGGTCCATCTTGTTGACGAAGACGATGACCGGCGTTTTGCGCATACGGCAGACTGTCATCAGCTTCCGGGTCTGCGCCTCCACGCCTTTCGCACTGTCCACGACAATGATGGCGCTGTCCACCGCCGTCAGCGTGCGGAACGTGTCTTCGGCGAAGTCTTGGTGCCCCGGGGTGTCCAAGATATTCACCTTGTAGTCCTTGTAGTCGAATTCCATGACGGAAGTCGTGACCGAAATGCCGCGTTGCTTCTCGATATCCATCCAGTCGCTGGTGGCCGTCTTCTTGATTTTGTTGTTCTTGACGGCTCCGGCCACCTGGATCTGCCCGCCGAAGAGCAACAGCTTTTCAGTGAGGGTGGTCTTCCCGGCATCCGGATGGGAAATAATGGCAAAAGTCCTTCTTCTTTCTATTTCGTTCATACGCTTCGACGCATAGGTTCAGTTCTGTTCCAAAATCCGGATGCACTCGGCCAGCGAGTCTTCCCAATAGGGGATGTCGACGTGGTAAGTCTCTTTGATCTTGGTCTTGTCAAGCACGGAATAATGGGGCCGTGCCGCCGGTGCAGGATATTCTTCCGTACGGAGCGGGCGCACCTTGCAGGTGGCAATGCCGGCCATGCGGTGGATGGCTTTGGCAAAGTCGTACCATGAGATGGCTCCCTCGTTGCTGAAGTGGTAGAGGCCGGGTACGAAATCCTGTGTCAGCACGGCAAAGATGGCCACCGCCAAGTCGCGCGCGTAAGTCGGCGTGCCGACCTGGTCGAAGACGACCCCGATGCTCTCCCTTTCCCGGCCTAACCGCAACATGGTCTTGACGAAATTGCCGCCGAAAGCGGAGTAGAGCCATGCCGTGCGGATGACGACCGACCCGGGGCAGTTCCGCATGACGGCTTCCTCGCCTGCCAGCTTGGTGCGCCCGTATGCCGTAGCCGGGCAAGTCGGCTCCTCCTCGCGGTAGGGGACATGCGCAGTCCCGTCGAACACGTAGTCCGTGGAGACCTGTATCATGCAGCCGCCCCGTTCATGCACGGCCTTGGCCAAATAGCCCGGGGCCGTGTGGTTCAGCAAGTCGCAGGACACTTCGTCGCTTTCCGCTTTGTCCACGGCCGTATAAGCCGCACAGTTCACGACGCAGTCTATTCCGTGCATGCCGACGAACGACTTCACGGCCTTTTCGTCGGTGACATCCAACTCTTTCACGTCGGTGAAGAAATAATTGAATTCCCGATGGCTGGCGGCCAGAAGCCGCATTTCATTGCCCAGCTGGCCGTTGCAGCCTGTTACCAGAATATTTTTCATGTCGTTTGTTCCCTTTTGTTCATTCAAAAATCCAATCCGCCGGCTTTATCCCGTTTATGATAGTCGGCCAGCATGGCCAAGAGTCTGCTGATGTCGGCCACGGCCTTTGCAGTCCCGTCGCTTACCGGCTTGTGTTGCAGGCGGAGCAACATCACCCCGTAGAGGGCGTCGAAACAGTTCTCCAACTCCGAAACATCCTTCTTCTCCCCCTTGCCGCGGAGTTCGACGATGCAAGGCAAGACCTTGTGATAAGCGGCCGTGTAGGACGGGAACTTGGAGGAGCGCAACAGCCGGTCATGCAAGTCGGTGAGACACAGGATGATGTCCCGGTTGATTCGCAGGTGGCCACCCTCCTGCACACCCTCTTCCTTCATCATGCGGATGAGATGGCCGTACCATTCTTCCATCTCTTTTTCCGTCTCCTCCGTAGCTCTGAACTGCGACAGGTAGTTCTGTCTGAGTTCGTCCGGATTCAAGTGGTTGGCACGGAGGATGTCTTCCACCTGCCACATGTAAAGCAGGTGTTCAGCGATGTTACTTTCCTTGAGTCGTCGGGCTATGTACATAATCTCATGACAGCAAGCCGGTCAACGTGACGGCAAACCCCACGATAGAGGCTACAATGACAATCATCCCTATGAGCCTGTTCAGCAAATAGATGCCTTTGACATCAAAGCGACTGCGTACCTTGTCTGTGAAATAAGTCAGGACGAACCACCATATTATGGCTCCGACGAGTATAGACAAGTAACCCAGGGATTGCTGTAGCCCATGGTCGGGGACGACGAAAGTGAATCGCGCGAACAAAGCCACGAACAGGAAGATGATGAGAGGGTTGGAAAACGTGACCAGGAAGCCGGTCACCATGTTGTGCACCAGCGTGCCCTTATGGGGAGAAGTCGGACGGATGGATTTCGCCGGATTGCTGCGGTAAGTGTACCATCCGAAAAAGAAGAGCATGACACTGCCCGCCATCTTCAGGTAGAACAAGTTGTCCCTGTTTTCGATGAAGTCGACCACGAGACTCATCCCGAACCCAGTAACCAAGGCATATATGATGTCGCTGAGAGCCGCTCCGATTCCTGTGACGAAACCATACCTGCGCCCTTTGTTCAATGTCCGCTGGATGCAAAGCACTCCGACCGGCCCCATGGGGGCGGACGCCACCCCGCCGATAAGCAATCCCTTTATGATTAAATCTATTGCACTGACTGGTTCGAACCACATAACAAGTGCAAAATTGGCATTTTTTCATGAAACTATAAAGAAAAGGCCGTTCTTTTTTCATTTTTCGCGAAAAAGGCTTCTTTCTTTTCGCGGTTACATCCATTTTTCCTTAACTTTGGGATTTGTTACAATTAACTCTTTATTTTATATGGCTATGGGACATAAACCTTATGTGATAGGGCTTGATTTAGGAGGGACCAACTCCGTTTTCGGCATCGTGGATTCGGAAGGGACTGTGGTGACTTCGACATCTATCCGGACGAAAGGGCAGGACGATTTGGAAGTCTATATGGACAACGCATGCGCCGCCGTGGCCCCGATGACAGAAAAGGTAGGAGGCATCCAGAACATCAAGGGGATGGGAATCGGCGCGCCTAATGGGAACTATTATACCGGCAATATCGAGCTGGCGCCCAACCTGCCGTGGAAAGGGATTGTTCCGCTCGCGAGGAAATTCAACGAACGATTGGGGATTCCCGTGGTCTTGACAAACGATGCCAACGCCGCAGCTATCGGCGAGATGACTTACGGAGTGGCCAAGGGGATGAAGAACTTCATCATGATTACCTTGGGCACGGGCGTGGGCAGCGGTATCGTGGTCAACGGCGAGCTGGTCTACGGCTGCGACGGGTTTGCCGGAGAACTGGGGCATGTGATTGTGGATACGACGCCGGGAGCCCGCCTATGCGGTTGCGGCCGCAAGGGGTGTCTGGAGACTTACTGTTCGGCCACGGGCGTGGCGCGCACGGCTCGCGAGTACCTGACCCAACGCACGGACGATTCGGAGTTGCGCAAAATCCCGATGGAGGAGATCACGTCGAAGGACGTATCCATTGCCGCCGAGCACGGCGACCAGCTGGCGCGTGACGTATATAAGTTTACCGGTGAATTGCTGGGACGCTCCTGTGCCAATTTCACCGCGTTCTGCAGTCCGGAGGCATACGTGTTTTTCGGCGGACTGACGAAAGCCGGCAATTTGATAATGGACCCGATTAAGGAGGCTTATAATGCCCATGTGCAGAACATTTTCAAGGGAAAGGCCAAGATGCTGATTTCCCAGTTGGACGATGCGCAGGCGGCTGTGGTAGGTGCTGCGGCATTGGCTTGGAAAATCCGATGAAAACCAAGGGCATGAGGTCATGAAGGGGAAAAGGGAACCTTGAAATCAAGGCGCAAGGGCAAGTCCGCAGGGAACAGGAGCCGTGCGGGGCTTCCGATGGTGTTGCCGTAAGTAGTGGCATACAAATCTGTAAGCAAGAAAGTCGAAGGCAAAACGGGGTCAGATGCGGGAACGGCGTTCCGATTCCTTTTCTTGCCTTTGCGGAAGCCGGAGATGCCGATTCCCATCGTTTCTGATTGGCCTTGTACGGTACTTCCAATCTGGGATTGGCCGTTTCAAACGGGTTCAGTTGTACCTGCGCGCTTATACGTCCCCTGTCTCCCATGACTGCACAAGGGCTATTTTACGTCTGTCGTCGTATTGCCCACGGGATATGGGATTTGGGATTCCCGCTTGTATTCCCGCAAATTGGCGAAAGGCAGGGACTTGCCGTCAATGCCAACGGCCCCGAAGCCGATCCGCCAATATCAACGGCACCACATACTCCAAGAAATCGGGGAACAAGAAGCATACTTATACGGAAGGCATAATGCCCGACAGGCATCTTCCTTGATTCTGCTTGCATGAAGCCGACCTCGAAATCACTTCCGGGTCGGCATTTTTGTTTGTCGTCCGTCCGGCAAACGGGTCTCCAGACAAAACGGTTTCGTCATCTGATTTGAGGACGGTAATTCTTGTGGATAGGATAGAGTTCCTCCGCCTTCACTTCGACGACTTGTCCTTCACGGGAAATAATCAGAGTGGTATGGTTATGTCTCGCACGTTCTATCAGGCGTTTCTGAGCCAGGTATATGCCCTCATCGATTTTGCGTTGCATTTCATAAACCTCATCCTCGCTCATTATCGTTTTCTTGGGTGTATTGGTCTTTGAGTTTTTCATAAACGGTCGGTTTGATAATAGTTGTACTCTCGTCTTTGCACCCGTAGGCTATTTTGTTGGCCGGACAGGTACTGTTGTCATACAATGCCCAATAATCGCATATAGGCATATAGAGGTTGAACAGGTTGCTCAGGCCGTTGTCGTAACGGCGGTGAATCACATCGAGCGGGATGTTGTGCCCGCCTTCACTTACGCGCTTGGCCACCCGTTTTACGGCCTGTTCCGGACTGCTCAGCGAGAAGAATATCAACGTGATGAAGTAACCTCTTTTCTGTGCCTGTTTGATGAGCTTCACATAAGACCGCGTGGCCAATGTCGTTTCAAAGGCGAATGTTTCGCCTTCTTTCAACAGGTGGATGATGCGTTCTATCATCAAGCGTCCCGCCTGGATGGCTACGCCCTCGGGATTGAACGGAGACAGTCCGGCTGCGATTTCGTCAGCGTTGACGAATTCCCGGCAATCCAACATTTCGGGAAGTACGGTAAAGCTGGCAGTCGTTTTTCCGGCTCCGTTACAACCTGCAATGACGTACAAGTTGTGTTTTTGTT
>CAYPMY010000076.1:0-9761 GCA_964412085.1 uncultured Paraprevotella sp. | reverse complement strand
CCCGCGATGGCCGAGTTGATTCCCGCGTACATGGCGCGGCGCATCGTCTCTTCGCCCAGCCTCGAGCGTCCCCCGGCGAACCTGAGACACGCGGAAGGGTTTACGAGGCGGAACAGGGCGACGGTGCGCAGGATTTCCTCGTCGCCCAAGGGCGGCACGGCTTCGAGGGGCGTTCCCGGGATGGGGCTCAGCAGATTCAGCGGGATGGAGGAGACGTCCAGGGAACGGAGCGCGAATGCCAGTTCCGCGCGTTGCCGCATGTCCTCCCCCATGCCGATGATGCCCCCGCTGCAGAGTTCCATTCCCGCGCGGCGCGCGGCGCGCAGGGTCTCCACCTTCTGCGCCTGCGTATGGGTGGAACACAGCCGGCCGAAGTAGGAGGGAGCCGTTTCCAGGTTGCAATGGTAGCGGGCGGCCCCCGCGCGGTGCAGGTCGCGCAACTGCTCCTCCGAGGCAAGTCCCAGCGAGACGCACAGGCTGAGGCCCGTGTTCTCGCGCAGGCGCGCGAGGTGCCCGCACCACGTTTCCACTTCCCCTTCCGCGGGCCTCTTCCCGCTCGCCACCAACCCGAACCGCCGCACTCCCGCGCTCTCGCTCGTCCGCGCCTGACGCAGGCATTCCTCCACCGGGACGATGCCGTGGACGGCCGCCCCCGTGTCGTGATGCGCCGACTGCGCGCACCACTTGCAGTCCTCGGAACAACGCCCCGACTTGGCGTTGATGATGGAACACAAGTCGAACTTGCGGGATGCACATCGTAGCGTAATGCGATGGGACGCATCGCAGAGTGCGTCGAGGGGTGTTTCCCCGACTGCCCGTAGCACTTCTTCCGGCATGAGGGCTTGGCCCTCATACACTTTCTTTTCCAACTCCTCTATCATGTCCTTTACGGTCTAAAAAAACAATCGTCTGCGGGTCGCGCGGCCGGGCGCCGGAAGCCGGGAGCGGTGCCGGAACGCCTTCCCGGGCTCGTCCCCGGCGGGTTCACGCCGTCCCCTCCGCGGGGCGGGAAGCCGCCGGTTGCCGGGGATGCCCCGATGTCCTCCCCCGTGCCGCCTGCAGGAATCCGCGTCGTCATGGCAAAGTTACGGCTTTCTGCCGGATTTCCCGCGCCCCGGCCGCTTTTTCCCATAGCCTTCATGTCGTCCGGCCGTCCCTCGGATGCCGCCATGCCTGTCGGCTCATGGTGAACCGGTTCCGGCTTCCCTTTGACGGGCCTGCAAGTCATCCCTGCCCTTGCGGCAAGGGAGCCTGCGGGATGGCATGGTGGGAAAGGTTCGTGGTTGACCCCCGTCGTCCGGCAGTCCGGCCTGCATGCCGGGCCGGCCGCGCCCGCCTCGCAGACCGGCGGACACGAGACAGGCCGCGCGGCTCCGGGACAGGCTTCCGCGCCGGTCGGGCAAGCCGGGCCGCCTCGTCCTCCCGTCGACGCGGGGCAGACCCCGGGTTTGCCGTCGAAGAAGCGGCAAGCGGCGGGAGCCGCGCGCTTGTCCGTCATGGAGCCGCGCGCCGGGCGGTGGCGCGGGGGCACGCGGCCGGATTGTTCCAGGGCAGTCCGCCGATGCGCCCCGCGGCGTGCCTCTTGCGCGGCGTTGCCTTGTCCCGAGGCCGCACCGAGCCTCAGAAAAATGTCATGGACATTCAGTCCCGGGAACGTCCTGCGGCGGTTGTTTTTCCGTTCTCAGCAGAACGGAAAATCAATCGCAAGAGATTGGAAAATCGTTTGGCGCAGAAAAAAAAGTCAATCACGGCAGAACGGCGAACGGCTGTGCAGCCATCCCCCGGAACAACCATTACTATCTGGGATATAGCCATTTGACGTGGATCTGACGGATTCGGGACGGCGCGGGCCGGTTGTCAATATTCCTTTGCACGTTTATACACGCTCCCTTGGGGAAGGGGCAATACGCGGCGACGGCCCCGGGCGCGCCCGCGATGAAGCCGCCGAGGCACCTGCGTCCTGAATGTCCCGCCTGCGCGGCGTCCCCCGGCGCGCAGGCGACCGTCCCGGTGGCGGCCCTCCTCCCGGGAAGCGACTTGTCCGGGACGGACGTCGACGCACCTTTCACGTTGCCCCTCGGCCTTGTGGAAGGCCGCATCCCGCCCGCGAAAGGCCCGTCGGACAAGGACTTGCCCATGTGTCCCTTGTCGTCCGCGCGTCTACCTGCGGACAGGCTTGGGCGAAAGCCCCGTACTCCGGAGGCCTCCTGCCGCAGGTGTCCCCGGAATCGTCCGCCATACGGAAAGTCCCGGCAACCTTATCCCCGGCGGGCACGGCGGACTTTGCCGTGAGGCCTCGCGTCCGGTTGCCGCAAGGTCACGACGGTCTTCGCCGGCCGCCCGGTTCGCGGACGCTTGCGATTCGCCGGGCTCGCGCCATGCCGTTTGGGATTGAGGCTCCTGAACCGGGACGATCGGGGCGCCGCTTCAAGGAACTACCGGCATAACCGTTCGCAAACCTTGTCTTGAAAGTCGTGTGCGGCCGCCACATGTTCCACGCCTTGGTTCATGATGCAGAAGGCCAGCAGATGGTTGTTCCCCGACCGTGCATAGCCGGCCAGCGTGGACACTCCCACCAGAGTCCCGGTCTTGGCTCTCACGTTTCCAAGGGCTTTCCCCTCCTTCATGCGCTTCTTCAGCGTGCCGTCGACCCCGGCTATCGGCAAAGAGACATAGAGAGGCGAGAAAACAGCCTCGTCGCGGAAGGCGTATCTCAGGAAGGCGACTTCAAGTTCCGGCGTGGAGTAATTGTATAAGGAGACCCCGCTCCCGTCGGCCGCTATATATTTCCCGGGGTCGTAGCCTAACCGGCCTATCAACCGTTCGATGTAGTACACGGCTTCTTTCCTTGAAGCGTACGGCATTCCCGTGAGGGCTGCCAGCTGGTAGAACATGGCTTCCGCGCATAGGTTGTCGCTCTCTTTCATCATCGGATGCAGGATGTCCGCCAGCTGATGTGTCCGCCCGTCCAGCAACACGCCGTTCCGGGGGTAACGGGCTTGTCCCCCGAAGACGTAGCGGATGCCCATGTCCTGCGACATCTCGCGGAATGCCTCTATGAAAGTGTTCTTCCTCTCGTACAACAAGGGAGTCAGCACCGGCATGTCGTCGTCCCAGCACCATCCAAATCCCCATTTCAGCGTGTCTTTCATGGACACGTCCGCGTACAGCTTCCCCGTTATGGAATCCACGTCCGAATCCTTCAAGGCCTTTCCGAAAGAAAGCAAGTCCTCTTTCCCGAAGAAGGGGTCGAAACCTCCCACGGCATACAAGTCCCCGTACAAGACGCGCCCCCTGATTTCGCCCGTGTAGAACAAACGGGTCGCGAAACGGTAGTCGGCCCCCAGTTCGGAAAGCGCGGTGACAGACGTTATCAATTTCTCGGTGGAAGCCGGACGCATGCGCTGCTTGGCCTGATAGGCGTACAGCAAAGTGTCGTCGGTCAGGTCGTACACGCACAAGCCTACTTGCGAGGTAAGGAACAGCTCGTCCTGCAGCAAGCTGTCCAGCCCGTCCTGCAGGCGTGCCGGCCACGGAGCCTCCCCATGAGGCGGCCCGCAAGGCTCCCCCTCGGAAGCGAGCAAGGGATTACCGGCTCCCCCGGCAAGCCAAAAGGCCAGCAAAGGTATCTTGAAAAGCCTCGTGTTCATAAGTCGTCCCTCCTTTCGGTGATTTCTTCCTGTTTCCGTCTGAGATACCGGCAGAACTCTTCGGCCGGAAAAGGCGTGATGAATCTCGTCGTGCCGTCGCTGAACGTCAACACGACGGTGTCCTTGTTCCTCAAAAGGGACAAGGACGGCGACCGTACCATGTCCGCCTCCTCGATGTCGGACAAAGAATACCTGCAGACTTTGGAAAACCGTCCCTGATGAATGGACAGGCATCCTTCGTCGGTAAAGACGTAATACGTATGGATCAAGCGTTCCACCACGAGAACCAGAAACGCCATGCAGCACAATGCGGCCCATGGCGACTTTACCCAAAAGAAATACACGGCCAGCACTGTGGCAGGCAACAAGCTGGAAAACAACGTTTTCTTATGGATCTTCGCATGAAATGTCCGTGTCATGAGACTGAAATTTGATGCAAGTTACGCTTTTTAAAGATGAAATCCGCAGGAAACGGGGAAAAATCGTACGCAAAACGCATAAAACGAAGATTTATTTGGAAAAACGGACAAAAAACCTTATTTTGCGCGGAATCCCATCCTGTAGCCTGTCGGGGAAAGGGCGGGCCCACGAAAACAAGGAAGCGTATGGCATTTAAAAAGATATTTGCGTGCTGCCTTTGCTTGGCATGCGGAGCGGCGGTTGTTCCGGCTCAGAAGCGACTGACCGGGAAAGCCACTTATTATTCCGACAAGTTGCATGGAAGGAAGATGAGCAACGGCGAGAGATACCACCGCGACAGCATGACTTGCGCGCACAAGAAATACCCTTTGGGCACCCTGCTGAAAGTGCGAAACCCGCTGAACGGGAAAGAGGTGGTGGTCAGAGTGACCGACCGCGGCCCTTTCTCAAGAAATTACGTCATAGACCTGTCCAAGGCGGCGGCACGCGAGCTGGGATTCATCCGGAAAGGCTTTTGCCAAGTGGAAATCACGCGGATACATCCCAACCGCGTCCCTTTCAGGCCGGAAGATGCCGAGGAAATCCCGGAACTGCATTTGGAATACCAGGAAATAGTAACTTTCCCCGTGCCGGTATGGCAACAGGAAATGCTACAGGACAAGAAGCCGCAACCGCAACAAATCAGAGAACTTGAAATCGGCAAGGAATAGCATCCGGTTCGTGGACGTGAAGGCGGGAAAGGCTCGGAGGGGAGTCCGTTCGCGCACAGGCCGGACGGACGCCCGAGAAAGGCAGGCAGTGCTTTTGCCGGTTCAAGAGAGTGCGGCCTTCGAATACGGCACGGCGCATGCAGGAGCCCGTTTGTCCGGCCCGGGATGCGCGGGGCATTCCCGACGCCGGTTCCCAAGCCCTGCGGACGAGGCCGTGGCGGCCAAGGCCGCCGGGCTGGAAGGAGGCGCGGGCGTCGTGCCGATGCGTTCAGGACAAGCGGCCAACGTTTGCGGCGACATCGCGCCGGCGCACGAGCGGGAGCGGGGCATCTGGAGCAAAACGGACGTGCGGCGTGGGCGGACTGCCGCAGACTGGAAAAGCGGATTACGAGTTGGGGCAGAAATGCTTGCCGGACGGGGCGTATCGTGCCGCCGCGTTCGGCCTGGAAGGTACGAAAGAGGATTCATCCGGTTCGTGGACGGCCTGGAGACGGCTTGCATCGCGACGACGCGGCCGATGCAAGCGCTTGCGCGCGGCCATGCGCGCCGTCAGTCCCCCGACGGGCGGTTGTGCGGAGCCGGAGAGGCTTCCGCTCCGATACGCCCGCCAGCCGGCACCGAAAATGCAGAAGACATTGTCGGGCACATCCGCTAAGCGTCGGACCCGTCGAAATGACGACTTGTAACATACGCCAAGTCATGAACGCAAACGTCTTCCGGGACAGGCGTTTCCCGAACTTTGGGGACATTTCATCGCTTCGCCGGTATTTCCCGATGGTGTGTCCTGCGGATGGAACGGTCCGTGACACTCCTGCAAGCCGGATAATCGCCTGCGTCTTCAAGCGGGAAGGAAGCCGAGGAAGGATGAATCGTCGCCACGAAGGCCGTGCCCATGAGAGCCTGCCGGGTGCGGAGATGTTCAAACGGGTGCGAAGCGGCGGCGGCCGGCAAAGAGGATTCGCCCGTTCCCCATGGCATGCGAATCATGGAGTGCGCCGTAAGCCGACGGGCAAAATGAGGATATTCGTGCTTTCCCGAAAGTCCTTGGGGCGGAATGGTCTTGCCGCGGCGGATTAAGCCTGCAATCGAGATGGCCGTAGGCTGTCCGCGTCAGGTGATAACCCGGTCGCCCCGTTCCCGAGCCAGGGTACGCTCTATGTCCTTCATCTCTTTGTAGCGCTTCATGATTTCCATGTATCCCTCCTTGTCGGAAAGGATGCCGGGCTTGTGCAGTTCCTGCAAGATCCGCTTTAGCTCTTCGTCAACGATGGCCAATTTGAAGTCGGAAACCAAATGGGGGACCAGCCCGGCCAGCCTTTCTTCCTCGGTGGCGATTCTCTGATGCTTGGAATGGTA
The DNA here is from genome assembly GCA_964412085.1 of uncultured Paraprevotella sp. GTDB lineage: Bacteria > Bacteroidota > Bacteroidia > Bacteroidales > Bacteroidaceae > Paraprevotella. The sequence continues at coordinate 3,625 of CAYPMY010000076.1, read as the reverse complement.
TTTGCTCAGTTGGTATTTGTCGCCGTTCAATTCAAAAGCCAGCATGCTGATATGATTGTCCGGATGGTTCAGGAAATAGCGTTCCGACGAGAAGCCTTCCTCATGTATATGTTCGATGGCTTCCTGCAGGATGCGCTTGTGAAGGGCGTTACGGAACAGCAAGCCGTCTTCTCGCAAGGCATAGTCGATGAATTCCGCCACGCTGACCGGGACTTCTTCCCCTTGTCCGTTTTCGGCGTAACACATGATTTTCTCCCCGTAACGGACGAGGACTTGTACCAGCAACAGCTCTTTCCGGTAGAAAATTGCGGCTGCGGCTTCCTTGTCAGGGACGTAGGAGAGGTCGGGTGTCCTTTCGGCCTTGTCCGGATTGTTGCCTGACGAAGCGTCAGGGGCGGGAATGCCCGCAGGCACCCCGTTGTCCGGAAAGGGCGGGACGCCCTCGGGGGGCGGGACGGCAGCCGGGGGCGGAACCCCGTCTTGCCCGGAGGAGGCGAGGGGCCGCTTGGAGGACGGCGGCAGCGCGTTCCTGCGGTTCCGCTCGTTTTCACGTTGCTTTCGCTTTTCCTCTTTGGCTTTGGCCATCTCCTTCGAAATGGCTGCCACCAACACCCGCTCTTCCATGCCCAGCATGGTTGCCGTCTCACGGACGTACACGGAACGTGTGATTTCGTCCGGGATGACGGAAATGGTATGCACGATACTGCTGGCGAGACGGGAAAGCTTGATAGGGTCCCCTTGTGCCTCATGCAGCAACAAGCCGGTCCTGTATTTGATGAAATCCACCTGATGCCCGTTCAGATAAGACTGATATTCGGAGGCGTTGTGCTTGCGGGCGAAACTGTCCGGGTCGTCTCCGTCCGGAAGAAGCAATAACTTTACGTTCATCCCCTCTGCCAGCAACATGTCGATGCCGCGTTCGGAAGCCTTGATGCCCGCGGCGTCTCCGTCGTAAAGTACGGTGATGTTTTCCGTGAAACGGTGGATCATGCGGATTTGCTCGGTGGTGAGTGCCGTTCCGGAAGAAGAGACCACGTTCTCCACTCCCATCTGATGCATGGAAATGACATCGGTGTAGCCCTCCACCAAGAAGCAAAGGTCGTGCCTGACGATGGCTTGTTTGGCCAAGAACAGTCCGTAAAGCTCTTTCTTCTTGGAATAAATGGCGGATTCGGGAGAGTTCTGGTATTTGACGTTGACCCCTTTGGTGGCCGCGTCCAACACGCGCCCCCCGAAAGCCACAACTTTTCCGCTCAAAGTGTGTACCGGGAAGATGACCCGTCCCGAGAAGCGGTCTTGCAACTGCCCGTTGTCGCGTCTGTAGCATAAACCCGTGGAGAGGAGGAACTCTTCCTTGTAACCCTTGGCTTTCGCTTCGCGTGCACAGGCGTCTCTTTGCGAAGGGCAGTATCCCAACTGGAATTTCCTTATGGTATCGTCACGGAATCCCCGTGAACGGAAATAGGACATCCCGATGGCCCGCCCGTCGACCGTATCGTGGAGCTGGCTCCGGAAGAACTGGCACGCCCATTCGTTGACGACGAACATGCTTTCCCGTTCGTCCTGAGCCTTCTTTTCTTCCTCTGTCAGTTCCCTCTCCTTGATTTCTATGTTGTATTTGCGAGCCAGATAACGCAGGGCGTCGGGATAGGACAGTTGTTCGTGTTCCATGATGAAGTGTACGGCATTGCCGCCTTTCCCGCATGCGAAACATTTGCAGAGCCCTTTGGACGGGGACACCACGAACGAAGGGGTGCGGTCGTCATGGAAAGGACATAAGCCCTTGTAGTTGACCCCTGCTTTCCGTAAGGTCACGAAGTCCGACACGACATCCACGATTTGAGCCGCTTCCATAATCCGATCTACCGTAGCTCTGTCTATCATTCGCTTGTTCTCCTAAGATGGTGGCTGTGATTGCGTGTCCCGCCGTAGTGGTCACGGGACTCGCGAAGATGAATCCCCTGCCATGTGCCTGAATATGATTTGCCTTTGGATGCGGGCGTTCCGAGACTGGCGCCTGTCAAGTCGCGTCCGGCACGGCGGCGTTCTCGTTGACGGAGAGCGCACGATCGGTGTGCTTGACAAACGGGCTCACCAACTGTTTTGAGGCAGTGGCGGAAGCTCTTCCGAAACGCGGTATGGGCCGCGAACGGTGTCGGACTCGCTTGAGCCCTCCCGAAGCGCGACCCGCTTCGGGCGAAGCCGTGTCCCTTTGGAGGCGAGGCGGAAACCGTGCGCCCGTTCGCGAAACAAGGCTTCTACTTGCCGCGTCATGCCTGTCCTTATGTATTAAGCCTGATGGATGGTCATTTGTGGGAATGGGAAGCTGATGCCTTGCCTGTTGAACTCATCGTAAATGTTTTTGTTCGTATCGAAATATACATCCCAATAGTCCTTGTTTGCCACCCATACCCTTATCGTTACGGTAACGTTGCTGGCTTCAAACGTGTGCAAGGCAATGGCGGGAGCAGGTTCTTTTAAGATGCGGTCGTCTTTTTGAATGAGTCCGTCCACTATGTTTTTCACCTTGTCGATGTCTTCTCCGTATTTCACGCCCACAATCCATTCGATGCGTCTTGTGTCCAAACGGCTATAATTCGTAATCACGCCGCTGCTCATGACACCGTTGGGAATGTAAACGACCTTGTTATCGACCGTAGTGACCAAAGTATGCATGATTTGTATGGCCGTGACAGTCCCCGAAACGTTCTGCGCTTCAATCCAGTCACCTACTTTATAAGGCTTGAAGAAAAGGATGAGAAGCCCCCCGGCAAAATTTTGCAAGTTGCCGGAGAGAGCCATGCCGATGGCCACACCGGCAGACGCCAACAATGCGGCAAATGAGGTCGTGTTGATTCCTAATGCTCCTACGACTGATATAATCAATAAAATGTTGAGCAATATGCTAACTAAGCTTTTGAGGAAAGTTTGGATGCTGATTTCCACTTTCCGACGCGACAACATATTGCTCACCACACGTTGGATAAACGAGATAAGGAAACGCCCTACGATGTAAATGACAACGGCAATCAAAATGCTTTTCCCTGCGGAAATGCACAAATCTATCAATTTCTCGATGACGAGGTTTACATGTCCGGATTCAAAGGCCGAAACAACTTCCTTGGTCACATTTGTGGTGTCCTTTGCTACTTGTAAGAATTGTATCATGGCTTCGTGGATTTGTTGTTGACTGCAAAGGTACTATATTCGATATAATTATAATAAGGAAACCCAATGCGGTTAACAATAATTAGCACATCCGTTCGAATTATCGTGCATGGAAGCTCGTCAGTGTCGTATGTCCAGCCTCTTGCCGCATGATGTTCCCTCCGCGGGAGTTATTAAGGCTTTGCCGATTTGACCCCGTCGGCATAGGTTTTTCCTTGCGAAACGGCAGCGAAGGCTTGCCTTGCGAGTTTGTCGGCGGCAGCAATGGCCGGCACCTTGCCGGGCTTGCCCGTCAGACCTGGGACGGTCGAAACACGCCTTGCACTTGGTATTGCGCCTGAGTGAGGGGAAATCCTCCACGTAAAGCTGGCTTCTCAGGCTTGAACCCGAAGAACCTCCCCATGGGGTATCCCATCATGTCCTGCGAGCTCCCGGGAGTCTTGTGGACGTGTGTCCT
>CAYPMY010000075.1:0-9849 GCA_964412085.1 uncultured Paraprevotella sp. | reverse complement strand
CGGTGAATACCCCGCTGAACTCGCGGGTCAGTTTCTTGTACATGCCGAACATGTAACCGACTTCGCGTCCGCCCACTCCGATGTCGCCGGCAGGGACGTCTGTATCGGGGCCGATATGGCGATTGAGCTCGAGCATGAAGGCCTGGCAGAAACGCATGACCTCGGCGTTGCTCTTGCCGCGCGGCGAGAAGTCGGAACCGCCCTTGCCGCCGCCCATGGGAAGGGTCGTCAGGGCGTTCTTGAAAGTCTGCTCGAAGGCCAGGAACTTCAAGATGCCGAGGTTCACGGAACTGTGGAAGCGGATGCCGCCCTTGTAGGGGCCGATGGCGTTGTTGTGCTGTACGCGGTAGCCCATGTTGGTTTGAATCCGGCCTTTGTCGTCCGTCCAAGTGACGCGGAATTGATAAACGCGGTCGGGAATGCAGAGGCGCTCAATCAGATTGGCTTTCTCGAACTCGGGGTGTCTGTTGTATTCCTCTTCGATCGTGCCGAGGACTTCTTCCACTGCCTGGTGATACTCGGGCTCGTTGGGGAAACGACGTTTCAGGTCTTCCAGAACTTTCTTTGCATCCATGTGATAAATTTTAATTAATGTTATTCGTTGACTTCATCCTTTCCGCCTCGTTTCTCCTTGCCATGTATGTGCAAGGGGAATCCCTCTGCCGGCTTTCGGCCGCCAAAGTTAAGCATTTAATAGCAGACCGCCAATAAAAGCGACAAGAAAAAACTTTTTGCCGCCGTTTCCTGCGAAAGACGAACTTCCCCTCGGGTGCCGTGTCGCCTCGCATAAAAATAAGGTTTTGGCTTTGCGCTTTTTCCAGTTTGCACTATCTTTGCATGGCATTTTTCGATTGAGGATGGAGAACATCAGGAATTTCTGTATCATCGCGCATATAGACCACGGCAAGTCCACTTTGGCCGACCGCCTGCTTGAACATACGAATACGATAAAGGTCACCGAGGGGCAAGTGCTCGACGATATGGATTTGGAACGGGAGCGCGGGATAACCATTAAGAGCCATGCTATCCAGATGGATTATACGTACGAGGGGGAGAAGTACACGCTGAATCTGATCGATACGCCGGGACATGTGGATTTCTCATACGAGGTCTCGCGTTCCATCGCGGCTTGCGAGGGGGCGCTGTTGGTGGTGGATGCCACGCAAGGCGTGCAGGCCCAGACGATTTCCAACTTGTATATGGCCGTAGAGCACGACTTGGAAATCGTCCCTGTCGTAAACAAGTGCGACATGGCGAACGCCATGCCGGAGGAGGTGGAAGATGAAATCATAGACCTGTTGGGTTGTAAACGGGAGGAAATCATCCGTGCTTCCGGCCGTACGGGCGAGGGCGTGGATGAAATCTTGAAGGCCGTGGTGGAACGGATACCCCATCCGGGGGGCGACGAGGACGCGCCTTTGCAGGCTTTGATTTTTGATTCGGTGTTCAACCCTTTCCGTGGGATCATCGCTTACTTCAAGATCGTGAACGGCAGTATCCGATGCGGCGACGATGTGGCTTTCATCAATACCGGGAAAGAATATACGGCGGATGAAATCGGGGTGTTGAAAATGGAATTGTCCCCCCGCGGGGAGCTGCATTGCGGGGATGTGGGGTACATCGTTTCCGGCATCAAGACGGCGACGGAAGTGAAAGTCGGCGACACGATTACCCACGTGGGCCGGCCGTGCAGGAACGCCATTTCCGGCTTCGAGGAAGTCAAGCCGATGGTCTTTGCCGGGCTTTATCCCATAGAAACCGAGGATTTTGAGAATCTCCGGGCTTCCTTGGAGAAGCTGCAGCTGAACGATGCCTCGTTGACCTTCCAGCCGGAATCGTCCGTGGCGTTGGGCTTCGGCTTCCGCTGCGGGTTCCTGGGCTTGCTCCACATGGAAATCGTGCAGGAGCGTTTGAACCGCGAGTTCGGTATGGACGTGATTACGACCGTGCCCAACGTGTCTTATCTCGTGTATGACAAGCAGGGCGGGGTGAAGGAAGTCCATAACCCTGCGGGTATGCCCGAAATGATGCTGATCGACCATATAGAGGAGCCATACATCAAGGCTTCCATCATTACGGCGGCCAACTTCATCGGCCCCATCATGACCCTGTGCCTGGGGAAAAGGGGGGAGCTGTTGAAACAGGAGTATGTCAGCGGCAATCGCGTGGAACTCCATTACAACCTGCCTTTGGGTGAGATTGTGATTGATTTTTATGACAAGCTCAAGAGCATATCGAAGGGGTATGCCTCTTTCGACTATCATCAGGATGGTTTCCGGCCGTCCAAGCTGGTGAAGCTGGACATCTTGTTGAACGGGGAACCGGTGGACGCGTTATCCTCTTTGACGCATGCCGACAATGCCGCGGCCTTCGGGAGGCGGATGTGTGAGAAGCTGAAGGAGCTGCTGCCCCGCCAGCAGTTCGACATTGCCATACAGGCGGCCATCGGCGCCAAGATCATCGCCCGCGAGACGGTGAAACAGCTGCGTAAGGACGTGACGGCTAAATGTTACGGGGGAGATGTCAGCCGGAAGAGGAAATTGCTTGAGAAACAGAAGAAAGGAAAGAAGCGGATGAAACAGATTGGCAATGTGGAAGTGCCGCAGAAAGCTTTCCTGGCTGTTCTGAAGTTGGATTAATCGGATGAAACCTTAAAGACTATGGATTTAAGACGCGACGTGGCCCGTGAAATAGCCCGGATATATTGCCGTTTGTCCCCGTCGGGTATCGAGGCATTGTCCGGGATACTTGTGCCTTTCAAATATTCGAAGGGCGATGTGGTGTTGCCGGAAGGAGAGACGTGCCGCCACATGTATTTCGTGGAGCGCGGAATGGTGAGGCAGTATTATTATAAAGGCGGGCGTGACGTGACGGAACACTTTTCCTACGAGGGGCGCATCGTGATTTGCATCGAAAGCTTCCTGAACCAGGAACCTTCGCGGCTGATTGTCGAGGCGTTGGAAAACAGCAGGCTTTACGGCATTCCGTATGACGCCTTGCAGGAACTGGCGGACGAGAACAGGGAGATTGAGCTGTTGTTCCGTAAGATTATGGAGCATGCTCTGATCAGTTCCCAAGTCTACGCCGACAGCCAACGCTTTGAGAATGCCGCGGAACGTTACCTCCGTCTCTTGAACACGAAGCCCGAGATTTTGCTGCGTGCGCCGATGCTCCATGTGGCTTCTTACTTGCAGATGTCGCCAGAAACGTTGAGCCGTGTGCGTTCGGCTCATTTGGAAGAGTCGAAAAAGGAAAGGAATGAAAAGTCTCCCGCAGAGCCATAAGGATCTGTCAAGGTAGCCACGTGCCATATATATAAGGAAAGGCAGATGCCCCCGGCGGAGAATATCGGGCGTCTTCGTGTGCCTTGGCGTGTCGTTCCCGAATTGTCCGTCTTTTGGCCTTGACCTGCGTCTTCAGGTCCATCCCGTCCCCGTATGTGCACGCGGCATGAGTTCCGGCGGCGTGCAAGTTCCTCACGAACCCGTCCATGGCACAAGAATCACGAAGCGTCCGCGAGGTTGCCCATTCCCATGTGCTTCCTTATCCCGGACCCGCGCGTGAAGATGCCGGAAACCGGCACATGCACGAGCTCCTGCGTGGATGTCTGCCGGCGGGTTTTAGGCCGGCTCACGCGAAAGTCCCTTTCCGGTGCCCTCCCGCCGCCCGTTCCCCCTTTCCCCGAAGGCGGCCTGCGCGGGGGCGTAGCAATTGAAGCCTTTCACTGTCTTTTGCCTTTTATGCCTGTGGGGTGGGGTAGCGGCCCTCGCCCCTGTCATGGATGCCGGGGCTATATCTGGCAATCCGTGTACAAATAACGTTTGATGCTTTTCTTGGGGGTCTTCTCGAATTCCTCTTGGAAGATTTTGATGCCGGAGAGCCGGGCGTATCCTGGCAGCATGCTGTTTAGCTCTGCCCGGTTCTGTTCCATGACATCGGCCAGGTCGGAGTCTCGTAGACCCAGGTTGTGTGCTTCCTCGAAGTCGGGGTACACCAGCCCGTAGATTTTTTCTCCTTTTTGGACGACGATGCTTTCGTTGACCAAGGTCAGGTTGTTCAGCAAGTCTTCGATTTCTTCCGGGTAGATGTTTTGCCCGTTGGCACCTAAGAGCATGTTCTTGCTTCTGCCTTTGATGAAAAGGTTGCCGTTTTCGTCCATGATGCCGAGGTCGCCCGTGCGGTACCAGCCCTCCCGGAACGCTTCCCGGGTCGCTTCTTCGTTCTTGTAGTATCCCAGCATGATATTGGCTCCTCGGGTGAGGATTTCCCCCACGGTGTGTTGCGGGTCGTCGCTGTCGATCCTGATTTCCATGCGCGGGGCCGCCCTGCCGCAAGAGCCGGGTGCGAAAATGTTCCAGTCCGCGTATGAGATGATCGGGGCGCATTCGGTCGTGCCGTAACCTACGGTGTAATTGAAACCGATGTCGTGGAGCAGCATCTCTATTTCATGGTTGAAAGCCGATCCGCCTATGATGATTTCGTAGAAATTCCCTCCGAAGGCCGTCTTGAGACGCTCGCGGATTTTGTCCTTGATTTTTTGACGGACTAACGGGACTTTCAGTAGCATCTTTACGGTCGTGCCCTGTATTTCAGGAAGGACGGACTTGCGGATAATCTTTTCTATGATTAAGGGGACGGCGATGATGATGCGCGGCTTCAGCTCGGCGAACGCCGCAGAAAGGATATTGGGTGACGGGTTCTTGGTTAGGAAATGGACGTGGCATCCCGTACAGAACTCGAAGATGAGCTCAAAGGCCATCCCGTACATGTGAGCCATGGGCAACATGGAGACCACGTTGTCTCCGCTTTTCATGGAAGAGCCCAGCACTTCTCTGGCGAATTCCAGGTTAGACCACAAGGCGCGGTAGGGAATCATCACGCCTTTCGGACGGCTTGTCGTGCCCGAAGTATAGTTGATGACGGCCAATTCTTCCGGTATCCCCTTATGGTATGATACGTGGTGCTTGCGGAAGTTCATGGGGTAACGTTCGCCGAACAGCTGGTTCAGGTGCTCCCGCGCGTAAGCCACCTTCCGCGTGCGCCCCGCCAGGAGCGAATAGTCCGCAATGTCGATGACGCCTTCCAGGTTCGGCATTTCGCCGGCGTCGAGATTCTTCCAGACCAGGTTGCCCACGAAAAGCAGTTTGGCCCCGCTATGGTTCACGATGTTATGGACTTGCTCGGCCTTGAACTCGTGCAAGATAGGCACGGCAACGGCTCCGTATGTCAGCGTCGCGAAAAACGCGGCTCCCCAATGGGAGCTGTTCCGTCCGCAAAGGGCTATCTTGTCGCCCGGCCTTATGTTGCCGTATTCGAATACGATGTGGAGTTTCTCTATGATTCGGGCCACGTCTTTGTATTGGAAGGTTTCTCCTTTATAATCGGACAAAGCATCAAGGTCCCAGTTGTCCTTGATGCTTTGTTCTATCTGTTCGTTAAAACCGAGCCTTTCCATTGCACAATCCTTTTTGTTTTGTGCAAAACTAAGGAGAAAAAACGATTAAAGCAAGAATAACATGCTTTTAATGCTCTCTTTCGCCGAATATTTTACTTCCCACCCGGACAAGCGTGCTGCCTTCCTCCACCGCAACGGGGAAATCGTGGCTCATGCCCCATGAACGTTCCTTGAAACAGCACGCGTTCGCAAAGGGCCCGGCCTTCAGCTCCTTGAACAGTTCGTAGGCCAGGCGGAATTCGGACCGCACCTGTTCCATGTCGTCCGTATTGGAAGCCATGCACATCAGGCCGCGAATCTGGACGTGTGCCAGCCCCTTCCATTCTCCGTCTGCCGCCAGCGTGCGGCATTCGTCCGGCGTGAAACCGAATTTGGTTTCTTCCTCGGCCACGTGAAGTTGAAGCAGGCACGGTATCACGCGTCCGCACTTTCCCCCTTGCCTGTCTATCTCGAGGAGCAGTTTCATGGAATCCACCGCGTGTATCATGGCCACGTATGGGGCGATATGCTTCACCTTGTTGGTCTGCAGATGCCCGATGAAGTGCCATTCGATGTCTTTCGGGAGGTTGTCGTGCTTGCGCCGAAGCTCTTGCACGTGGCTTTCGCCGAATGCGCGTTGCCCGGCGGCATAAGCCTCCCCGATGTCGCGTTCGGGATAGTATTTGGATACGGCGACCAGCCGGACACCGCAGGGAAGCGAGGCCGTGATACGTTTTATTTCTTCCTGAATCCGTGACATGGCGCCGTGATTTCAATGGGACGGGGCTATGCCTCGCGGGATTCCGGCTCCCCGCCTGCTTCGGCCTTGTAATGGAACACGTCCATGACAGGAGTTTCCGCGATGGAGGCGATTTCGTAGTCGGCCATGGTGCCTTCCATCCCTTTGTCGAGGCGTCTCACGGCGTCCCGCAGGTCCGAAGCCTGTATCAGCATGTTTTGGCTGCTTTTCTTTTCCGCCCCGCTTTTTTCGTCGAGGGTGATGAAAGCCACTTTGGCTTTGAACCAGCGGTCGGCCGCATCCTCGTCCGTTTCGAACAGTTCGGCGTATTTGGAGCGTTTGATGTCTGCCACCTGGAATTCGCCGGACATGAACGGGCTTATTTCCTCTATGAAACGTCTCTCGGCTTCGGTGAAACTCAAGGCGTCCACCAGATAGGACTCCGTGACTCTCTTGACCAAGCCGTTTTCCAATGTCTTTTCATACCTTACCTTGCATTCAAACCATTCGTTCGTCATGATTGTAATTTTTGTTTGTGGAGTTCGAAAACGACGCAAAGTTACACGATAATTCTTAATTCCATGCAGTTCATCCCGGAAAAATGGGCAACCGGGGCGGAAGCGCGCGAGGAAAGGCTTCTGCCGTCCCATGCACGGGGAGGAAAAGGCAACGGCAACGAGGCCAGGCCCGCCTGCGAACGACTGTGCCTGGTGAATCCGGCGCGGGCAGGAGCATCGGCGGGCACGACGGCTCTTGACGCGGCAGGGCCGGAAGACAAGCGACGACGTCCGACAATGCGGCAGAAGCAGGCGGGGCTTGAAGCCAAACGCCGCGGGAGGGGGCTCCTCCGATTCCGCGGAAGCGGGCCTCGGGGCGAACGGTCATCTCCGTCTTCCGAAAAAACGGCGTATGTTGCGTGTCACCTTCATTCCCATCATCACGCCGTCATATATGGCCAAGCCCTGGTAAACCATATTCATGAACGAGCCTAACTTGGACGTGGCTTGCGCGGGAGGCGTGAACAGCTCATGGGTGGTCGTCTTGATAAGGGCCGCGCTCTCTTTTATCCGGCTTCTCACTTCGGCCTTGCGGGCACGGATCCCCTGCAAAGCGTCCTCGGCGTGATGGTAAGGGAAGTCATTTGCTGTCATCTTCTTTGGCAAGGATTAGTCTGGTCATGAAACGTGCCATGGGCTGGACGACCATCCGGTTCCGGTTCGAATAGAATATGGCGGCCAGTAACAGGAGGAAAGCGGAAATGAGGCCGAATCCGAGCGAAAGGCTCCCTAACAAGTCCCCCAGGTAATAGGCTAACGCGAAGGTGAGGAAGAGCAAGACGATGGAACCCAACAGCAACAGGACGGCCACGATCAGAATGGCGGAGAGGATGACCGTCATTTTCTCTGCGGCATCCAGTCTGACGAACTCTTTCTGGAGCTCAAGATATCTCTTGAACTCCAGAAAGAGCTTGCCTATGCTTTCTATGTTCTTGTTGCTGGAAAACATGGAACTGCCGTTCACACTTCTTCGGCGGATTTGATTTCGTCTGCGATTTCGTCCACGAGAGAATCCATTTCCTTGCGATTGAGCTTGATGCCGCGTCTGCGCAACACCTCCGCTATCTTGTCGCGAGTCTCAGTCCCCTTTTCCGGGGCAAACAAGATTCCTACTGCCGCACCTACGGCTGCGCCGCCGATGAATGCCGCTAAAAAACTTAATGCTTTCATGTCACTTTTGTTTTATTTGAGTTGGTTACGCCCGCAAAGTTATAAAATCTCCCGATAAAAACCCTCATGTCCGTCACTTTTCTTGGCTGATTTTTTCCCGCGTCGCCGATTTAACCTTTTTTGTGCCGGGCCTTTCACCGTATACGGATAAATTGTGTACCTTTGCCTTCCGGTGCGGATGCCGCCTGCCGCGGGAAAGGCGGCGGCAGGACTTATGGGAATCATTTAATTAAAAAACAAGTAGAGAAGTATGAAAAAGTTTTTTGTGATGGGACTCGGGTTGAGCGCGGTCCTTGCGATGACCTCTTGCAAGTCTTCCGAGAGCGCGTACAAGAAGGCGTATGAAAAGGCGAAACAACAGCAGGCCGTTGCCGCGGAACAGGAGCCGACCCAGCAGACCGCCCAGGTGGAAGTGACTCCTGTCATTCCCCCGGCGACGACCGACGAAGACGTGAACACGGTACGTGTGCAGAGTGAGGACGTGACAGTGGTTTCCGGGAACGGCCTGAAGGCTTATAGCGTGGTTTGCGGGAGTTTCAGCCTGAAAGCCAATGCCGAAGGCTTGCAGAAGACATTGACGAACGCGGGTTACAACGCGCAGATAGCATACAACGAAGAAAATAACATGTATCGCGTGGTGGCTTCCACTTTCGACGACAAGGCCGCAGCCGTGCAGTCCCGCAACACGTTGCGCGGCACTTATCCCGACGCTTGGCTGCTCTTGTCCAAATGAGACGGTACAGAAAAGATGGTGCGATGAAAAGCGTATTGATACTTACCGGGGCAGGCCAGATAGGAATGGCGATAGCCCGGCGCATGGGCTACGGGATGAGGATAGTCGTGGGCGACAAGCGCATGGAGAAGGCCGAGGAGGCCGCGGACATCCTGGAGAAGGCCGGCTTCGACGCCTCCCCCATGGAAACGGACTTGTCGTCGCGCCCTTCCGTCATGGCCCTGATAGACGCGGCGCGGCGGATGGGCGAGATAAGGCATCTGGTCAACGCGGCCGGGGTCTCCCCCTCGCAAGCGTCGGTAGAAACCATCTTGAACGTGGACTTGTACGGGACGGCCGTCCTGCTTGAAGAGGCGGGAAAAGCCATAGCGGCGGGCGGAACGGGCGTGACCGTCTCCAGCCAGTCGGGGCACCGCCTGCCCGCGCTCGACGCGGAGACGGACCGGCTGCTCGCCTGCACGCCGACGGAAGAACTGCTCCGGCTCGACGTCTTGCAACCCGCCCGCATCCGGGACACGCTCCATGCTTACCAGTTGGCCAAGCGGTGCAACGTGAAGCGCGTCATGGCGGAAGCTGTGAGGTGGGGCAGACGGGGCGCGCGCATCAACTCCGTGTCGCCCGGCATCATCGTCACGCCGCTTGCCCTCGACGAGTTCAACGGGCCGCGGGGCGACTTTTACAAGGACATGTTCGCCCGTTGCCCCGCAGGACGTCCCGGCACGGCGGACGAAGTGGCGAACGTGGCGGAACTCCTGATGAGCGAGAGGGGAGCGTTCATCACGGGCGCGGACTTCCTGGTGGACGGAGGCGCCACGGCCGCCTACTTCTACGGGGAACACAAGTAGCGCGGCGCGCCCGAAGAAAGTGACGGCGCCGGCAGGATGGGTCTTGCGACTTTCCTGCCGGCGCCGCCTCTTGTTTACATGGGCGCACGCCCTTGCCGGCGCCGGGGCGGGAGAAGGGTCGGGGAGCGGATTCGGGCGTCCCCGCCGGATTCCCGCCGTTCGCCGCACGCTCCGCCCGGGAGTCCCGCGGGAATGCCTTATGTCCCCGAGATGCATGGTGAATGTCTGCCATGCAACGTGCTACGGGAAAGAGGGAGGGGCAGGCATCTTCCCGCTCCCGTTTGTCGCGGAACACGGCAAAAAAAATCTCAGCCGAACGTTTTTTCAATCTCATCCGAACGGTTTCTCAATCTCAGCCGGACGTTTTTTCA
>CAYPMY010000074.1:0-10075 GCA_964412085.1 uncultured Paraprevotella sp. | reverse complement strand
GAGCACGACCTTGCCAAGGTCGGGGTCGCGAGTTCGAGTCTCGTTTTCCGCTCAGGCGAAGCCGCCCTCGAGGGCGGCTTTTCTTGTATTCACGCCTTCCGGGGCGGCTTGTTCCCTTCGTTTCGTTTACGGTAGAGCTGGTAAGAGTTGTAAATGTTGTGCCAGATGCTGTAGAACCCCCCGGCCACCGATGTGACGGGGGTCATGAACGTGTATCCCATCCAAATGGCGAATACCGTGTTCTTCTGCCCCAGGGCCTGGCCGGCGCTGATGGAATCGTCGTAACGTGCCCCGATGCATTTCCCCGCCCAGAATTGGGCGATGCAGCAGACGAGCGATACGACGGCCATGCCCGATAGGTAAAGCACCGGCACCTCGCTGTGGACGATGCTCTTCACGGTGACTCCGATGGCGATGGCCAGCGACACGGCCCACAGGTGGAACGCCAGGTCCTTGCAGCCGACAATCGCCTTGTGTACCTTTGGCAAACAGTAGCGAACGGACAAGGCGGCCAGGAACGGGCAGAACAAGAGGGGGAACACTTTGCATAGTACTAAAGAAAAGGAGATGCCGAATGTCAAATCGGGGCAGGGGCGAATCAAGGGGACGAACACGGGGACTGTCAATGCCGTGACCAGGTTGACTGAAATGGTATAGGTGGTCAGGTTGGCCGCACTGCCTCCCAGTTTCCCGGTGACCACAGCCGCCGCCGTGGCCGTGGGGCAAACCACGCACAGCATGGCCGCCTCTACCAAGACTTGGCCCGGCAGGTTGGGAAAGCATTTCAAGAGCCCGGCAAGGAGGGCGAAACTGCCGGACTGAATCAAGAGCAACGAACCATGCCAGCGACAAGGACGGAGCTCTTTGGGATTCACTTTACAGAACGTGATGAAAAGCATGGCAAAAATCAATGCCGGTTGCAGGATGCCGACAAACAGAGCCACGTAAGGCCGCGTAGGCTCCAGGGCAGGAATCCCGGTGTAAATGAAGTAAGACGATGCCCCCACGAGCATGGCGACGGGAAGTGTCCAGTTTTTGATGAACCTGATGACAGACATGTCCAAATTATCATGAATGGTCGTGCAAAGTTACTTATTTTGCCATCGCCGAGGCGGATTAAATCAGACAAAATTTGTGCGGACGGAAGATTTTATGTAACTTTGCGCCTGTCTTCGACTAATTATATCCGTGGGGTATAATTGTTCGGGTCTTATGGTTTTATTTAATAATGGATTGATGAATTTATACATTCGCTATTTTGACGAGGAGTGCGTGGTGAGTTCGGCGGAAGAGGCTTTCGATTTCCTGTCTTCCCTGCCGGGTATCACGTTGGATGAGGCTTTCATTAAGGATTTGCGCCAATACATGGACAGCCCGATGCCTTATCCCAAGCGTTACAAGGTGCGCCCCCGTGTGTATTTTATTGTGATTAAGACGACGGCCACGACTTTGGCCGAATTTAAGGTGAACGGAGGCAGAACGCATCCTCTGGCCGAAAGCTCGGAAAGGAAGCCGACGCCCCGTTTCTCCATTAACAACCGCCCTGGATGGTATGAGGGGGAAATCCTTTTCAAACGTGTGGTACCCATTCCCGGCACCGCTAAGTTCCAGTACAAGGACACGCGGTTCAAGGCACGTTGCAAGGCTCATAATGTACAGGAATGCTACAATCGGATAGTGGAGCATTTGCGTTCACGTCAGGATGTGGATGTGCGCAGCCAGTTCCCGTCCGTAAAAGGAAAGAACTTCTCCTGTTCTTATTTGGGCATGACGCTGGAAGAGGGACAAGAAAGCGTAAGGGAATGAGTCCGCTGTCCGTGCGGTAGCGTTCCCCTTGCATGCGGGGATTCATCTTAAAGATAAGGGATTGCCGGCCGCGGCATCCCTTCCCACGTTTGGCATGGCGTTTTGAACTTATGACGCCATGGCGGTTTCCCGTCCCGCAAGCGCGTGGGAACGGTTCCTTCCCGACTTGACGGCCGGCCATGGCGTTGTGCGACTACGCCAAGCGGACTTGCGGACTGCTTGCCCGTACAGCCGGCAGAGTCGGTGCCATGGCCGCGTCGCCCCGTGCCAATTACTGCAAGCGTCGGGGAAAAATCGGTCGTCTTAAATATGCCTTGTTCCAATTCGTCCGACGGGTATTGATCTAAATGATGCAGGTTTCCCGGATTTATTTCATAGCTTTGCAGTCCAAAAGAAAATAGGCTTAAAAAAACAGACTGTCATCTTGATGCACGAACATCCTTTTGCACAATTCCACTTCTGCCCTAAATGCGGCTCTCCACGCTTCGTGGAACACAACGAAAAATCGAAACAATGCGAAGATTGCGGCTTCGTGTACTATTTCAACCCGAGTGCGGCTACTGTCGCGGTCATCCTGAACGAACGGCAGGAACTGTTGGCGTGCCGGAGAGGAAAGGAGCCGGCCAAAGGCATGCTTGACCTGCCCGGCGGTTTTTCGGATTGTTTCGAGAGCAGCGAGGAGGGAGTGGTACGGGAAGTCAAAGAAGAAACCGGGCTGGAAGTAACCCGTACGGAATTTCTGTTTTCCTTGCCCAATACCTACCTGTATTCCGGGTTTCTGGTACACACCGTGGATTGCTTCTTCCGCTGTACGGTGGCAGACAGCAACCAGGCCCATGCCATGGACGACGCGGCCGAACTGTTGTGGATTCCCTTGAAAGAACTGCACCCGGAGGACTTCGGCCTGGCATCCGTGAGAAAAGGTGTCGAAAAGCTGTTGGCACAATTCCCCTGACCCTCTTTCCCAAAGGGGGACGTAGCGCATACGGTTTCGCCTATTCAAAAAATGTCATATATATATAAGGTGTAATCTATCTTTTTTTCCTACTTTTGTTGCCGAAATTTTAAAGGTACAGACCATGCAGAAAAATTTGGTAATCGTGGAGTCTCCCGCCAAGGCCAAAACCATTGAAAAGTTTTTGGGGGCGGACTACAAAGTATTATCGAGTTACGGGCACATCCGTGACTTAAAGAAAAAAGAGTTCAGCATCGACACCACGGACTTCACACCGCAATATGAGATACCTTCCGAAAAGACCAAACTGGTGAACGAACTGAAAGCGGAAGCCAAGAAAGCCAGGACTGTCTGGCTGGCTTCCGATGAGGATCGTGAAGGAGAGGCTATCTCGTGGCATTTGTATGAAGTGCTTGGCCTGAAACCGGAACAGACCAGACGTATCGTGTTCCACGAAATCACCAAACCTGCCATCCTGCAAGCCATCGAACACCCGCGAGACATCGATGTCAATCTGGTAAACGCCCAGCAGGCACGGCGGGTGCTCGACCGTATCGTGGGCTTCAAACTTTCCCCTGTGCTTTGGAGGAAGGTAAAACCCGCACTTTCGGCCGGGCGCGTGCAAAGCGTGGCCGTGCGCCTGATTGTGGAACGCGAACGGGAAATCCAACACTTCAAAAGCGAAGAAAGTTATCGCGTAGTAGCCGTTTTCACGCCTGTGGGCAACAAGGAAGGCACGGAAATCAAGGCCGAATTGAACCAACGTTTCAAGGACAAGGAGGAAGCCACTTGTTTTCTTGAAAGCTGCAAAGGAGCGGCCTTTACCATCCGCGACATTGCTACACGGTCGCAAAAACGCACGCCAGCAGCTCCGTTCACCACTTCCACACTGCAACAGGAAGCGGCCCACAAGCTCGGTTTTACCGTGGCGCAAACCATGATGATAGCCCAACGCTTGTATGAATCGGGATACATCACCTACATGCGCACGGACTCCGTCAATTTGTCTTCGCTTTGTATCAATGCCAGTATGGTCGTCATCGAGGGGCTGATGGGCAGACGTTACGTCAAGAACCGCCAATTCCATACCAAGACGAAAGGGGCGCAGGAAGCCCACGAGGCCATCCGCCCCACCTATATGGATCAGACGGGAATAGAGGGTACGCCGCAGGAACGCCGCTTGTACGATTTGATATGGAAACGTACGGTCGCCTCCCAAATGGCCGATGCTGAAATAGAAAAGACTACCGCTACCATCCAGATAAGCGGACAAGACGCTGCTTTTGTCGCCACAGGAGAAGTCATCAAATTCGACGGGTTCCTGAAGGTATATCGGGAAAGTTTTGACGAGGACGCGGGAAACGAGACGGCGGAAGACAGCCTGCTTCCCCCGATGGAAATCGGGCAGCAACTGGAACGGAAGGAGATACAGGCCCTGCAACGGTTCACCCAACACCCGCCACGCTACAACGAAGCGAGTTTGGTTAAAAAGTTGGAAGAATTGGGCATCGGCCGGCCTTCCACTTACGCTCCTACCATCAGTACCATACAACAACGCGAATACGTGACCAAAGGAGACAAGGGAGGGGAAGAAAGGGAACTGATTACCCTTACGCTGAAAGGAGACGCCATCAGCCAACAAGCCAAACGAACCGCCATCGGAGCCGAAAGGGGCAAACTATTTCCAACGGATGTGGGGACGGTGGTCAACGACTTCCTTTTACAATACTTCCCCGAAATTATGGATTATAACTTCACGGCCGAGGTGGAAAAGAAGTTCGATGACATCGCAGAAGGGAAGACGGAATGGACGCAGATGATGAAAGACTTCTACGGAGACTTCGAACAGGAGGTGGAAAAAACCCTCAATGCCAAATCCAGACACAAGGTGGGCGAGCGATTGTTGGGTACAGACCCGCGAAGCGGAAAGCCTGTGTTCGTCAAAATCGGACGTTTCGGTCCGGTGGTGCAAATCGGGACGGCAGAAGATGAGGAGAAGCCGCGGTTCGCCCAGTTGAAGAACGAACAAAGCATAGAAACCATCACTTTGGAAGAAGCCCTCGGACAGTTCGAGCTTCCTCGAGGCCTCGGCACTTTTGAAGGCATGTCCGTATCCGTTGGTACCGGACGTTTCGGCTCTTACGTCTTGCACAACAAGAAATATGTCTCGCTTCCCAAAGGTAGCGACCCGATGGGTGTCACCCTCCAAGATGCCATCAAGCTCATCATCAAAAAACGGCAGGCCGAAATGGAACGCCGATTGAGGAAATTCGAAGAGAATCCGGAATTGGAAGTGCTCAGTGGGCGGTACGGCCCTTACATAGCTTACAAAGGTAATAATTACCGTTTGCCGAAGACACTGGCGGAACGAGCCAAAGAACTGACACTGGATGAGTGCATGAGCGTGGTCAGGGGACAAGGCGAGAAGCCCAAGGCGGCACGCAAAAGAACATATAGCAGGAAAAAATGACACGTATCATCTTAATCGGTTACATGGGAGCCGGAAAGACGACAGTGGGAAAGGCGTTGTCCCAAAGTCTGGTTCTCCCGTTTTATGATTTAGACAGGTATATCGAAGAACGCTACCGCCGGACAATCCCCCAAATATTTGCGGAAAACGGGGAAAACGGATTCCGCGAAATCGAACAGAAGATCCTGCATGAAGTAGCCGAGTTTGAGAATGTCATCATTTCCTGCGGAGGAGGAACGCCTTGCTTCTTCGACAACATGGACTACATGAACCGGCAGGCCCGGACGGTGTACTTGAAAGCCTCTCCGGAAGTACTGTTCTGGCATCTGAAAATGGGAAAAGTGGAACGCCCTCTGCTGAAAGACAAAACGGAGGAAGAAATGAAACAATATATCCAGGACTCCCTCGCGATACGCGAACCCTTTTACAGCCGTGCGCAATACATATTGGATGTCAGCTTGTTAGAGGACTACGGTAAGATAAAGGACTCCGTCCGTTTGCTTCGTGAACAATTAAACCTGTAAAGAACGTAATGAGAAAATGGCGTATTGAAGACTCCGAAGAATTGTACGACATCAACGAATGGGGGGTCAACTATTTTGGAATCAACGAAAAAGGACACGTTTATGTGACCCCGAGAAAGGACAGCGTGAAGGTCGATTTGAGGGAACTGATGGACGAATTGGCCATTCGGGACATGTCGGCTCCCGTATTGGTACGGTTCCCCGACATTCTGGACAACCGTATCGAGAAAACCAGTAACTGTTTCGAGAAGGCGGCCAAGGAATATGGCTACAAGGGAGAGAACTTTATCATTTATCCCATTAAGGTCAACCAGATACGTCCCGTGGTAGAAGAGGTCATCAGCCATGGCAAGAAATTCAACTTAGGGCTGGAAGCAGGTTCCAAACCGGAATTGCATGCGGTCGTCGCCGTCAATACCGACTCGGCCTCTCCCATCATCTGCAACGGCTACAAAGACCATAATTATATAGAATTGGCCTTATTGGCCCAAAAGATGGGCAAACGTATCTTCTTGGTGGTAGAGAAACTCAACGAGCTGAACACCATCTACGAGGTTGCCCGGAAACTCAACGTAAGGCCCAATATAGGCATCCGTATCAAGTTGGCTTCGTCCGGTAGCGGGAAATGGGAAGAAAGCGGGGGCGACGCCAGCAAGTTCGGTCTGACATCCAGTGAATTGTTGGAAGCACTCGATATGTTGGAAACCAAAGGAATGAAAGACTGCCTGAAGCTTATCCATTTCCACATCGGCAGCCAGATTACCAAAATACGCCGCATACAGACCGCCTTGCGCGAAGCTTCGCAATTTTATATCCAACTCCATCATTTAGGTTATGGCGTGGAGTTCGTAGATTGCGGCGGCGGACTGGGAGTAGACTACGACGGTACACGCTCCAGCAACAGCGAAAGCTCTGTGAACTACTCCATTCAGGAATATGTGAACGACTGTATCTATACTTTCGTTGATGCATCCAATAAAAACAACCTTCCGCATCCGAACCTGATTACGGAAAGCGGACGGTCACTGTCCGCCCACCATTCGGTGCTTATCATGCAAGTACTGGAAACAGCCTCTCTTCCCAGTATGGACGAGGACTTCGAGCCTTCGCCGGAAGCTCACCAACTGGTAAAGGATATGTATGAGATTTGGGACAACCTGAACCCGCGCACCCTTCTGGAAGACTGGCACGATGCCCAGCAAATCAGAGAAGAATCACTGGACTTGTTCAGCCATGGCATCGTGGACTTGCGGACGCGTGCCGACATCGAAAGCATGTATTGGAGCGTAACACGTGAAGTCAACCTGCTGGCGCAAACACAGAAACATATACCGGAAGAACTTATGGCACTTGACAAATTACTGGCGGACAAGTATTTCTGTAACTTCTCGCTGTTCCAGAGCCTGCCGGACGCATGGGCTATAGACCAACTCTTCCCCATTATGCCGATACAGCGACTGGACGAACGCCCGGACACGCACGCCACGATACAGGATATCACCTGCGATTCGGACGGAAAGATCGCTAGCTTCGTGACCAACAGCCATATTTCCCACAGCCTGCCAGTGCATACGTTGAAGAAAAGCGAAAACTATTACCTCGCCGTGTTTCTGGTCGGTGCCTACCAGGAAATATTGGGCGACATGCACAACCTGTTCGGCGACACCAATGCTGTACATATTTCCGTGACGGACAAAGGATATACCATCGACCAAATCATTGACGGTGAAACCGTAGCCGAGGTGTTGGAATACGTCCAGTACGAACCGAAGAAGCTGGTTCGCCGCCTCGAGATATGGGTGTCCAAATCCATTCAAAGCGGAAAGATTTCGCTCGAAGAGGGTAAGGAGTTCCTGAACAACTACCGCTCGGGACTTTATGGTTATACTTATTTGGAATGATTAAAGAAAAACTCACCGTCGTCAAAGTGGGCGGCAAAATCGTAGAGGAGGAAGACTCGCTTCGCCAACTGCTGGCAGCTTTCACTGCCGTTGAAGGCCATAAGATACTGGTCCACGGAGGAGGACGTTCCGCCACCAAAATTGCAGCCCGGTTAGGAATAGAAAGCCGAATGATTAACGGCCGCCGCGTCACAGACGCTGACATGCTGAACGTGGCTACCATGGTGTATGGCGGACTGGTAAACAAAAACATCGTGGTACGCCTTCAGGCGCAAGGTGTCAACGCCTTAGGCTTGACCGGTGCGGACGTGGATGTGATACGTTCTCACAAACGTCTGGTGAAGGATGTGGACTACGGTTTCGTAGGAGATGTAGACGCAGTAAATGGTACGCTTTTGGCCGACTTGGTGCGTAAGGGTATCGTACCCGTCATGGCTCCCCTGACGCACGACGGACAGGGGCGTATCCTGAACACCAATGCCGATACCATTGCCGGGGAAACCGCCAAAGCCATGGCTGGCGCATTCGATGTCACCCTGATATATTGTTTTGAAAAGAAAGGCGTACTGGGAGATGCCGAAGACGATGACAGTCTCATTCCTCATATCAACGAAAGCGAATTTAAACGTTACGTGGAGGAAGGCATTATACAAGGCGGAATGATCCCGAAATTGGAAAACTCGTTTGAAGCCATCCATGCCGGGGTAAGTAAAGTCATTATCACTTTAGCCACGGCTATCGATGGAGTATCCGGCACAATTATAGAGAGATAGGACAAGAAGAAAAATGTTCCAAAAAAAATGGCGGGTGAGTGTAACTTTTCAGGCACTTGCCCGTCATTATTACAGAGAGATGGAAGAAATCAGTTTTCGGAACGATGTGTTGCCCTTGAAAGACAAACTCTATCGGCTGGCTCTTCGTATCACATCCGACACGGCGGAAGCGGAAGATATCGTTCAGGAAACACTGATGAGGGTGTGGGGCAAGCGCGACGAATGGTCGCGGCTGAACTCCATAGAGGCTTATTGCCTGACCATATGCAGGCGCATCTCCTTGGACAGAAGCGAAAAAAAGGAAGCGCGATATGTCACCTTGGATGAAAGCCTGCATAGCCGTCCCGACACTTCTACTCCATACGATAACCTGACGGTTCGTGAAGGGATAGGACTTCTTCAAAGGCTGTTGAAGGAATTGCCCCAAACCCAACAGGACATCGTCCAATTGAGAGAAATAGAAGGCAAAAGCTATAAAGAGATTGCAACGATTCTGGATCTGAGCGAAGAGCAGGTGAAAGTCTATTTGTTCCGCGCCAGACAACGAATCAAGCAAAAGTACACAGAAATACAAGGATATGGACTATAAGTACATAGAGCAACTTTTGGAACGCTATTGGCAATGTGAAACCTCGCTGGAAGAAGAAGCCATACTGAGAATCTTCTTCAGCCAGACCCGCATACCGAGCCATCTGATGCCTTACAGGCAACTTTTTGTCAGCGGGAAAATGTGGCAGGAAGTGAAATTGGGAGAGGATTTCGAGGCCAGGATCATGGCGCAAATAGAAAAGGACGCGCCGGTGAAAGCGCGTAGAATCACGTGGACGCGCCGGATGATGCCTTTCTACAAAGCCGTTGCCTCAGTAGCCATCATCCTCACGTTAGGTGATGCCGCACAAAGTTCTTTCCGCCATGAAGCCGCCGGGGAGGACGATTACAATTACGAGAACTACCAGGATTCGTACAATGATCCGGAAATGGCTTACAATCAAATATCCGATGCCTTACAAATGGTGTCGCAAAGTTTGGGAGAAACTCCCGAACAGGATTCTCTCCTGCAAGAGCAGTTCAAAGAGACACAAAAAGGACAATAAAATGAAACGCGTTCTTTGCTTATTGTCAATAGTATGTTCAATCCATACGTGGGGGCAGGATTTCGCGTCTAAGTTCATGGAACAATGCTCCGGGGAGGAAGACGAAATACAATGCCAGACCGTCAGTCCGAAAATGATGGAAAAACTCATGGATGCCATGGCGGCCTCGAACGGAGACAGAGATGAAGGAGTCCCGGAATATCTCCTTTCTAAATTGAAAAGCGCGCGGGTCATCACGGTGACGAAGCAAAGCGAGGAGCTCTTTCGGAAAGCCGAACATCTCATAGAAAAGAACAAAAACAGATTTTCCCCGTTGGCAGAGAACCAACCCGGGCAAAATAATAAAGTCTTTGTCCGTAGACGCGATGAAGTGATACTGGAATTGGTCGTGTTGAATCTGGATTCGGACGAGAAGACACTGACCATAGTCGATCTTACAGGGGACATGGATGACCGGTTCATGAAAATGCTCTCATCGGGGAAGCTCAAGCAAGATTAATGGAACATTTTATGCTTTTTCTATATAAACAAGTTAGTGCTTAATAAAACGCA
>CAYPMY010000073.1:0-10603 GCA_964412085.1 uncultured Paraprevotella sp. | reverse complement strand
AATAAAGCACCTGGTCGCGCAGCTTGTCGGCCTCGTCCAGAATGACAAGAGGGGCATCGGCACTGTTCAGCGTCTCCATTACGGCGTCCATTTGGTCGGCCACGCTACCGCCCACGTCTTTGCACAGGGCCGCAGCAGCTTGTTTATGAACGTCGGGCGGTTCCAATACTCGCTACACCTTAAGTGGTACACGTTGCGCGTCGTCTTGGTGTAGCTCTTTATGGCCTCGGTCTTACCGCAGCCTGCAAAGCCCGTAATGGCTATGACGAGGCTTTCCTCTTTGGCCTGTTACATCAAAAAGGCCATGCGCTTGTACGCCTGCGTTTTCACGATCTGCCACGCGCTGCTGTCGTGTCCCAGCTGGACACCCACCGCGCGCTACATATCGTCGCTTATGGTGTCCCAATCACCTGAAAACATTTTGCTGACGGTGGCCGTGCTCACGCCGTTAAGGCTGCGGGCTGCCTTGTTCTGGCTGCCCATTTTTTTTCGCAGTACTCTTTAAGTCGCCGCGCTATCTGGATTCTTTCGTCCTTTACCATGGTTTAATGTCTGTTTAATGGGTGTTAGAAAATATCGAAATTTTCGGGGTCTTCGTTCTGCCACCCCGCGGGCGTGTTCGGCGTTGGCTCCACTGTCTCATACTCCACGTCGGCAATGGCGGCCTGGCTCATACGCTGCTGTGCGGCGGGTAACTTGTGCTGCCCGTGGCTGTCAGTCAGCAGCAGGCGGCTTAACAGGAGGGCGGTCTGCCGCTCGTTGTCGGCTATCATGCGGTCGACTGTCTCATACGCGCCGCAGATCTGCTTTGTCACGTGGCCTTCCAGCTCCTTGTTAAACGTCCTGACGGCCTCCAGCTGCTGCGCGTCGCCCTCTTTGCGGTCGGCCAGAGCCATGGGCTGCACGTACTTTTCGCGCAGCATGTAACGGCGGCTACCGTCTTCGTTCACGGTCAGCACCTCGCTCATGTCGTCGGGGTCAAAGCGCACCTGCCATTTTTCGCCCGCGTGCTCTCTAAAGGTCAAGTCCCAGCAGTCATAATCATGCTTAACGCCCAGCAGCGTGGGGCGAAGCCCGCAGCCCTCCAGGGCGTTGGTGAAGCCCGTAGTCTGCCCGAAATAAAGCAAATAATTTTCTTTCGACAGCAGTAGCCTGTGCTCCTCCGTCAGGTCGGCATACATCTGCATGAACTGCTCGCGCTTGCTGGCGCGCTCGTAGGCCATTATTTGGTGTATCTGTTCGCGCACGCCCTGCTCGTCGGGAAACGTGTGGCGCAGCGCGTTGAGTGCTTCGCTGTTCGGCTGCTTCTTCGGGTCGGTCGTCACGCCGTAGCCGCTCCAATTGTCAAACTTCTGGCAGTACGTCTTGTTAATGTAGCCGAAATAAGGCTCTATGTCTTTGACCTTGGCATTCTTTACCCGCGCGGGGGTCAGGGTTTTTGACCATGACGTTGTAAAGGTCGGTCATGGTCTTAATGCCGTAGTGGTCGCATTGTATCTGATTGCTGCGAAGCATTACGCCTGTCAGCTCGCGGCTGTGGCGCGCGGCATCGCGCAGGGCTTCGGCTATTAGCGCGGGCGTCTCGTGGCTCCCTATGGCGTAGCCAATGGGATAGCGGCAGCACGGGTCGAGCACCACCTCCAGCGTCAGGCGGTTGTGGTAGGTCGTCGTCTGTTGGAACAGTAGCTCGCATGTCCAGCCGTCCAGCGTCCACAGCAGGAACGGCGCGGTCGGGCGGCTGCGCTTCACCTGCCTGCATGCTGCGCTCGTCGCGGAAGTTCGACGCGCAGCGACGTGCCGCTGCCGTCGCCAGGTCGCATTTCTCGCGCCACACGGCCACCGTGCTGGCTGTTATCTGCGGCCACTGCTTCACGTCGGCCACCAGGTTGTAACGCCGTGCCACCTCCGTGTCGGGCAGGTTGTTGTGGTGGGCAAGCAGCACCTTAATGGCGGCCTGCTGTTCGTCGTCCAGCACCTTGGCGGCGTTTTTGTTCTGAAACTTGCGGCTATCATACTCCCGTAGCCCGCCTTTTGGTATTCGGCGTGTTTCATGCGCAGGCGGCGCGGGCTTTGCGGCAGGCTGTTAGGCCAGCGGTCGCACAGGCGGGGCAGGGCCGCCGCAGCTTTCGCCCAAAACTCGCCGGCGTTTACCCTGGCTTTGCCCTGCCGCATGCGGTGGCTGTTGGCTCTGTCAAGCATCTGCCCGAATGCGGCAAGTATGGCGCAGTTATTGGCGTACTCCGTCTGCTTGTCGGTGGTCAGGTGCCGCCCGTCGCTCAACACGTAGTCGGCAAAAAACCGCATGGCCTTGCCGTCTGGCTCCACGCTGTCCACAAATGGGCGGCTTTCGGCCTGCTCTTTCAGGTCTGGCCAGCGGCGGTAAACCTCTGCCTTGTATTGCACGGGCAGGCTCTCAACCACGTATAACGCGCTGGTGCCGTAACAGGCACGGCGCACCTGCTGCACCTGGCCGCGTTGGCGCATCTTCTGCAATGCCGCCACGCTCATAATGCCGTCGGTCAGCTCCGCGTGGCTTATGCACAGTGCATTGTCATACATTTCCATGGTGTCGGCTCTTACAGGATTACAGGCACAACGTTGCGGCTTCTTTCTGGATCTCACGCAGGTAACTGAGGGGCACGTCGTCCCAGCTCTTTACCACTTCGCCACGTTTCAGCAAGTCAATGTGCCCCGTGGTCTTGTTCCCCTCTATCATTACGTCGTCAGGGAAATACTGACGCATGTAGTTTTCAGCGTCGTGCAGCGTCTCCATAGCGTTGCTCAACACCAGCAGCACCCCGCCATTCTGCTCCGCAGCCTTGCGTATACGCTGGCTCTTGGGGCTGTTGTCGCGGTAGGCCAGGGCGCGCCCACACGCTAACTTTGGTCGTCTTGAACAGTTTTACAAGCATTTCACGGGTCTGCTTGCTGACCTCAATTTGTTTTCTCGGTGTCATATCCTTTACTTTCATGGGTTTAACATTCGGTCGTTTGGCCAATTTTTAGTAACTTTGGCTGCGCTGTAATACATTACAACGCTACAAAATTACGGAAATTCTGGAAACTACCGAAATTTTCTACAAAAAAAAATGTAATTGTTTACTGAAATAATGGACAAGGAACATATAAACAGCAGAGTATTAACCGCTTTAACGGCCACATTAGAAGCGCACAAAGAGCTAACAAAAATGGCTTTTGCTCAAATGCTGGGCGTTAAGCCCTCCACGTTTACGGAAATACTGAAAGGCCGAATGAACGCGGGGAGCGACCTTATGGCGTTATTAACCTCAAAATTTGGCGTTAATGCCACCTGGTTGCTGACGGGTCAGGGGGATATGTACCAGCGTGAAGCCCAAAGCAGCGGCGACCCAATGGTTGACCGCCTGTTGCTGATGATTGACAAGAAGGACGCAGTCATACAGCAGCAGGCAGAGGAACTCGGACAGCTCCGCGAACAGGTGGCACAGCTGCGCATGAGGTTAGAAAAAAGTGCGCAGGCTGTGGACATGCCGCGTACTGCAAATGTAGGGTAACAGGGTGGTCACGCTATGCCCGTATTATAGCCCTGAAAATACCAAAAAAGCAGTAAATACCTGTTTTCTGCGCGTTAAATGGGCGTTAAATGCCGCTAACGCATTGATACATACCACAATTAACCCATATTTTTACACCGCCGTTTAACGGGTCGTTTTTTGGAATTAAAGGGGGTACATTCTCCGCAAAAATGCCGTTTTTTGCCCTCGTTTTTTCCATTAAAGGGGGCGTTGCTTGTTCGATTTGTCCACCCACTACTTGTCCACCCAACTATCCTCCCAACCCCATTTTTGCCCCATTTCGCACCCCTCCCAGACCATACGAAACGGGCACTTTGGGGGGGTGCTTTTTTCGAGTCTCCAGCCCACCCATTTAACGGCTCATTTAACACCCCATTTAACGCCCCTGTCGCTGGCACCTCCGCGCTCATGAGCGGCCACCACTCGC
The DNA here is from genome assembly GCA_964412085.1 of uncultured Paraprevotella sp. Lineage (GTDB taxonomy): Bacteria > Bacteroidota > Bacteroidia > Bacteroidales > Bacteroidaceae > Paraprevotella. The sequence goes on along the minus strand of CAYPMY010000073.1, from coordinate 6,622 downwards.
CCCTGTCCATGCCTCCAGCCGTCCCCCTCTGTCGCCCTGATCCACCCAGCAGCCACCATTTGCGTGAAGCCACGAAAATGCCCCACAGCAGCCCACGCCAGCCGCACCCTTACAACCACACACACGCACGCAAACCTCTGTAAACGCGCATTAAAGCCCATTCTCGGCCATTTCCCTGCCTCGCCCTGCCGCCAGCCCGTCAGACACAAAAAGAGCCGCCAGGCGCGCCGTTTTCTGCGGTCACGTCCAGCGGCCTGATGCCGTCGTCGTCGGTCGGTGCGTCAGCCTCCAGCTTCCACGTCCAGAGCCACCGAAAGCCCCTCCCGATTAAACCAAATTAAAGCCCGACTAAAGCCAGCTTAAACCAGCATTTAACGGGCGCACCCAGATAATTAAACCCAAATTAAAGCAAATTCAACTTTTTGCTCGTTTCGTTTTTCCAGCCCTCAACTCCTCAAACCTCTGTAACTCCCTATAAATAAAGGCTCAACGGCTCACCTCTCCATCCTTACACAATGCTCACTTCGTTTTCATGCCCATACATACACCCCTAAATCAGTGTCCCAAAAGGCAAACAGACGGTAACATATCCCGTTGAACAGGATCCGTAGCTCCCATATCTCAGAGTTCCCCAACTTTTTGAAGAGTTCCTTATCCATAACTCTTTCCTCAATCTTCCGGATATTATATGTTATCTTTTGTTGAGCCTTAAGGGGCTGGAACCTTATGAAGGCTTTCGCCTCGTCACTAAGCATTATCGTTATCGGCTATCTGTTCATGTCGTCCCCCGTTACGGTTGCAAAAATGGCCATTTGTTTCCTGATTAGCAAACAAGGATGTCCGTTTTCTTCTACTTTTTCAAATAAGATTCCCCCTCGTTGGCTTGCCGTTTCAGCGGCCATTCCCTCCCGTAAGGCCGGAGGGGTATCGGCATGGCGGGAAGTCAGCCTTGACGAGTCGATGCGAACGGGGCTCCCGTCCGCGTCCGCAAGGTCTCCCTGAAAATACGCCGCCGCAGGTGGATTGACACGCGGACAGGCAAGGGCTTACTGCCTGCCAATCGCCCTTGGGACGGCCTGCAAGGGAACCGTTGCCACAAGGAGTCCGGGGCTTTTCCCGGAACCGAATCTCATTTCCCAAACGAATCACATCAAGGCCGTTGCCGCCCGGGTGGCTTTCCGCCATGTTTTTTCACGAGGCCGAACGCTCCTGGTTAAACCGATGGAATCCCGAAGCCACAGAAGCCTCTTTATGCCCAACCACGACGATAAGCCTTGTGGCCGTAAACCGTCACGACGACGAAGCAGACGAACGGCAGGACAAAAGACAGGTTGACGGCGGGCATTCCCCAAAGCGTACGCAAGTCGATGATGGATGCTTGCAGCGGAGGCAACACCGAACCGCCAAGGATGGCCATAATCAGGCCGGCAGCCCCGAATTTGGCATCGTCTCCCATCCCCTGAAGGGCTATTCCATAAATCGTAGGGAACATGAGCGACATGCAAGCCGAGACACCGACCAGACAATACATTCCCCAAATGTCCTGGAAGAACATCACGCCGACCGTGAACATCGCGGCGGCTACGGCCAACGTCCGCAACAAAAGTCCCGGATTGAGGTAACGCAGGAGGAACGTGCAGATAAAGCGGCTGGTGCAGAATATTGCCATCGCGAAGATGTTGTACTTTTGCGACAGCACCTCGGCCGACTGTTCTTCCATCCCCATCGCCATGAACAAGCGCGTGCCGTATTGAATGATGAACGTCCAGCACATAATCTGCGCCCCCACGTAAAAGAACTGCGCCAGGACCCCCTCGCGGTAACGCGGTACGGAAAAGATGCGCCTTAACGTGGGGAAGAAATCAATCCCATGGGTCTGGTCGTTGTTGCGCGGCATACGGGTCAAACGGATGAGGGCCAACACGGACAGTATCACCAGTCCAACCGCCAGATACGGGGCAATCAGGATGGACAGATCGGCATCCCTGACGGCCTCGAACTCCGCGTCGGACAAGAGAGCCCGCTCCGCCGTGTCCATTGGATTCAGCCTGTTCTGGATGAAGTTCATCGCCACATACATGCCGAGCAACGATCCGCCGGGATTGAAAGCCTGTGCCAGATTGAGCCTGCGCGTGGCAGTGTCCGCCGCCCCCATGGACAGTATATAAGGATTACAACTTGTTTCCAGGAACGAGAGGCCGCACGTGAGGATGAAATAGGCCAGCAAGAACGGGTAGTAGTCGCCCGTGAGCTTGGCCGGGAAGAAGAGGAACGCCCCCACGGCATACAGCCCCAAGCCAAGCATGACCCCGGCCTTGTAGGAATATCTGCGGATGAACATGGCCGCAGGAAAGGCCATGGCGAAGTAGCCACCGTAGAAGGCGACTTGCACGAGCGCCCCCTCCGTCACGCTCATGCGGAATATCTTGGAAAAGGCCTTCACCATGGGATTAGTGATGTCGTTGGCGAAGCCCCACAGGGCAAAGCAACTCGTAATCAAGACAAAGGGGACGATGGCCGCCCGCGTGCCGTCGCCCACGACTGGAATTTTCCGACTATCTTTCATGTTCTCATTCTTTTGATATCAGACAGGTGTTTGAATTCATTCATAAAGGTGGAACATCCTTTCCATCGGTCGCCACTTCCCTGCCGAAGAAGTACCCGGTTCTGCCCGTTGGAACACAGACATGCGGTCTTCCCATTCCTGCTGGCGCGGCAAGGCGGCCAATCTCGCCATGGCTTCGTCCCAATCGAAATCCAACGGAGTTTCCACTATCATGAAAAGCTTGGTGCCCGATATGTAGATTTCCATCTCCAGAACGCCCACTTCACGGATGCCCCGCCAGATTTCCGGCCAAATCTCCTCCCGGCCATGAAGCCGGCGGTATTCGGCAATCAGTTCGGGATTGTCCCGCAGTTCCAACGTCCGGCAATAACGCTTAACAGGCACATCATACTGCCTTACTCGACAACCTTCCATGATTCATTGGATTATAGCATGGATTTCATCCTTGTTCTTGATTCTTCCGCACGCCTCGGCTTGCACCAACAGGTTGCCGATAGCCGTGGCCTCTACCGGGCCGGACAGCACGGGGATGCCCGTAGCCTCCTCGGTCAGACGGTTGAGCAAACGGTTGCGGCATCCGCCACCGATGACATGGAGGCACTCCACGGGCCGGGGCAAGAGGGCATTCAGCTGCCGTATCCCCGTCCGGTAACGTCCGGCCAACGACTGCAACACGCAACGCACGTATTCGCCTTGCGTGACCGGCACTTCCGTTCCCCGTACACGGCAATGGTCCGCAATGGCCTTTTCCATATCGGCCGGATGTCTGAATTCCGGCGCATCGACATCTATGGACGGGACACCCTCTGCTTGTTCCGCCTCGGCTATCAGGGAATCGTAATCGGAACTCCATCCCCGAGTTTCCCATTGACGGACAAGGCACTGCAATATCCACAAGCCCGTGATGTTTTGCAGGAAGCAGACACGCCCGCCCACGCCGCCTTCGTTGGTGAACCCCGCAAGCCGGGCTTCTTCGGTCAGCACAGGCTCGTCCAAGGCGACGCCCAGCAACGACCACGTGCCGGAACTAAGGAAAGCACTGGCCGTCTCCCTCCCCTTGCGGAAAGGAACGGCGTACACGGCGCTGGCCGTATCGTGCGAGCCTACCGCCACGACCTTGACTTCCGGGGACAAGCCGACTTCGGCGGCCACTGCCGGCAACAGCGTCCCACGGACGGTCCCCGGCTCCAACAGCTCTCCGAACAGATGTTCCGGCAAGCCCAGTCCGCGTATCAGCGGCATATTCCATGCGCGTCTACGTGCGTCCAAGAGCTCAGATGTCGACGCGATGCAGTATTCGTTGCCGGGCACGCCCGTAAGGTAATAAGCGAACAAATCGGGCATGAACAGCAGATAACGAGCCTCACGCAGCCAACCCTCATTCTCCCTTTTCCGGGCATAGAGCTGGAACATCGTGTTGATGGGCATCACCTGTATGCCGGCTTCAGCGTAATGTGCCGCCGCGTCTATGCGGGCGAACACTTCTTCCGGCGTGCCGGCCGTGGAAGCGTCGCGGTAGCAAAGGGGGTTCCCCATCAGATTGCCGGCTTCGTCCACCAGCCCGTAATCCACGCCCCACGTGTCGATGCCGATGCTTTCCACATCGGCGTACTTGGCCGCCGCGCGCCGAAGCCCTTCTTTCATCCCGTCGAACAAAGCCAGGAAGTCCCAAAACACATGGCCGCCCAACCGTACCTGCCGGTTGGGGAAGCGATACAATTCGTCCGTCTCCAACCGCCCGCCGGCCACGCGCCCGGCCATCACCCTGCCGCTTCCAGCCCCGAAATCCACCGCCAAGAACGTACTCATGACTTCTTGCCCGGCACGTAGGTTTCCAAATCGCCGATTTCTTCTTGCGAAAGGACTTCATGGCGCCCTCCCGACAGCACGATGACGCGGCAAGCCATCTCGAAGAACACGGCACGCTCGAACACCTCGTCGAAGTCTTTTCCGCACACCACCTGCCCGTGCTTGCGCAACAAGCAGGCGTCATGGCCTCTCAAGGCCGCCGTCACCTGCTCCGCCAGCTCGGGAGAACCGGGACGGAAATAAGGTATCACGGGAATCTCTCTCCCCACATGGCAAGGCACTTCCGCCGTCACGTTGAAGTCCCGGGGCATCTCCCTCATGCAGGCCACCACCGTGGCGTAAGGCGACTGGAAGTGGAACACGACATCCACGTCAGGACGCCCTCGCAGGACTCCGAGATGGAACCCGCTCTCCATCGAGGGCTTCACTCCGTTCAGCACTTCCCCGTCGGCCACACGGCATACAGCCACTTCCTCTTTCTTCAAAGAGGGAATCCAAGAGCCCGTACCGGACACCAACGCCTCCTCCCCGACGCGCCAGGAAAGGTTGCCGCTGCTGCAGGCGGTCAAACCGGTGTCCCCCGCACGACGGGCCTGGGCTATGAACTCTTCTATCTGTCCTGAAGTCGCCATATAATCTTTCGTCTTTCAAAGCCATTTGAGAACCGACACCGGCAAGGACACCGGCCTCCGACACAAGCTTCCCCCGCTCGTCATTTGTAAACAGGGCCATATACCCGGCACGCGCGATAGTCGGCTCCCTCCTTGTCCATGCCGAACGCGTTCCATGCCGCCGGGCGGAACATCTCGTCTTCCTCCACATTGTGCATGCAAACGGGAATACGTAGCATGGATGCCAACGTGACCAAATCTTGTCCGATGTGGCCGTAACTGATGGCACCGTGGTTCGCTCCCCAGTTGTTCATCACGGAATAGACGTCACGGAAAGCCGGCTTGCCGCACAAACGGGGCACGAACCAAGTAGTAGGCCAAGTGGGGTCGGTACGCTTGTTGAGCGCCTCATGGATTTCCGGGTCCACGTCTGCCGTCCATCCCTCGGCAATCTGAAGCACCGGGCCCAAGCCCTTCACTATGTTCAGGCGCGACATGGTAACGGGCATCCCGCCCTTCGACAAGAAGTTGCTGGAAAAACCGCCCCCGCGGAAATAATCGCGGTCTGCCGGCAACCAGGCGGTAGCCCTCAGGCAAGCCTCGGCATCCTTTTCCGTCATCTCCCAACAAGGCTTCATGCAGGGCTCGCCCGCCGCATCGGTGCTTCCGCCCGTGGCATCCAGCGTGGTGGCGCCAGAGTTGATCAGGTGTATCATGCCGCCCGCGGCCAGGCCGGTCAGCTCCTTCCCCGTCACACGCTTCACGGCCTCGGGGCTCCAGTACGTGCGCACGTCGCTGAACATCTGCCCGCAACCGGTCAGCAGGTTGCCGAACAGCATGGCCACGGCATTGCACGAGTCGTTCTCGGTGGCCAACACGTACGCCTTGCGGATGCCGTTCCAGTCGAACGTGCTGCACATCAGAGCTTCCGTGAAATCCCCGTTGGGCTTCCAGTCCGTCCACTGGCGCTGCCCTTGGAACCCGGCGGCAATGGCATTATGCCCGACGGCCTCCTCCTTGAATCCCATTTCGCGAAGCCGGGGGTTGCCTCTCATCAGGTCGCGGACGATAAGGGTCATCTTCACGACAAACTCCCAATCGGCATCCTTCTGCTCCCGGCTCTTCCGCCGTTCAGGACGGTTCTTGTCCCAACCCTCCCTCGTCTTGCAATGTTTCTCCGTCCAGGCCATGGCCCTCGCATACTCTTCATGGTCGTAGATGCCCTCTTCCATGCGGCGCAGGATTTCGGTCTCGTCGACGCTCTCGTTGCGCATGCCCAGATACTCTTGGAAGAAATCCTGATCCACTATGCTCCCCGCGATCCCCATGCACTGGCTGCCGATGGACAAATAGCTTTGCCCGCGCATCTGGGCCACCGCCGCGGCCGCGCGCGCCCAGCGCAATATCTTCCCGGCGACATCGGACGGGACGGAGTCGTCGTCCGCATCCTGCACGTCATGCCCGTAGATGCCGAAGGCGGGCAATCCTTTCTGCGCGTGCCCGGCCAACACGGCCGCCAGATACACGGCTCCCGGACGTTCCGTCCCATTAAAGCCCCACACGGCCTTCGGCCAATAAGGATTCATGTCCATCGTCTCCGAGCCGTAGCACCAGCAGGAAGTCACGGTAATCGTGG
>CAYPMY010000072.1:0-10664 GCA_964412085.1 uncultured Paraprevotella sp. | reverse complement strand
GCGTAAGTCTTCATCCTTTGCAAGTTCCGGGCAAATGCCGGATGCCTGCGCTCTTTTCTTCTTGTCTTCATTTTTTTTCTTCGGCGGGTCCTTTCGGTTCTTCAATGTCGCTCCCGGAGGCGGGACAGCAGGACCCTTTGTCTGCCCGCCCCGGGTTTTTCCGCGCCGCAAAGATAACACATTGGAAAATTACCCCCCCCGTTTAACAATGTTTAACTCGGAAAGCCGTCCCCGCGGTCGATTCCCGTTCCGACAATCTGTCAACCGTTTCCCGACTTCCGCGAGCAGGATGAAAGGGAAAAGCCCGTCCCGCGTGTCGCGGACTGCCGCCGGAAAACGCGGATCAGGAGCAGGAAGAGGCGTTCCCGGATACGTTTTTTCACGTTCCGGGCATCCGTTTAACGTCCTTTCACCGAAACTGCGGGTTTTTCTCCGCAGAAAAAATCCCGTTTCTGCCGAGAAAACGTTTTTTTTCTCCGCAGGTTGCGGCTCCGTCCTCCGCATTCCGGCGGATTTTCCTCTTGGAGACGGCGCGACGGGCGGCGGAGAACCCCCTTTTCCCCTCTATTTGGAGCAGGAAAGGGCGCAAGGACGGAGTGACGTTTTGCAAGGGAAAACGCCCTCCGGGCTTGCGCGTCCCTGCCGGAAAGGCGCGGGAAGCGGCCGCCCGCCGCGCATCCTGCAAGCGGAAACCCCTTTCCGGCCGACATCCCGCCTCCCGGCGGCGGCGCGAGAATCGCGTATTTCCCGCGCCGCCCCGGCAGGGACGCGCATACGCGGGCCACGCGGGGCCGGGACTGACATTCTGACAAAACGTCAGCGGGGCAGGGACAAGCCTCCGCGCCGGCCGGGGCAGTCAGGCCGCCCTGGCCTTCCGGCTTGCGGGGGCGGTGCCGCAGGTTCGCCGCCGGAGGAGCGGCAGGCGGCGGGGGCGCGGGCTGAGGCTCCGTCCCCGCCTGTGCCCGGCGCGATGCCGGCTTTCCCTTCCGCGGCGCGGGGACGAAGTCCGTCGCCCGCGGCCGCCTGCGCAAGCCGGCGCGGGTGTCCCCGGATGCCGTGCCCTTCAGCGCCGGAGACCCGGGCTTGCGGCACGGGAAGCGGGGCCGTGCCTCCGGCGGCTTCACGGACGGGGGAGGAACGGGACGAGGGATTTTTTCAGTCGCGGCATTCGTCGTACACGCCTATTTCGTTCAGGTACATGCGCCCGTTTTCGTCTTTCTTGGTGAAGGTGACCCTGACTTTGTTCCCCCATACTTCGTCGAAGCGATGCACTTTCACCTTCCCGTCCTGCGGAGTGACGGGAATCTCATGCCAGACCCCGTCCCTGAGATAGTGGACGCGGTAGCCGCTGAAGCTTTCGTTTTCGTCCACGAGTGAAATCATGTTGAACGGGCGCTTGCGTTCGAATTCCACTTCGTACCATGGCTCTCTCACTCTCGGGTTGGATTGCCAGGCCGAGCCGAAGTCGTCGTCGTTGCCGAAATCCATGAGGAAGGAGTCGTGGCTCCAGCTGGAATCGGCCGGGCGGTGCTTGGCGATGTTTTCTGCCGTGATAGGGCGTTCGTATTCCCCCAACGTCGTCTTGCCGTCAGGGATTCCCTTCCACAGCCGGCCGATGTCTCTCAACGCCTCCAACGCGTTCTCGTCGATCAGTCCGTCCCGGTTGGGCGACACGTTGAGGATGAGGGTGCAATAAGCCTTGTTGAAAGGTATCAGGTTCTCGTTGACAATCCATTCGGGCGATTTCACGTCCGTCGTGGGGAAGTCGCTCTTCCAGAACCACGAAGAGTTCAACGGCAGGCACGACAAGGCCGGCATTCGGTTGGCGTCCTTGGAGACGTGTTGCCCGGCATTCTGTTCAAAGGCCTTGATGTCGGTGTAGAACAGCGCGTCCTGCGGATATTTGGCGGAGTTCAGGTCCATGACGAGGCAGTCCGGCTGGAGCCGCTTGACGAAGCGGTAGATGTCGTCGAACGGAATGTCTTCGTATGAGATACGCGACCACGGGGCGTCCCAGCCGTCGATGATGAGGGCGGAAACGGGGCCGTAGTTGGTCAGCAGTTCCTTCAGTTGGCTCTTCACCAAGTCGACGTGGCTGCGGTTGACAAGCCCCGGACGCAGGCGGTGGTGCGTGTCGAGGATGGAATAGTATAACATCACGTCCAGTCCTTTCTTGCGGAAGGCATCCGCGTATTCCCGCACCACGTCCCGTTTCAGGGGGCTGTTCATGACGTTGTACTCCGTGGTCTTCGTGTCCCAGATGCAATAGCCGCTGTGGTGCTTCGCGGTCAGGCATCCGAACTTCATCCCCGCGCTCAAGGCCGCTTCGGCCCATTGGCCGCAGTCCAGCTTCTTCGGACAGAATGTTTCGGCGGGCGTGTCAGGGTCGGGCCAGTCTTCGTCCACGAACGAGGGCATGTTGAAATGGATGAACATCCCGAACTTCTCGTCGACGAACTTCTGCTGCATGGCTTTCAGGTTGTCCTGGGCGGGGGCGGAGCCGGATACCGCGCAGGCGAGCGCGAGCAGGATGCTTCTTGGGCTTTTGCGCATAGACGACGTATGTCTTTGGTGGTTATGAAAACAGTTCCTTCTTCCTGGAAGCGAAGGTACATGTTCCGCGGCTTCCAGGAAGTTGACGGATGCTTCAAATAATGCGACGGTTGCGCCAAAGTGGGGGGGGACGGGAGGGGGACGGGGAAAAGGAACGTACACTCCCGCGGACGATATGGCCTTGTCCGCAGGAGTGTACGCGAATCCTGTCCGAGGGCGCGGTTACAATATCACCTTGAAAACCTGTGCCTTGTTTCCCGCTTCGGCTTTTATGAGCCAGACCCCGTGCCGGGGAATGCCGATGGCCCCGCTGCCGTCGACTGTCGTGCGCGAAACGGCCGTCCCGGATTCATCCATGATGGTCAGGGTCGTGCTTCCGTCCACGCGGTAATGCAGCTTGCCTTCCGCGCCGTATATCATGACGCCGGGGAGCGCGTGCGTTTCCACGCGGCTGCCGGACGGGTCGAAGCGGGACAACGCGAACGCTCCGCCCCTCTTCCCGTTGTCGATGGCCTGTACGCCCCATTCATACGTGGCTTCCCCGTCGTCCATGTACATGGAGTAGGAGGTCGTCGATATCTGTCCCGAGATTTCTCCCGTCCTGACAAAGCCGGTCTGCACGTCCGCCGGCACGGTCATGAAGAACCTGTCCGACCCCGACTTTCTCAGGTACAGGTTATACTGCAATGCCTCTCGGGGCGTGACGTCGTCGGAAGCCGCGTCCCAGCTGAAAGTAGCCGTCTTCGTGGCTTTGTCGTACACGGCTTTCAGGTTCTGGGGAGCGGCGGGGGCTTCGTTGGGGACGGCTCCCGCGCCGGACGACGTGTTCCGGTAGAGCTCGGTGGCGCATTCGCGCGAGCATACGTCGCTGTGCGCCCATCCCATGTTCCAAGCATCCAGATAGCCGTCGTTGTCGAAATCTATCAGGTGGTTGTTGCCATGCGTCACGCGGCCGAACGTCCATGGCGATTCCGTGTCATACCACGCGCCGCAGGGCTTGAAGCAGAAATCCCCCCGGTTCAGGTAAAGCCAGGTCGTGATTTCGTGGCTTTCGCCGTGTCCGCCTGCTAGGATGTCCGGCAGCCCGTCGTGGTTCACGTCGCCGAACGAGGGCGTGGAACCGTCCACTCCCTCAAATCCGCAGAACAGGTCGTCCAGCATTTCGAACGCACGCCCTCCCCGGTTGCGGTACACGTAGAACGACTTGGCGTTTTGACCTTTGGTGGCGGAATACCCGGTTACCACGATGTCCGTCCACCCGTCGGCGTTCAGGTCGCAGGGGAAGCAAGACGAATCGTATGACCCGTAAAAGTATTGCCCGCCTTCCGAGAAAGTGCCGTCCCCGTTGTTCCAGTAGATACGGAGGTTGCCTTCGCCCGGGCCGTAGCCGGACGAGACGATGTCCAGCCAGCCGTCGTTGTCCATGTCGGCGAAGTGGACGGAACCTCTCGACAGCCCCGTGAAGGGCTTGTCGCCGTCCAGAGGGGTCTCTTGCCGGGTGAACCCTTTCCCTTTATTGTTCTTATACAGGTAGAGCACGCGCCGGTCGTGGTGTACGACGGGGTTGCCGTCCTCGTCCGTGACGCCGCCGGTGTCTTCGTAGTCGTCCAGCCCGGCGACGACGAGGTCAAGCCAGCCGTCCTTGTCATAATCGCCTACGGATACGTAGTGGCGCGACCGTCCGCCGTCCAGCGAACCGTAGATAGGGGAAATCCCCATGAGATTGCCTTCCGGGGTGGCTTGATTCACTTCTTCGAAGACATATTGTCCGTCCGTCCCGATTCCTTTGTTCTCGTACAGGCAGGCGGCCACGTCGCCAAGGTCGTTCTCGTAATCCATGGATTTCACCCCGGGCACGAACAAGTCCATCAAGCCGTCGTTGTTGTAGTCGAACCATGTGGGGCAGGCGTAATATACCACATCGAAGGGACTGTCCAGCTTTTTGAATGTACCGTCTCCTTGGTAGTCATACAGGGCGGAGAACTTTCTCCGCGAGGTTATCCGCTGGTGTTCGTTGTTGCCGGAATAAGCGACTTCCAGGAATCCGTCGTTGTCGTAGTCGCCCCAAGCCGCGTCGGAACGGTCGGTGGAGTGGAGGAACTGTCCGCGTACGATGGCCGTGGCCGCCTGCTCCCCCGGCACGGGGTACTTCACCTTTTCGAATACGGGTTCCGTAGGATTGCCCGGCTCTGGAAGCTCGGTAAAGTCTTCGTTCGTGAATTCGTCGTACACCTCTTCATAATGGAAGTCCGTGGGCGAGAACGCCGAGATTCCCACGTCCACGATCTGGTCGTAGCCGGTTTGTAGGCATTTCACGGCTATCAGGTTCCAGCTGTTCGGCTTGAGAGTCCGGCGCGCCTCTTCCGAGATGTCGTAAGGGATGTAGTTGGTGACGGACCCTTTCTTCGTGGCGGCCCATACGCCGTTGATATAGATGAAGATGTCGTCGTCATGATAAATCATGAAGCGCATGCAGTCGATCATTTCCTGGGTGACATCGCCCAGGTAGAACCAGCGGCGCAGATAGATCTGCGAAGTTGTCCATGGTATTGAAATGATGCCTTGGGCGGTCCATACGGAACTCCTCCCGAACGCCGCGGTGCCTTTGGGCCACAGGCTGTCGTCGAACTCTTTGGCGAACCAGTATCTCGGCGCATTGTCTTCGGTGATGAACTTCCATTTGTACTTGTGCTCCTTGGCGGTCGATACGACGGTTTGTACTTTCACGTCGCTGTGAGGCATGTTGATGCATTCCAGGATTTTGGATCTCAGTTCTCCTGTGGCGGAATAAGGCTTCAGGACGCGGCGGTCGTAAGTGTAGATGCCGTTTTTCTCGATTTCCACATCCGACAGCTGCGTGTAGACGGCCGCGTTGAGCCCGTAGTAATAATGGTCTTTGATTTTGTCTGCCAAGTCGTTGAACATGACGGTAAAGTCTTCCGGCGTTTCCACTTCCGTGTAGCCGAAGTCGCCGCCCGGCCAGATATGCCCGGGCACTTTCAGCGTGATGCCGCCGTATTCGCCGTTGACGCAAGCGCGTTTCTGGTCGATCGGACAAGACGGATAAGGGTAGCTGTGGTTGTCCTTGATGTCGCCGATGTCGGCGTCGTTCCATCCGCTGGCACAGCAGACAAGGCTCTGCGGGCTTACCTTGTCGATGACCACTTGCGTCATCCGTTCGGTGTCGAACTGCCCCCACCCCTCGTTGAACACGATCCATTGCACGATGCTCGGATGGTTTTCGAAAGCGTCTATGATGCGGACGGTCTCATCTTCGAAGTTTTGCCTCGCGAAGGCTTCGTGCCCGGCGGGGAGGTTCGGGCTGGGCAGGTCTTGCCATACCAGTATTCCTTCGCGGTCGCAGTGCATGTACCAGCGCGACGGCTCCACCTTGATGTGTTTGCGTATCATGTTGAAGCCTATTTCTTTCATCGCCTTGACATCGAACAGCAGGGCTTCGTCGCTGGGCGCCGTGTAAAGCCCGTCCGGCCACCAGCCCTGATCCAGCGGGCCCATCTGGAATATTTGTGTGCCGTTCAGGAAGATGCGCGGTGTTCCGTCCACGTTCCTCACTTCGATCTTTCGCATGCCGCAATAGCTTTTCACGGCGTCGGTTTGTTGCCCTCCCGAAGATAGCGTGATGTCGAGGTCATAAAGGTAGGGGTGTTCCGGCGACCACAGCTCCGGGGCGTTCACGGGCAGGGTGCATGGAGAGCCCGTGGCTACGCCTTGCGATGAGGCCACGGTGTTACCGTCCTGGTCTGACAACCGGATGTCGGCCGTGGCTTCGCTGTCGCCGGTGGCGCTCACTTGCAGTCTGAAGCAGGAGTTGTCCACGTCCGGCTCGATGGACAGCCGGGTGATGTGTACTGGATTCACGGGCTCGAGCCAGACCGTCTGCCAGATGCCGCTGACGGGAGTGTACCAGCATCCCCACTTGTTCAAGGCTTGTTTGCCCTTGGGCTGGCCTTCCGCCCCCGTGTTGTCGTGGATGTAGACGGCTATTTCCTGTTCGTCCCCGTCCGTCAGTGCGGATGTGATGTCGAAATAGAACGGGTCGTAGCCTCCCGTGTGGCTTCCCACTTTCTTGCCGTTCACGTAGACTGCGGTTTCCCAGTCCACGGCGTCGAAATGCAAGAGGATGTTCTTCCCCCTCATGCCTGCCGGTATGGCCAGGGTTCGCCTGTACCAATAGCATTGATTGTCGCTTTCTTCCATTATGCCGGAGAGAGCCGATTCAATCGGGAAAGGCACCAGGATTTTCTTGTCATATACAAAGTCGGCGCTGTATGCTTCACCTTCGGTGCCCTTTCTCAAGTCCCAAACCCCGTTCAGGTTGAGCCATTCCTCCCGTTCCATTTGCGGACGGGGGTATTCGCCGAGCACGTTGTCGACGTCGATGGCTTCGCCCCATGGGGTCGTCATCGGCCCTTTTCCCATTTGCCAGTCCGTAGCGCTTGCGGCTTGCGTGCCTGTAATGAGCAGCAACAGTCCCGTGGTGATGATGTGTCTTGTTTTCATGACGGTTGTTTTAAGAACGGATGCGGGGCTGGGGAGCCCCGCATCCGCAGTTCGGGTGTCTTTTATTTCACTGTGAATTTCTGGATGGTCGTCTTGCCTTTCGTGTCGGTGGCCTTCAGGACATACAAGCCCGAGTTGAGGTTCCCTAAGGGCGTGTTGCCGGCTTTTACGTCCTTGTCGGCAATGGCCGTGCCGTTTACGGCGTAGACCGTGACGTGCATGTCCGTGTCGGTATGAATGGTGGCACGGTTGTCTTGGCTGTGTATGTCTACCCCGTTTCCTTGGAGCGTGTTCCCATTGACGCTTTGTGGATTCTCCCCCGGGTCGAGGTACAAGCCATAGATGTTGGCGCCGATGTTGTCGCCGGGCAGGTTATAGACTACGTACAAGTCGTGCGTCCCGCTCAAATCGGCCAAGTCGCCGGCGGTGGTCAGCTTGTTGCCCCAGCTTCCGGTACCTTGCGCCCTGACTATGGCGACTGGTTCGCGCCCTTCGAGTTCCGCATTCAGCTCGTCCAGGTTGGTGACGGCAGTCCAGTCGATGTCGTCCAGATCCGTGTAAAGTGCAAAGTTGGCATCTTCCGCTGTGCTTCCGATGTAAGACTGTTCACAGGATGCGTTGATGAAGACCTTCTTATAGTAATTCTCCTTGAAGTCTATGCCTCGGTAAGCCACGACCGTGCCCGCCTTGGTAAAGCCGATGTTTGCTCCTTCACAATGGGCATCCCCGCTGATAGGCTCGATGACTTCCCATCGTATGCCTTGGTTCGTGTCCGTGCCTTCCTTGGCACCGCTTTCTCCGGTTGTGACGAAGACGACCGCGTTTTCGGAAGGTTGCACGTTTTCATATACCACTCCGCAATCCGGGTTCTCGAACCAGACGGAGTCCCTGAGCAATTCGATTTTCTGCAGGTTCGTGGCGTTTCCCCACTTCACGTACAGGTAGTGGCTGCCCGCCACCTCTTTCAATGCGGTGGCTACCGGGGTAAAGCTGTTCCATTCCTGTATGTTGATGCCGGCCCAGGTCCTGGCCACCATGTTCTCCGGCTTTACCTCGTCGATGTAGAACTCCATGTACTCCGTGTATCTTTCGCCGTCGTGGCCTATGTAGGCCACTAATTGCCGGAAGTCCCCGTTGCCGAAGTCTATTTCTTCTTCGGACTTGGCGATGAACCCGTCGATAGTCGCGTTCCAACAACCGGTCTCTTCATTGTAGTGCGTCTCCTTGTAAGGGTCTTCTTCCGGATTCTCCGGGATTTCCACAGCCCTCACAAGGGCGGAGCCGTCGACGACAGTGGCCAGCGTGTCGTATCCTTCCATCTCGCTTGGCCATGGTTGCAAGCCTTCCTCTCCTTCGGGGATAGCCTTTTCATGGAACTTTACGGAACGCAGGTTCCCGCTCCCGGCCCGGAACTTCAGCCACACTTTCTGCTTGCCTGCAGGACGCGTGAAGCCGTTCCCCTTTTTCATGTTCTCGGCGAACATGTCGAACTGGTGATAACCGAAAGTCCTTTCCACCCTGATTTCATTGAACGGGACGGCTTCTTCCGGAGTGCCGCCGGCACTGAGGACGACGTATTTGGCTTCACCATACGTGCCCCAACCGTTGGCAAACTCTACGCCGGCAGCCTGATAGGCATTCCCGTCTGCCCCGAAATCCACTTCTCCCAATCCGATGACGGTGTTCTCGCTGGTGTTCCCTATGTTCCCGTATCCGACGTCGAAAGACGCGTCTGTCACTAATTCAATGTTTTCAGCATTGCTCTTCATGAGCCAGATAAGCAGGTCGCCAGTCGACGGTTGAGGTTCGTCCGGGTTCTGTCCCGGATCCAGGTACAACCCGTAGATATTGGTGCCAGTGTTATCCTCGGGAAAATTATATACTACATATAAATTATGTATGCCTTCCACATGGCGTAAGGGAGCGGTAGTGGTGAGCTTGTTGCCCCAACCTCCTGTACCTTGCGCTCTGACCACGGCCACCGGTTCGCGTCCTTGAAGCGCGCCGTGGAGCTCGTCCAGATTCGTCACCGTTTCCCAATTGATGTCCTCCAAATCCACGTATAAGGAATAATTGGCTTCGTCAGCGGTGCCGCCGATGTAAGTCTTATCGCAAGAAGCATTGATGAACACGTCTTTGTAGTAGCCGTTCTTGAAGTCTATGTCTCGGTACATCACCACGACGCCGGCCTTTGTAAAGCCGATGTTGCCGCCTTCGCACTTGGCCTCCCCGCTGATGGGCTGGATTACTTTCCAAGCAGTCTCGCCCAGCGATGTGTCCCCGCCTTCCGTGGCTCCGGGCTCGCCTTTGGTAACGAATACCACCGCGTTCTCCGACGGTTGCGCGTTCTCGTAAACGACCCCGCAGGCCGGATTCTCATACCAGACGGGTTCCTTGACCAGGTCTATTTGGTGGAGGTTCGTGGAATTTCCCCACTTCACGTACAGATAGTGGCGGCCCGTCACTTCCTTCAACGTAGCGGCCACCGGAGTGAACTTGTTCCATTCCGACAAGTTGATGCCCGCCCAGGTCCTGGCCACCATGTTCTCCGGCTTTGCTTCGTCGATGTAGAATTCCATGTATTCCGTGTACCTTTCGCCGTCGTGCCCTATGTAGGCCACTAATTGCCGGAATTCCCCGTTGCCGAAGTCTATTTCCTCGGTGGATTTGACGATGAACCCGTCGCTTGTCCCGCCCCAGCATGCCGCGCTTTCATCGTATTTGGCGTCTTTGTAGGGGTCTTCATCAGGATTTTCCGGTACTTCTACCGCCCTTTCAAATGCGGCGGCCTCTATGGAAGTCGTTATGTCTCCGTAGTCTTCCGTCTGGTTAGGCCAAGGATGCACGCCTTCCATCCCTTCGGGTATGGCGTTCTCATAGAACTTTACCGACCGCAGGTTGCCTTGTCCGGCACGGAATGTCAGCCACACGTTCTGTTTGCCTGCGGGGAGGACGAACCCCTCTTCTTTGTCCATGTTCTCGGCAAACAGTTCGAACTGGTGGTAGCCGAAAGTGCGCTTCACGGTCATTTCATTGAACGGGACGGCTTCTTCCGGGGTAGCGCCGGCACTGAGGACTACTATCTTCTCCTCGTCGTAGCTTCCCCATCCATGGGCGAATTCCACGCCGGTAGCCTTGTAGTTCGTTCCGCCGGCACCGAAGTCCACTTCTCCCAAACCAATGACGGTCTCCTCCGAAGTGTTTCCGATGTTGCCGTAACCGACGTCAAAGCTCGCATCCTTGACCAGCTCGATATGGGATGCGTTGTTTTTCATGAGTTCGATGACCAAGTCGCCGGCCATCGCCTGACTTGCCGCGAGCAGGGCAATACTCCAAAGAGCAATGTGTTTTTTTCTCATCGTGATTGTTAATTGTTATAACGGTTAAACAGTTGTTATGAAATCCAGCAGGCATGGTCCGATGTGTGGCGAGGCCGCCACGTGCCGTCGGGAAACCATCCTGCGGAACTTGCTTTTGTGGTTGTTTGAAATTTCGGCGTTCCAAACTCACATTTTGAAAAGGAAACGGATGATAATAAATACGCCAAATAGTGAAACAATTGAATCAATGAACTTTTTCTTATACAGGTT
>CAYPMY010000071.1:0-10688 GCA_964412085.1 uncultured Paraprevotella sp. | reverse complement strand
AGTACATGAAAAATTGGTAATTTCATGTTTGAGAAACAACAGCTTACGAAAGCACAAGCGACGATTACCGAAGACAAGGTTATTGATTCTTTGTGTCACGGACGGGTTTGTGAAGAATTTGCGCGTCAGACCGCAGAAAACATTAGGATAGAAGCCCCGGAGACGGGATAAGACACAGAAACCGCAAGGGCAGGCTCTCTGGGAGCGAGATTATGACGATACCCGAATGTTACCGTTCCGGTTCGTTCAGGAACTTCAAGCACTGTTCCTGTCTTGCATCAGAGGTCATCTTGAATCCCGATTTCCCGATGCCGTCCCATACGACAAGCCTATCGGAGCTTATGCCGCGTGTGTCCTTCCACATGATGCCGTCCATGAAGATTCAGGCGTTCGGGAAATGCCCGGGCATCGGCTTCGTGGACGACACCATGATACCCGTCCGCCACAATCCCAGGCGGCATTTCAACAAGGTGTCCAAGGCCATGCGTTGCCGGAAGCATGGCCTCATGGGGGGAAGGTGTCAGTTGAAAGGGTTTATGGCTTTGTTTCCTCTATCAGAATATCTTGTGCCGGTTTGTCCCCCAGCTCGGCGGCTTTCTTCAGGTTGGCCAGGCCTTCCTCACGCCGGTTCAGTTTGAGCTGGCAGATGCCCGCCAGGCGGTAGGCGTCTCCGGACTCGGGGTTCAGCTCCGCGCTCTTTTGAGCGGAAGAGAGTGCTTCGGCAAATTCCCCGATGCGATAGTAGACCACGGCCCGTTCGGCGTGATATAACGGATTCCCGGGTTCCATGCGTATGGCCCGGTCGATATCGTCGACGGCCTGTTGGAACATGCGGCATTGCATTTCTGCCTGTTCGCGACGGTAGTAGAAGTAGGCCGTGAGTTCACCGCCCATTAAATGCTCATATTCATTCATGTCCAAGACAGCATCCCGATGGCGGCCCATGGCGAGCAGGGTGTTGGAACGCTCCAGTAATGCCGGCGCCGCATCTTTCAGGTAAGGCTTGCTGAAACAAGCCACAGCACTGTCTTGCAACGCCAGTATCTGTAGCGTGTCGGCACCTGCCATTCGTTTGCATTGGGCGGCATAGAGGAAAAGGTTGGCCGAACGCATGTTTGTCCCCGTCAGGGACAAGTATCTCTCGCAGGCTTTTTCGTAGTCTTTGAGTGCATAGAGCGCATGGCCCTCCTGAAACACATAGAGGGGAAGAGGGTTTTGCCTGTAAGCTTCCTCTGCGAGCGAGAGCGATTTGTTCATGTCCCAGTCTTTATACACCGTGTAGCCGGGCTTCAGGTTCAGTTCGTATAGCAGTTTGCTGAACGCATAGTACACTTCGTCTTTTTTCTCGGCCAGGCCCATGGCCGTGTCCATGTCTTTCTCCGCGGCTGCATAGTTGCCGTGTGCCATGTGGAAATCAGCCCGTTGGGCGTATGGCTCGCTGCTTTTGGGAAATTGTTCCGCATAGTCGTCCAGGTACTGGTTATAAGTGGCAGAGTCTGAACGGGAGGCCGTCATGAACAGGAACGTGCGTATGTCCGATTCGTCGGACGGCAATGCCTTACGGATGTGGATGGCGTTTAGGTCGTCGTCGACCGAGGACATGCCGTTGGTGCAAAGCGTGTTGCCGTATGCGACGCTGATGGCGTAGGAAGTCGTGGCCGAGGCGTCGGCCTTCCGTTGTATCATTCCCAACACTTCGCCCTCTTCGTCCATAACCGGGCTGTTTAGGTACTTTTCGTCCAACGGCTGGCATAAGGTGTAATAGCCGTATTTGTCGTTGAACTTCTGGATGTCGTGCAAAGTGTCGTCCACGCACGTCCTGTTTTCCCTTGTCGGGTAAGGGAGGACGTAGACATGTTCATGCTTCACGCCCATACGGCCTGAAACGGCCAGTGCCGGAGTACCCTTGTCGGTTTTTACCCGGAACTTCACCAAATCGTATAACGAACTGGCTCCCACGATGGCTTCCACTTCGTATTCCGTTCCTTCTCCACTGACGGCTTTGGCTTTGCTGGCTTGTTTGAACAGCTGGTAGTCGGCCAAGGCTGTCCCGTTCCCGTCGATGAAGAAGCCGCTGCCGGATTGCAGCAAGTTCCCCTTTTCATCCATGGTCACGATACTGATTTGCGCTTTTTCCGCCTTTTTGAACCATTTGGGGTTCTGCGCGGCCGTGTGGTTGCCCAGAGCGGACAGGCAGGCCAATGTGAATATGGTTTTCTTCATTTTCTACGGGACTGGTTAAGCAATTCCTTGGCGTTGTCGACGGCGGCGGCGGTCAGCGTGGTGCCGCTCAGCATGTGGGCGATTTCGTCCACGCGTCCTTCCTCGTCCAACCGGACGATATGGCTGCTGGCGCCCTCCGCGCGGTCTTCCTTGTAAACCTTGTAATGCGTGCCGCCGAGAGCCGCGATTTGGGGCAGATGGGTGATGCTGATGACTTGCCGTCCGGATGCGCCCATTTCCTGCATGATATGCGCCATCTTCTCGGCGATGCCGCCGGATACCCCCGTATCTATTTCATCGAAGATGATAGTGGGCAGTTTGACCGCCCCGGAAATCATGGCTTTCAGGGAAAGCATGACGCGTGCGATTTCGCCTCCAGATGCCACTTGGGAGATGGGTTGCATCCGGCCGTTCTTGTTTGCGCTGAAAAGGAAATTGACTTTGTCCGTCCCCGTCTCGTCAGGTGTCTCCCTCGGAGTGAGTTCCACCTTGAACCGGACGTTCGGGATGCCCAACGGGACGAGCCTTTCCCTCATCTGCCTTTCCACGGCCGAGGCTGCCTTTTGCCGCAGCAGGGTCAGCGCGCCGGCTTGTCCCCTCATGGACTCAAGGGCCTGGTCGCACTGCTGTTGCAGGGTCTGTACAAGTTCGTCGCCGCGCGTGATGGCGTTGAGCTTCTCGCGGTATTCTTCCTCTATCCGCAAAAGGTCGTCCAACGTGTCCACGTGGTGCTTCCGTTGCAAGCCGTAGATGGTGTCGAGCCGTCCGTTGACGTATTCCAGGCGTTCCGGACTGAACTCGGCCTGCTCCGTGCGTCCGGCGATTTCGCCGGCAAGGTCTTTGAGTTCGATGTAACACGACTCCATGCGTGCCGCCAGTTCGTTGCCGTCGGGATAGACTTTCCCTATGTTGCCCAGGAGATGGGTCGTCTCTTTCAGAACGCTGACGATGCCGTCTTGTTCATTGTCCAAGAGGTTTCCCGCTTGATATAGGGTCTGTTTGATTTCTTCGGCATGTGTCAGCGTTTCGGACTCCTGCTCCAGTTCTTCCTGTTCTCCGGGTCTCAACGCGGCGTTCTCCAATTGTTCCAGTTGGAATGCGATATAGTCTTCCTCCGCGCGGGCTTGTCCCGCGGCCTGCCGGGCCTGCCGCAACGCCTTTTCCGTCTGCCTGTAGGCCGTGTACAGTCTTTTATACTGTCGCAGTTCGTCCTTGTCTCCGGCCAGGATGTCGATGACTTCCAGCTGGAAGTCCTCTTTGTCCAGCAACAGGTTTTGGTGTTGGGAGTGGATGTCGATGAGCATTTCCCCCAGTTCCTTGAGTCGGCTCAAGGGAGCGGGCGTGTCGTTGATGAACGCCCGGCTCTTGCCGGATGCCGTGATTTCACGGCGGACGGTACATCCTTTCCCGTCGAACTCCAGGTCGTTGCGTTCGAAGAAGTCCCGCATGTCGCGGGAGCTCAAGTCGAAGACCGCTTCGACGACGCATTTCGGCATGCCGCTTTTGATGGATTTGCTGTCCGCGCGCTGGCCGAGCAACAGGCCGATAGCGCCGAGGATGATGGACTTCCCCGCGCCGGTCTCCCCGGTGATGACGGAAAACCCCGGCCCGAACCGGATGTCCAACGTGTCTATCAACGCGTAGTTCTGAATGAATAAAGATTCCAGCATATCCTTATTTCCTGAGCCTTTCCCAATAATTGCTTTGCGAGGCGTTGATGGCGAGTACGATGCCATATACTTTCTCGCGTTCTTCCGCCGTGCCCTTTCCGCTGTAGATGCTGACCAGCTCGTCCCTTTTGATGTCGGTGAATATGACGGGGAGCGCGCTTAGGCTTTTCTGCTCGCGGGCTTGCTTGAGCATTTCCATGGACTCCGTGATGGCCGCGCGTGCCGTGTCGGTGTTTTCCGTCATGCGGTCCAGTCCCAGGCGGTGGTATTTGTATTCCAGTTGCCGGAGCGGTTCCATCGCCCCGTCCAGATAGTCGTTGATGAGGGCGAAGCGGTTGCGGTCGTCCTCGAAGGATTTCCATCCCGCATAATTCAGGTTCTGCGAATTGTTGGCCACGTCCATGGCCATTTGCAGGATGTCGGAACCGCCGAGCGGCGCCATGGTGTCCATGTCCATTCCTATGATGAGATAGGCGTAGTAGGCAATGACAGCCGTAAGGTTGTTGTCCACTTGGTCCGGCCGGAACTCCAGCTGGTCGAACTGCTGGAAAGCGAAGTCGAAGTCTTCGTCTTGGAAATTGAACACCGTCGTTGAATAGTTGGAGCCGTACACCGGACGGGAACTCTGCACCTGTACCGACCCGGTGAACGAGTTGTCCGTCTCGCTGTAAGTTTCCAGCGTGATGCTGAAGGCACAGTTGATGCGTTCTTCTTCTTCGTATGCCATCCCGGTCCACTGCTTCTCGTTGATGAAAGCCGTCAGGGAATTCTGCAACGCCTCGAACACGGCATCCGTCGTGTTGGAGATTTGGGAACGGTTGATGGTCACTTTTGCGTTGAGCTCCTGCGCCGCGGCCGGAGCCGCGACGCGGAAACATGCCGCCGCGGCCATGAGCCCGAGACAGGAGGCTGTATGTCTGAGTGCGTCGCGCATGTCGATTCGGGGTTAGAAAGAGGACGCGAGCCGGTCGACGATGTCGTCCGCCGCTTCCCTCTTGCTTTCCAGCGGATAAGCCACGGAATCGGTCCGGCTGACGATGGTTATCTTGTTCGTGTCATGGCGGAAGCCCGCCCCCTGGTCGTTCAACGAATTGAGCACGATGAAGTCGAGATTCTTCCGTTCCAGCTTTTCGCGGGCATGCGCCTCCTCGTCGTGGGTTTCCAAGGCGAAGCCTATGAGCTTCTGCCCCTCGCGTTTCATCTGGCCGAGCGTCCGGGCTATGTCGCGTGTCGGTTTCAGGTGCAGGACGAGCCCGTCCGCTCCACTCTTGATCTTGCGCTCGGAAACCTGTGCGGGCGTGAAGTCGGCCACGGCCGCGCACAAGATGGCGGCGTCCGATTCCGGGAAATGCGCCATGGCTTCGCGGAGCATTTCTTCGGCCGATTCCACGTCGATCCGGCGGATGCCCGGATGCGCGGTGCCGAGGGATGTCGGGCCGCAGACCAGCGTGACTTCCGCGCCGCGCCGGGCGCAAGCCTCGGCCAAGGCGATGCCCATCTTGCCCGACGAATAGTTTCCGACGAACCTCACGGGATCTATCTTCTCATACGTGGGGCCAGCCGTGACCAGAATCCTTTTCCCCCGCAAGTCCTGCCCGCCGGAAAAGTGGCGTTCCAATGCCTTTATGATATTCTCCGGCTCCTCCATTCGCCCCTTGCCCATCAAGTGGCTGGCCAATTCCCCGATGGCGGGTTCGATGACGCGGTTGCCGTAACTGCGGAGGCGTTCGAGGTTCCGCTGTGTGGAGGGATGGGCGAACATGTCCGAGTCCATCGCCGGAGCCACGAAAACGGGGGCTTTCATGGACAGGTACGTCGTGACGAGCATGTTGTCGGCTATGCCGTTGGCCATCTTTCCGATGGACGAGGCCGTAGCCGGGGCAATCACCATGGCATCGGCCCAAAGCCCGAGTGCCACGTGGCTGTGCCAGCTCCCGTCGCGTCCGGAGAAGAAGTCGCTCACCACGGGCTTGCCGGTGAGTGCGGAGAGGGTGACGGGCGTGATGAATTCCTTGCCCGCCGGAGTGATGACCGCTTGTACTTCAGCCCCCCTTTTGACCAATCCCCGGATGAGATGGCAGGCTTTGTAGGCCGCGATGCTTCCCGTGACGCCCAGTACGATTCTCTTCCCTCTCAATGTTTCCATGCCGGGTCATGCCTTGTTCATGTCCAAACGGATACGAGTCAGGATTTGCTTGGTGTTGCGCGCGAAGTCGCCTTGCAGTATCCAGCTGTAATATCCGGGGTCCTTGAGCAACACGTCGGTGACCTTTTCCCCCTTGTACTTGCCGAAGTTGAACACGATGTCGCGGTTCTCGTTGTAAACCATGCGTCCGGCGAAGTCCACGTTGTCCGTCATCCGGGAGAAGTCGGACAGGAACGCCACGTCGTTCTTCAAGTCTTCCGGGTAGCGGTCAAGCTGTGCCATGAGGACTTCGTAAGTGGCCCGCGTGTCGGCCGAAGCGGAATGGGCGTTCTCCAAGTCCTTCCCGCAGTAGAACTTGTACGCGGCGCCCAGCGTCCGTCGCTCGAGCTTGTGGTAGATGTTCTGCACGTCGATGAACCTGCGCTTGCGGATGTCGATGTCTATGCCCGCCCGCAGGAACTCTTCTACCAGCATCGGCACGTCGAAGCGGTTGGAGTTGAATCCGGCGAAGTCACACCCTTTGATGGTGTCCGCCAGTCCGTGGGCTATCTGTCTGAACGTGGGGCAGCCCGCCACGTCTTCGTCACGGATGCCGTGTATGGCCGAGGAGCTTTCCGGGATGTGCATCTCCGGGTTGACCCGTATGCTTCTGGGCTCTTCGCTGCCGTCGGGGTACACTTTGATGTAGCATAATTCCACGATACGGTCTTTCGCCACGTTGGTCCCCGTGGTTTCCAGGTCGAAGAAGACGACGGGGTTGTTCAGATTCAATTTCATCCTTGTCCTTTCAGTCGTTCAGCATCATGGGCATCAGCAGCATCAGCAGGTCTTCGTCCTCTTCCTGCTCCGCCGGGACGATTACCCCGGCGCGGCTCGAGTCGGCCAGCCTGATGATGGTGTTTTCCCCCTCCATGTTGTTCAGTATGTCGATGAAGAACGTGCCCTTGAAGCCGATGTTCATCGGCGAGTCCCCGTAGGCGCAGGGCACGCGCTCTTCGGCGGAGGTGGAAAACTCGATGTCCTGCCCGGAGACCACGAGCTGGTTGTCTTCCAGGTGCAGCTTGATCAGGGCGCTGCCCTGGTTGGAGAATATCAGCACGCGCTTCAGCGCGCTCAGCAAGGCGAGGCGGTCGACCGTGACCGTGTAGGGGTTGTTTTGCGGGATGACGGAGTTGTAGTTCGGGTAGCGCCCCTCGATGAGGCGGCAGATGAGCCGTGTCGGCCCCATGACGACGTAGGCGTTGTGGGCGTTGAACTTCAACGTGACGTCGTCCGATTCCTTCGGCAGGAGGTTCTTCAGGATAGTGGCCGGCTTCTTGGGAAGGATGAAGGCCGCGGGCCGGTGTCCCTTGACGCCGAGGTTCCTGTTGCGCACCAGTTTGTGCCCGTCCGTGGCGACGAAGGTCAGCCCGTCCTCCTGGATGTCGAAATACACCCCGTTCATCACCGGGCGCAGCTCATCGTCGGTCGTGGCGAACAAGCAACGGTTTATGCCGCCGAGCATCGTCCCGGCCGGCATGTCGAGGACATCCATGTCCTCCTGCGGGACGTCCATTTTGGGGTATTCGTCGGCACTTTGCCCCACGATGTTGAATTGCCCGTTCTGGTACGTGGCCGTGATCTTCATGTTGTCCGGGTCGATTTCGAAGGCAAGGGGCTGTTCCGCGATTTCCCTCATGGAGTCCTGCACGGTCTTGGCGTTGATGCAGAAACGGGCGTCGGCGTCGCTTTGCACGAGCCCGAGGCTCGTGATGAGCGTCGTCTCGCCGTCCGAGGCCGTGATGGTCAGCATGTCGTCCCGGATCTCGAACAGGAAACAATCCAGGATGGGGAGCGGCGTGTTCCTTGAGTTTATGGCGTGCCCAATCGTCTGCAAGCGATTGAAGAGCGCCGAACTTGACACGATAAACTTCATAGTGCGGTGTTTTTTAGAATTATGTTCGGCAAATTTACGTATTTAAGCGGAACGGAGCAAAAAAAACAATCCAAAATTCGGGGAAGTGGAAAATAAGTCGTAAATTCGCCTCGCCAAACAGTTAACGCGGAAATATGGAAATCACAGGAACAATCATCGCCGTGCTGCCGGAGCGGGAAGGCGTCTCGCAACGCACCGGCACGGAGTGGAAATCGCAGGACTATGTGCTGGAGACCCAGGAACAATACCCGCGGAAGTTGTGCTTCAACGTTTTCGGGGCGGACAAGATCGCGCAGTTCGCCATTAAGGTCGGCGACCAGCTTACCGTGTCTTTCGACATAGACGCGCATGAGTATAGGGGCCGGTGGTACAATAGCATCCGCGCCTGGAAGGTGGAGCGCGCAGCGGCGCAGGCCGGGCCTGCGGAGGAGCAGGAGCCTTTCCCGCCGGCGGCGGATGCCGCGCCCGTCGATTTCTCGGCGGGAGATTCCAAAGACGACCTGCCTTTCTGACAGGAGAGGCGGCAGGCACGGGCGATCCCGACGGCGAGGAGCCGTCGGGATTTTTCGTGTCCCCCCGGGCCGCGCGGGGCATGGCGGCGGGGGCCTGGCAGATTGTCAGAATGTCATCCCAAGCCCCGCAGGAATCGTCTGTTTGCACGCAGGTGCGGCGGCCCGCGGGAATATGCGATTCTCGCGCGGCGGGAAGAAAGCACTTTGGAAGCGGAAGCGCGGGAGAGCCTTTCGCCGTGTCGGGCGGGGAAGCGCGGCCGGCGTTCGCGGAAGGGACTCCCGTAAGCGCGGGGGCGGGTTTGCCTGTCAATCCGTCATCCGGATTTTGAGGGCGTCGGGGACCCGGATAGAAGGGAAACGGCCGCCTGGCGCATGCCTTCGTCCCGTCTTCAAGCGCCTTCCGTGGCAATTCGAGGAGATTTCCCCCGCGGCGGGCTGAGAAAAAAAGTGTTTCCTGCTTCGAATGAAATTCCGTTCGGCTTAGATTGGCGCCCGGTTTGGCTTAATTTGTGTGAAAAATCGGGCTTGAAACATAAAAAATGTATTCGAAAACGCCCCCGGACGCTCCTGAAACGGAAGCGCGGGCGCAGGTGCCGGTTAGGGTTTTCCGGCTTTTCCTTTCAGAAAGAAAGCGGAAAGCCGCGTCGCGGTGACAAGATGAAAAACGGGTGCTTCGCTTCCCGCGCCGTCTCCGTCCTGCGGCGCCCCTCGTACCGTGAGGGGCGGGGTCTGAGACGAACGGAGACGGCCTCCGGGCAAATCTGCCGGAAGCCGTCTCCGCCTGGTTCGTGAAAAGAGCCGGCCGCCTTATTCGTCGTAGCCTCCGCCCAAGGCCTGATACAGTTCGATTACGGCCTGTATCTGGCTGAACTTGTTGCTGATTTGCGACATCTGTGCCGTCAGCAAAGTCTGTTGTGCCGTCAGCACCTGCAGGTAGTTGGTCGAAGAGTTCGCCATCAATGCCTGCGTGCTTTTCACGGCCGTTTCCAGCGAAGCGATTTGCTTGGCGTACAAGCCGTCCTTTTCTCCCGTGGCCTGCATCTTGGTCAGGGCGGCGTTGACTTCCGTCCCGGCATCCAGCAAGGTCTGCTGGAACGAGATCTTGGCCTGCTCCTGCTGGGCCTTCGAAATCCTGTACTGCGCGAGCAGCTTCCCGTTCTGGAAGATGGGCTGCGTGAGCGATGCCATGGCGTTCCATATCCACTTGCCCGGGTTGACGGGCGCGGTGCCGAGGTCGTTCGTCCAGCCTATGATGCCGCTTAAGTTCAGTGCGGGGTAGAAAGCGGCGCGCGACTCGTTGGTGGCGTAGTACGCCACGGCCAGTTGGGTTTCCGCCACCTTCACGTCCGGACGGTGCGAGAGGGCGGCGGCCGGAATGCCTGCGGACATGCGGGCCGGGACAGTCCAGTCGTCTATCGAGCCGATGTCGTACTTTTGCGGGGCCTCGCCCAGAAGGGCGGAGAACTCGTTCCCCAAGTCGCTGATTTGCTGTCTCAGATCGGTGATCTGCGTGCAGATGCCGTAATAGTTGGCTTCGGTCTGCGACACGGCCGCCATGTTGGCCTGGCCGGCCTCCATCAGGGCGCGGGTCGTCTCCACGTTCTCCTTCCACAGCTTTTCCGTCTCCATGCTGATGGCGAGCTGGTCGTCCAGCATGGCCAGCGAGTAGTAGTAGTTGGCGATGGCCGCGATGAGCTGCGACTGCACGGCCTGTCTGTAAGCCCGGCTGTTCTCGAGCTGGGCTTTCGCACGCTTCCGCGCGTTGTGCAGGCTCCCGAAGATGTCTATCTGCCAGGAGGCCGACGCCGGGATAGTGTAGGTCTGCGAGGCTTTCCCCCAGTCCACGCCGGCCAGCGAGCCTTGCGGGGCGAGGGCGAAGCTGGGGAAGTAGGCCCATTTGGCGGCTTTCAGTGCGGCTTCGGACTGTTCGATTTGCAGTTGGGCACCGCGCAAGTCCGCGTTCTGTGCCAGCCCCCTTTCAATCAGGGCTTGAAGCTGCGGGTCGGTGAAGATTTCCCTCCATGCGAACGAGGCCAGCCCCAGGGAGTCGCCGCCTTGGGTGTCGTCGGCATTGTAAAGTCCGTCGGTCAGGATGTCGGACGGGCGTTCGTAGCCCTTGTATAGGCCGCAGCCGCTCAGCAGGGCGGCCGTGGCCACGGTGATGATTGTCTTTTTCATTGTTTGTCTTTTTCGCTGTTAAATGCACTGCGTTCTTCCATGCT
>CAYPMY010000070.1:0-10721 GCA_964412085.1 uncultured Paraprevotella sp. | reverse complement strand
TGTCCGCGATGAACGACTGGTTGAAGTTGGCTTTCTTCTGGTAGTTGAATCCGAAGTTAATGTGTTTCAGACCCCTTGACATCATGGGTACGCTCACCACGAAGCCGGCCTGGTCGAAAGACACGTGCGTCATGTCTGCGTTCAGGTCAGGCTTCTCCTTTTGCGTGAGCACGCTGAACGTGAGAGCCGCGTCGCTCTTGCGGTAGAGTCCCAACGCGGCGGGATTGGAAGAGGCGGCGGAGATGTCGGCTCCCAACGCTCCCAACGCTCCGCCCATGCCCACGTAGCGTGCGCTTCCTATCAAGTCAGTAGGCATATAGTTCTCGTTCATATAGGGTGTCTGTGCCGTTGCGGGGGCGCAGGCCAACAACGTGCCCGTCAATATGAAAGCTGTTTTCCTCTTCATAGTTCTTCTTTTTTTATGGTTTGTCATAGAATCTTAGCGTCTGCCGCCTCGTGCTCCCCCTCCCCTTGATGGCGAGAAGCCCCCGCCGGAACGACCGTGCGAACTTATTGACGGGCGGAAAGTGCTTCGCGAGACAGACCGCGTGGTGCCGGAACTCCTCACCGGCCGAGTGACGCTCCGTGCGGTGGAAGAAGAGGCGCGCGAGCGGGCGGCCTGCCGCGTTACCGAAGAAGAACGGGACGCGGAGCTTCGCGCCGCACTGCCCGAAGTCCCCCGCCGGACGTTGCCGGTCGCGGATTGCACCGCCCTCCCCGTGGAATACCTGTTCCTTGCCGCAGCGCGGGACGCTCCCCTTGCCAGCAAGCTACCTTCGCGGTATCTCACGCTCGGACGGACGACCGGCCTCGGGGAATGCCAGCCCGCGCCGGGATGTCCCCAATGCGGATGATGCCAGTGCGCGCCCCAATACCAAGGACTGTGCCAACCGGCATACCATGCGCCGTGCCAGCCCCACCAGAAGGGATGGTATCCCCAAGAGAAAGAAGCTCCCCAATACCAACCGGCAGGAGAGGCGTAGGCGTAGAAGCCATCGTCGTACACGTCCCAATATATGGAAGCGGGGCCGTAATGCAAGTCCCAATACAAGGGGCTGCTGACGGCCACGCCGATGACTGGAGCGTTGAAACGTATAATCCGGCGGGAACAGGAGTAATCTCCTTCCGAGTCCTGGACATCCTCTTCGCCGGCATCTCCTCCCTCAGCGGTTATGCTGTCGTTGTTCCATTTATAACGCCTGTTGTACTCGTCCACGTCCCTCGAGCTTCCTCCGGCATATTCTTCCGGCATGGATGCCTCGGTGCGGGGGACGGTGCGGACGGCAGGTTGTGCGTCCACGTGCCGCTCTTTCTGCTCTTTAGTCTCCTTCCGGGGTACGAAATACATGTCGTCAGTTTGTGCAATGCCGAAAAACGGGGCTACTGCCGCGATGAACGAAAAAAACATCCTGCTTTTCATTGCCACTCCTCCTATACCTATATATTATATGCAAATATAACTTTTTCCCGGTTGGCGGGCAATACGGGAACGGGAATAAAGTTCAGTATATAACTCTTTTTTTGCTATTTTTGCAGAACGGGCAGGTTCTCGACATAAAATAAACATCATGAAATATTTGGAATTGGATTTCATCATCTCCCCTTATGACAGGGATGCGGCCGACGTCTTGATGGCATTGGCAGTCGGTTCCGGCTTGGAAAGTTTCGCAGATACTCCACAAGGGGTGAAAGGATATGTGCAAGCCCGGCTTTTCGAGCGTTCCGTGTTGGACGACTTGATAAATGCGTTTCCCTTGGACGGCGTGAAAGTGACTTACCGTCTGGCGGAAGCGGAGGATAAGGATTGGAACGAGGAATGGGAGCGCGGCGGCTTCGAACCGGTCCGGATTGCCGACCGTATCCTGATTCACAGTCCTGAACATCATAACCTGACTCCTGCCGAATATGACATCGTGATAGACCCCCATCAGGCTTTCGGTACAGGTACGCATCATACCACGGGGATGATGTTGGAACGTTTGCTCGGGATGGAACTCCGGCATAAGACCGTGCTGGATGCCGGGTGCGGCACGGGAGTGCTGGGCATCTTCTGCAGCCTGAAAGGGGCGGAATCGGTGCTGGCTTACGATATAGACCGTTGGAGTGTGGACAACACGAAAGAGAACATTCTCCTGAACGGAGTGGGAAACATGGAAGTGGCCGAAGGAGATGCCTCCGTGTTACAAGGGAAAGACGCTTTCGACCTGGTTCTGGCCAATATCAGCCGGAACATCCTTTTAGCCGACCTGCCATCGTTCGTATCGGTAATGCATGCGGGAAGCCAAATGATTCTCAGCGGATTTTATGTGGAGGACATATCCCTGCTTGTGCAAAAAGCGGAAAGCCTGGGGCTGGACTGCCTCGACCGTACGGAAAGAGACGGCTGGGCCACACTTCTGTTCGAGCGTCTGCGATAGGCGGCATGAACCCAGAATCGCCGGCATGTCTGCAGGCTTCCGGCGGCTTCGTTTTTTCGTTCATAACGAATCTTCCGGATCGGCATAATCGTCTTCCGATTCCGGTATGGTCAGATTCTTCAAGTCTCCGAGCGACCCGTTGAAGATATTACAGTCTACATTCCCCTTGATTCCGGTGACTTTCCCGCAGTCTGTATGTTGCCAGAAATTCCATTCCCCTTTATATTCTAACTTCTCCACGTAATAATGCGCTATCCAATAAGGATATCCGTCGAATGCGGGAGTATTCAGATATTTCAATTTGAATTTGTATCCCGTATAGATAATGGGTTTCACACCATATTCCTTTCCTACGATATCCAACCAAGTCTTTACGGCTTTCCGAAGCTGTGCCTCCGTCAGCTTCCCCGCCTTTTCCACGTCTAAGACGGGAGGGAGGTCGCCGGGCTCCAAATGTACTTGCTTTAAGAAAAACCGGGCTTGTTCTTGAGCGTCCACGTCCGGCAAAAAGAAATGATAAGCCCCTCTTATAAAGTCGTTTTGCTTTGCCTCATAAAAGTTTAGGTTAAAATTGTCATCCAGCAGCATCGTGCCTTCGGTCGCTTTGATGAATACGAAGCTGACAGGGGATGAATCCAAGCTGGCGTTGCGCAAACGTTCCCAATCTATGTTTTCCTGATAATGAGACACATCGATGCCGTGCACATCAAAGCCTTCAGGATATACGGGATCTCCGTAGATGGCTTTCCAACGGAACGAATAAGGCCCGACGAAGAAATAATAGAAGGCAAGCATATAGGCTGTTCCCAAAGACAAGGCTCCTGCCCATATCGCCCACGACGGCCAGCGTTTGAAGAACAACCATTTGCTTGTCCTTTTCTTCTTTTGCTTCCTGCGTGAAGCGAGTTTCCTCTTAGGGGCACGTGCCGCAGGGATGCCGTCTACTTTCTTACGGCTTCCCCCCGCGACAGTCTTCTTCCTGTCCTTCACAGTTCGCGGCGTTCGTGCATACATGATAGAAACAACTTCTGTTTTTCCTTTTATTCAGGAAGAAAAAGCAAGTCCCTTCATCAACGGATAAAGGGACTTGCTTATCTATGAATGAATTACTTAGCTTGTTCCAATTGCAACGTCTTGGTAGCTTGGTCACAGACTTCGGCCGGGCCGAAATACTGTATGGGGCCGGGATATACGAAACAAGTCTCACGAGCCCATCGGTTACGCCTTGATGCAAATTCCTTGAACGGAGCACCGTCCAAACGAACCAATGACTTCTTGATGACCGGTTTCATCTCGCCGTTACGTTTCTCCATATTCATCATCATGGTAATGGGCACGCCGCCAGCAATCCATTCGGCAGCCGGAGCCGTGGTGTTCTTCACGACGGCCATATAACCTGTCTTTCCGTTGGCCACCAACATGGCGGCACTCGTACCCAAGGCATAGCAATAGTCTGCGTCGTAGTTGGAAGGAGTCGCACAACGCCCCTCATAGCCGAAGAAATGATGCAAGGCCGAGAACTTGCCGGCGAACTTGCCTTCTTTCTTCCATGCAGCCAGCTTGTCGGCAACCATTTCAGACAACAGCTTCTCCGTTTCAATCAACGAGACCTGTACGTTTCCATGCGGGTCACGTTCCATGGTCAACTGGGTTGCTACTCCCAAAGGAAGGGATTCGTACACAGCCTTGTTCGCCGCGGAAAGATTGTTCAGAATCCATTCGCGTTGCTGGTCCTTGGCCAATGCAGAACCCTCCGGCGTAGCCAGCAAGTCGTTCAATTCGGCTATCAAAGCCTTCATGGCCGGAATGAACTCGATCAGGCCTTCCGGAATCAACACCGAACCGAAATTGTTCCCGTCGGCCGCGCGGCAGGCTACGACCTGGGCGATATAAGTAACTATGTCATCCAAAGTCTGGCCCTTGGCTTCCACCTCTTCCGATATGATACAAACGTTGGGCTGGCACTGCAAAGCGCATTCCAAAGCTATGTGGGAAGCCGAACGTCCCATCAATTTGATGAAATGCCAGTATTTACGGGCGGAGTTCGCATCGCGTTGGATATTGCCGATGACTTCCGCATACGTCTTGCACGCCGTGTCGAAACCGAAAGAAGTTTCGATTTGTTCATTCTTCAAATCGCCGTCAATTGTCTTCGGGCAACCGATAACCTGGACACCGCACTTTTTCGCGGCGTAATATTCCGCCAACACACAGGCGTTCGTGTTGGAGTCGTCGCCGCCGATGATGACGATGGCCTTAATGTCCAGTTCCTTGATGATTTCAAGTCCCTTTTCGAACTGGTCCTCCTTTTCAAGTTTGGTGCGCCCGGAACCAATCATGTCAAAACCGCCCGTATTACGATATTGGTCTATGACGTCAGCCGTCAATTCCGTATATTTGTGGTCTACCAACCCGCCTGGCCCCAGGATAAAGCCGTACAGCTT
Source organism: uncultured Paraprevotella sp. (assembly GCA_964412085.1). Taxonomy (GTDB): domain Bacteria; phylum Bacteroidota; class Bacteroidia; order Bacteroidales; family Bacteroidaceae; genus Paraprevotella. The sequence continues at coordinate 5,860 of CAYPMY010000070.1, read as the reverse complement.
GCCTTTCGGGTTCAGCCTTTTAATGCCGTCGAACAAACCGCAGATGACATTGTGCCCGCCGGGAGCCTGTCCTCCGGAAAGGATTACGCCGACGTTGAACGGGGCGTAAGACCGAGCCTCGCCCGGGACGAACTCAACGAGAGGCATTCCATAAGTGTTCGGGAATAACTTCTTGATTTCCTCTTGGTCGGCCACAGACTGCGTGGGTGCGCCTTCCTTTACAGATACGTTACCCTCCAATCCCTTGGGTAACTTGGGCTGATAAGCCGCTCTTGCGATTTGCAATGCACTTTTTTCCATGTCGTGATTCTAATTAATTGTTGAAAAGCATTTCCTGCATACAAAATTAATGTTTTTTGCCGGGATGAAGAAACTCCCGCCCCAAAAACATTCAGTTTGTTTCCTCCTATAAAATTTCCCGGTATCGCCGACTTTGCGTATCTTTGTCCAACTTAACGGTTTACATCACGATTTGAGATAAAGGACATGGATAGAAAGAAGGCATTGGGGCAAGACATCGACCATATCTGCAATGGACTGTCTGCGGGATGCGTGGCGTTGACGCGCGAGGGGTTCGCCGGCAGGATTGGTCATACGGGAACGGGAAACGCAAAAGGATTCCACAAGAAGCCGCGCGTGGATTCTAACGCACAGGCAAGCGATGTCGCCAGCACTACCAGCCAGCTTTGTTAGATGAGCCATCGTCTCTGCAGTTTCCTCTTGTTCAGGGTGATGGGATGGAAAGTCGACGTGACGGTTCCCATGGGAGATAAATACGTCATTGCGCTGGCGCCCCATACAAGCGACTTTGACTTCTTGCTGGGGGTGCTTTGCAGTCGCGCGATGAATTTCCGTTGTGAGTTCCTGATGAAAAGAGAATGGTTCTTCTGGCCTTTGGGTATCTTGATGCGACGGCTGGGCGGAATCCCGGTGTACCGGAGCAAGAAGACGTGCATGACGGACAAGTTGGCACAAATGGCCCGGGAACGGGACGTTTTTCACCTTTGCGTCACTCCGGAAGGGACGCGTTCACGTACAGAGGAATGGAAGAAAGGATTCTATTACATCGCCTTGAAGGCGGGGTTGCCTGTCCTGTTGTATGGAATCGATTATCCGACCAAAACCATCCGTTGCACACAGGTGGTCATCCCCGACGGGAATATAGACGAACAGATGAATGACATCAAGACATACTTCAAGGACTTCACGGGGCGGCATCCTGAAAGGTTCGCAACCGGATTAAAACAAAGGCAGGCATGAAGAAAAGGCTTATGACTCTGGCGGGAGCATTCCTGCTGGGGCTTTCCGCACATCCACAGGGCGGAGAGAAAATAGTGAAATCCCGACTGGAAGGTTATTTCTCCGGCTATCAAACGTCTTATACAACGGCTGCCGACCGTTGCCGTATAGAAGCGGTCAAGGTGGACGATTCTGCACGGACGGCGGAGATTTACCTGAACGAACACTTTGCCGGGCAGTCTTTCAGCAAGGACAAGGCCGAAGGCATCTACCGTGACGTGAAACGCTTGCTTCCCGAACCGTACGATTCTTACACTATCATCATATACGGCAACGGGATTCCCGTGGAGGACCTCGTTACGGACATGAGCGGGGCTTCGTCGAAAGTCCGGAAAGTATGGGGGCAGGCTTTGTATCGCGGGGCTCCGTGGGTGGAGCGGATGCAACGCCCCTATCCTGTCACCAAGGGCATGCAACGACGTCACTTGTCCGTCTGGGCCAGCCACGGACGTTATTACAGGAACGGCAGGAAAGAATGGGCGTGGCAACGCCCGTACTTGTACTGCACGACGGAAGATTTGTTCACTCAGACGTTAGTCATCCCCTACTTAATCCCCATGCTGGAAAACGCCGGGGCATACGTCTTCACGCCCCGCGAAAGGGACTGGCAGACGAACGAAGTGATAGTGGACAACGACACGCGGGATTCGGACGGGACATACTCGGAACATGAAAACAGACAAGCGTGGGAAAACGGTGGCACAGGGTTTGCGCGACTCAAACGGACTTATCTCGACGGCGAGAATCCCTTTGCGGACGGGACGTTCCGCAACGCCCGCACGGTGACCCGGGAAAGCCAGGCTTCCGAGATACGCTGGACGCCAGACATACCCGAATCCGGGCGGTACGCCGTGTATGTCTCGTATGCGACCTTGCCCGGGAGCGTTTCCGACGCCCGTTATGTGGTCTGCCACCAAGGCGTGTCCACGGACTTCAAGGTCAACCAGCAAATGGGAGGAGGGACTTGGACTTATCTCGGCACTTTCGATTTCGACAAAGGCCGCCCCCGTTCCAATTACGTCAGTCTAAGCAACCTGAGCGACTATCGCGGGACAGTGACGGCGGATGCCGTGCGTTTCGGAGGCGGAATGGGAAACATCGCCCGCGGGAATTCCTTGCAGGAGGCCGTAAGCGGTTTGCCGAGATACCTGGAAGGCGCACGCTACTGCGCACAGTGGAGCGGCATGCCCTATTCCGTGTACAGCAGCAAGAACGGGACGAACGATTACGGCGACGACATCAATGTCCGTTCCTACATGACGAACTACTTGGCCGGAGGCTCTTCCTATTGCCCGGCCGACAGCGGGTTGCACGTGCCCATCGAGATGGCCATCGCGCTCCACAGCGACGCCGGCACGGCACCCGACAGCACCTTCGTCGGCACGTTAGGCATCTATACCACGGGCTCCGATGAAGGAACGTTCGCGGCCGGAATGTCACGACTGGCTTCACGCGAGTTATGCGACGCGGTCATGACGCAAGTGGACGAGGACTTGACCCGGCTTTACGGGCAATGGAAAAGGCGCCAGATGTTCGACAGGAATTACAGCGAGACCCGCGAGCCGCAAGTCCCCGCCATGATATTGGAGATGTTGTCCCACCAGAACTTCCGGGACATGGCCTTGGGCCACGACCCGGCTTTCAAATTCAATCTGGCACGGGCCATATACAAGGGAGTGCTGAAATACACGTCCTACCAACATGAAGCGGATTATGTCGTACAGCCCCTTCCCGTCACATGCTTCCAGACCCGTCTGAATCCGGACGAGAAGGAAATGACACTGACCTGGACTCCCGTGCAGGACGCGCTGGAACCCTCCGCCGCCCCCAAGGGATATGTCGTGTATGTCAAGCGGGGGGAGGACGGTTACGGCAACGGAATATTGGTGAACGAGCCCCGCTTCTCGTTCCGCGCGGAAGAGAACGTGGTCTATTCGTTCAAGGTGGCGGCCGTGAACGACGGCGGGGAGAGCTTCCCCTCCGAGGAGTTGTCGGCCATGATAGCCAGGAACGCTTCCGCCAAGGTGCTGATCATCGACGGGTTCCAGAGGGTGGCCGGGCCGCAGGTCGTCCTGACGGATTCTACCCGGGGGTTCGACCTCTCGGCAGACCCCGGCGTCCCTTATATGCGTTCCCCAGGGCTCTGCGGCAGGCAAATCGTGTTCGACACGAGCCGGAACCCCAAGAGCGCGTGGGGCACCAGCGGGAATGAGCTTGAAGGCGAGATGATGGCGGGGAACACATTCGACCATAGCCGCGTGCACGGCGAAGCCATAGCCGCCTGCGGCGGATATTCGTTCGCATCCGTCTCCCGCGCGGCGGCAGAGGCGCAGTCCGTGGACTTGAACGAATACGACATCGTGGATTTGATATTGGGCTTGCAAAAGGACGACGGATACAGTACCCGGCGGTATCCGTCGCTGACACCCGCCCTATGCGACGCGCTGCGGGAGTTCGCCCGCATGCGCGGCGGCCTGTTGGTGAGCGGCGCCTACGTGGCCAGGGACCAGAGACAAAGGGAAAACGCGGACTTCCTGCGCAACACGCTGAAAGTGGACGCATACGCCCCCGTCACCCTGGACACCCGCTCCCGTGCTGCGGGGATGAACACCACCCTCCATCTGTACGCGGAGCCCGGCCCGCGGCACTATGCCGCCACGCACGCAGACTGCCTGATCCCTTTGCCCGAAGCGTTTTCCATCCTGCTGTACACGCCCGCCAACTGTTCGGCGGCCGTGGCCTACCGAGGGAAGGACTACCGAGCGGTCACGTTGGGATTCCCCTTCGAGTGCATCAGGTACGCCGCCGACAGGGACAAGGTCATGGGCGCGTTCCTGAGCTTCCTGCTGCCAAGGTAAGGTAGACCTCCGCCACTTGCCCGGCAATCCGCTCCCAGTCGTATCCCGAGAGGTCGTAGCCGGCGCGCCTCGGGGGCGAGGCCGCTATCCTGTCCAGCTTCCGCGCCAGCGCCTCCACGTCCCCTGCCGGGAAATAGCAGTCCTTGTCCAGGCCCACTTCAAGGTTCGCGGGGATGTCGCTGACCACGACCTCCACGCCGTAACTCATGGCTTCAAGCAAAGCGATCGGAAGCCCCTCGTGGCTCGACGGCAGGCAGTAGCAGCGGCAGCGGGACAAGAGGGAACGGAGCCTGCGCCCCTTGACGAAGCCCGTCAGCACCGCGCCGTGCGCCTTGGCCATCTCCTTCAACGACCGGGAATAGCCGTCTTCAAAATCCGCGTCGCCGGCAAGGACCAGCCTGATGTCCCCGGCGTTCTTCATCCGGGCAAAAGCCTGCACGAGATGGTGCAAGTTCTTCTCCGGGACGAAGCGGCACATGCCCAAGATGTACTTCCCCTCCTCGATGCCCAGCTCTTCGAAATATTCGGGGTAATCGCACACTTCCGCCCGCGCCACCCCGTTGCGTATGAGGTGCACGCGGCTTGTCCGCCCGTACTTCCGCCTCACTATGTCGCGGATCACGTCGGATATGACGATCACGTCGTCCGCGAACATGCAGCCCATGCGCTCGCCGAGCCTCAGCATCGTTTTGGCCGCAAGCCCCCACTTGTCACGGTCGTAGTCCGGCCCATGGTGGGTAAAGACCACCTTCATGCCCAGCACCTTGGCATACGGCACGAGCAAGGCGGGGCCGACGGCGTGGACATGCAGGATGTCCGCCCCCAGCCTCCGCGCCTCGTTGACGGCCCGGAAAGTGTGGACGATGGCCTCGAACGACTTCTTCCGGGGGGAAGGAAGCGTGACGAGCCGTACGCCCTTCCATTCCCTCAGGCCGTCTTTCACGTAATCGGAGCGGCGCATCACCGTCACGTCCCATCCCCGTTCCGCCAGGCGCGGGAACAGTTCCTCGCAATGCGTCTCCACCCCGCCCATGACACCCGGAATGCCGCGGGTGCCTGTCACCGCTATTTTCTTCATCCTGTCATCCGATTTGGAAACGGGCCGCCGCCCTCACACGGCTCAGGGCTTTCGCGGGAAGGCCGCCCCAGGCCCGGTGAACGTCCTCCGTCCCTCGGTGCCGGACACGGGCCGTCCCGTCAGCATGACGCCACGGGCCGAAAGGCGTCCCTGTCGCCTTTCGGCCAAGTATCCGTTCCTTCCGGCCTGGGACCGGGGAACCGTCCGTTTGGAATCGGGAAACCATCCGCAAGAGATTGAAAAACCGACCGCAAGAGATCGGAAAAACAATCGCAAGGGATCGGGAAACCAATCGCAAGAGATTGGGAAACCGTCCGCAAGAGATCGGGAAACCGACCGCAAGAGATCGGAAAACCAATCGCAAGAGATCGGGAAACCGACCGGCCGCGAACTTCTCACCGTTCCGGCCATGGAAGGAAGCCGGAAGGCACCCTTCACGTTTCCCGTCCCATGGCCTCACGTGTCACGGCAGTCATGTACGGCATCAAGGATGAAGGAAGTCTCCCCGGAAAGGGCACGGAGGGGAGGAGGCGTGCGGGGCGTTGCGCCCCTCGGGGGCAAGGGCTCCGGCCCCCTGTCCGGCTTCGGCCTCCCGGCCCGTCCCCGCCCGCGCAACCCCGTATCC
>CAYPMY010000069.1:0-10765 GCA_964412085.1 uncultured Paraprevotella sp. | reverse complement strand
TGAGCCTGACGCAATAGGCCACGTTCATCACGAGGTAGAAGCCGATGATGGCGGCGAGGGGACGCGCCCCGTTTCCCGTCCCCGCGAAAGTCAGCGCGAACGACAGGGCGACGCAACAGAAGGCCATGGCATACGCCGCGGCCTTCGACACGCTCCCGCTCGCGACGGGACGCTTGCACTTCTCGGGATGCCGCTTGTCCGCCTCGGCGTCCCAGATGTCGTTGAAGCAATAAATGCCGCTTGCCGCCAGACTATACGCGAAGAAGGCGGCCAAGCACGGCCACCAGCAGGCCGCTTCGGTCAACCGCCTGTCGAAGAAAAGAGGAAGGAAGATGAAAAGGTTCTTCAGCCACTGATGGGGACGAAGAAGGAGAATTACGTCCCGCAGGAAATTCCGCCTTGGATTTCCCCCCCCCCCTTGTCCGTTGGAGGCACGGCCTGCCTGCCGCCCGGCTACCGTTCCTTTCCCCGCATCCGGCAAACGGACGGGGGCGCAAGGCAAGGCTCCCGCCTGCGCGTCAGCCTCGATTTGCCGGACGGGAAATGGACGATTGCCGGTTCTCATGTCTGCGAAGTTGGAAATTCACCGCAAAAGTAAGCATATTCGCCTGCATTTTCGGCATTCCTTATGTTAAAATAAAAAAAAGAGGCTTCCTTTCGCCGGAAGCCGGAGCATCGCGCGGCCGCATCTTCCGGGCTCGCTGCGGCTTCCCTTTTTTGAGGCTTTGATTGGATTTAAAGTCCGGAAAATTTGCATAATATCGGGGAAATGCGTAATTTCGCACCGCGTTTTTGCAAGGACATTATTAATATTTATTTTTAACGGATTATGAATCAATACGAAACCGTTTTCATTTTAACTCCCGTTTTGTCTGACGATCAGATGAAGGAAGCGGTCGGCAAGTTCAGAGGAATCCTCACCGGCAACGGTGCGGAGATTATCAATGAGGAGAACTGGGGCTTGAAGAAACTGGCTTATGCCATTGGGAAGAAGTCCACGGGATTCTATGTCCTCATGGAGTTCAAGGCACCGCCCGAAGCGATCAAGCCCTTGGAAGTCAATTTCCGTCGCGACGAGAAAGTGCTTCGCTTCTTGATTGTCAAGATGGAGAAGTATGCAGTGGAATATGCCGAGAAGAGAAGGAATAACAAGTCAAAGAAGGAGGATTGAATCATGGCACAGCAATCGGAAATCAGATATTTGACTCCACCGACCGTGGACGTGAAGAAGAAGAAGTACTGCCGTTTCAAGAAAAGCGGCATCAAGTACATCGACTATAAAGATCCCGAATTTTTGAAGAAATTCCTGAATGAACAGGGCAAGATTCTGCCCCGCCGCATCACAGGCACTTCTTTGAAGTATCAGCGTCGCGTGGCGCAGGCCGTCAAGAGAGCCCGCCACTTGGCGCTTCTTCCTTTCGTGACGGACATGATGAAATAAAATAAGGAGGGGCAAGCATGGAAATTATATTGAAAGAAGACGTTGCAGGCTTGGGCTACAAGAATGACATCGTGGTGGTGAAGTCTGGTTACGGCCGCAACTACCTTATCCCTACCGGTAAGGCTGTGATTGCTTCCGAATCCGCCAAGAAAGTGTTGGCCGAGGATTTGAGGCAGCGCGCCCATAAGTTGGAGAAAATAAGGAACGAGGCGCAGGCGTTGGCCGACAAGCTGGCCGGGGTCGCCTTGACCATTCCCACTAAGGTCAGCTCCACGGGTGTCATTTATGGTTCGGTGAACAGTCTGCAGATTGCGGACGAGTTGAAGAAGCTTGGTTTCGACATCGACCGTAAGGCCATTGCGGTGCAAGATGTGAAAGCCGTCGGCTCCTATCATGCCACGGTGAATTTGCATAAGGAAGTTTCTGTCGAAATACCTTTCGAGGTCGTGGCGGAATAGACTTGATTAAGTGCCGTTTGCATCGTGTGCTGTTTGCAGGGGGAATATCCGGCGGGGGTGTTCCCCCTCCCTTTTTGTCGGTCGGGCTTGTCAGGCCAAGGAAGCAAGTCCCGGAAAGGAGGAATCCGCACAAAGACAAGAGGCCATACTCGCGTATGGCCTCTTGTTCCTTTTAGTCCGTATCTGTACTGAGTTATTCAGCGGCAGGAGCTTCAGCGGCAGTGGTATCGCTTGCTGTAGTATCGGCGGCAACGCTGTCGGCTTCTACGGCAGTATTGACCTCTTCAATCTCCTCTGTGGCTATGGTGTCGGTGTCGACTGCCGTTTCGGCCTGAGTAGATTTGTTAACGCAAGATGCGAAAGAAATAGCTGCGGAAGCTACGAACAAAAATGCTAACTTTTTCATTTTTTTTGCTTTTTTTTAAAACTGTAAAACAATCAATTGCTTATTAAAACATTGCAAAGGTATATACTTTTTTGATATGTTGTACACTTTGCCCTCTTTTTTTTGATACTTATTTTTCAGCGTCTGTACAAATCGCAGTGAATCAACATCTTGTGTACTGTTAAATTTTCGAGCTTATCTATGTGCCGTTCCGTGGAATATGTGTAACTTTGCGGTCGTGACGGCGATTGGGGTCGGATTACACCATATATAGATGATATGACAGAAGCATCCGTTTTCGAGGGGAAGAAAGCCGCGTACTTCACGTTGGGCTGTAAGTTGAACTTTGCGGAGACTTCCGCGATAGGGCGTTTGTTGGGGGAAATGGGAGTGAGGACGGTGCGGGCCGGGGAGCATGCCGACATTTGCGTGGTGAACACCTGTTCGGTGACGGAGGTGGCCGACCATAAGTGCCGGCAGGCCATCCGCAGATTGGTGAAACGGCACCGCGGCGCCTTTGTGGTGGTGACGGGCTGCTATGCCCAGCTTAAGCCGGAACAGGTCTCTGCCATCGACGGGGTGGATCTGGTCTTGGGGGCGGGACAGAAGGGGGATGTGTTGCGTTATATAGAGGAGCGCCTGCCCCTGTCGCCGGCGGAACGCAAGGCGGCGGATGCGGGGCGCGAGGTTCACACGTTGCCCTCGAAGGACATGCGTACATTCGTCCCTGCCTGTTCATGCGGCGACCGGACACGTTATTTCCTGAAAGTGCAGGACGGATGCGATTACTATTGCACGTACTGCACGATTCCCTACGCCCGCGGGCGTAGCCGGAACGGCAGCATAGCCTCGCTGGTGCGCCAGGCAGGGCAGGCGGCGTCGGAGGGCGGGCGCGAAATAGTGCTGACCGGGGTGAACGTCGGGGATTTCGGCAAAACCACCGGCGAGAGCTTCCTGGATTTGGTGAAAGCGCTTGACCGCGTGGAGGGCATAGCCCGTTATCGCATATCTTCCATCGAGCCCAACCTGCTGACGGAGGAAGTCCTGGCTTACTGCGCGGGGTCGCGTGCGTTCATGCCCCATTTCCACATCCCGTTGCAGAGCGGCAGCGACGAAGTGCTGAGGCTCATGCACCGCCGTTACACCAGGGAGTTCTTCGCCGGGAAGGTATCGCGCGTGAAGGAGCTGATGCCCGATGCCTTCGTCGGCGTGGATGTGATCGTGGGCACGAGGGGCGAGACGGAGGAACGTTTTGAGGAGACGTTCGACTTCGTCAGCTCTTTGGACGTGAGCCAGTTGCATGTGTTCAGCTACTCGGAGCGCCCCGGGACGACGGCTCTGGGAATAGGACATCCCGTTCCGCCCGAGGAGAAACGCCGGCGCAGCCGACGGCTATTGGAGCTGTCCGACGCGAAACGGGAGGCGTTTTACCGGCGCCACATGGGGACAGAGGCCGAGGTGTTGCTGGAAGAGCCCCGGACGGGAGGGGCGATGCACGGCTTCACGGCCAATTACATCCGGGCGGAATTGCCGGCCGGAGGGAGCCCGGCCAACCATATCGTCCGTGTACGTTTGGGAGATTTCAACGCCGACGGGTCGGCTTTGCGCGCCACCTTGGCGTGAAGGCGGGAGAGGATGGGCATGGACAAGGTTGCTGTAGTCATTCTGAATTGGAACGGGGAAGAGATGCTTCGTCGCTTTTTGCCCGGTGTGCTGGCCCATACGCCAGCCGAGATATATGTGGCCGACAACGCTTCCGCGGACAAGTCGCTGGAGCTCCTTTCGGCGGATTTCCCCGGCGTGAGAACGATTCCGCTGGAACGGAATTATGGTTTCGCCGAAGGGTATAACCGCGCGCTGGCGCGGATAGAGGCCGAATATTTTGTCCTGTTGAATTCGGACGTGGAAGTGAAAGACGATTGGATTTCCCCGATGTCGCGGTATCTGGATTCCCATCCGGAGGTGGCGGCCTGCCAGCCCAAGGTCTTAAGCTGGCGTGCGCCGGGCAAGTTCGAGTATGCGGGAGCGGCGGGAGGATATATGGACGCCTGGGGATACCCGTATTGTAGGGGGCGCATAATGGATACGGTGGAAACCGATGAGGGGCAGTATGATACGGTTGCGCCTGTCTTTTGGGCCACCGGGGCCGCTTTGATGGTGCGCAGTGCCGTTTACCGTGAAGCCGGCGGGCTGGATGCCCGCTTTTTCGCCCACATGGAGGAGATAGACTTTTGCTGGCGGCTGCGCAGCCGTGGGTACGGCATCGCCTGTGTGCCGCCGGCCGTGGTTTATCATGTGGGGGGAGGCACGCTGCCCAAGGAGAACCCGCGCAAGACCTACTTGAATTTCCGGAACAACCTTTATATGCTTTACAAGAATCTGCCGGAAGAACGCCTGGGCAGGGTAATGCGTTGCCGTTTCTGGCTGGACAGGCTGGCCGCCCTCCGTTTCCTGCTGAAAGGGGAGAGGCAGTCTTTCCGGGCCGTGTTTCAGGCGTGGGCCGATTTCAGGAAGCAAAAGGAAGACTTCCGGACTGCCCGTGAGGAGAACCTGTCCCTTATGGTCGTGGACCCGATTCCGGAACAGGCCCGGTTCAGTGTCCTGTGGGCTTACTATTTCCAAAACCGCCGTAAATACTCCGATTTGCCCCGCGCATAGTCCCGTTTTTGCTTTTTTTAGTAAAGAAGTTTGTGGTTAACGTGTTTGTTTGTATATTTGTAGGCGTATTTAACGAATAATAAGTTTTGAAGCGAGCTCTGTTGATTTTGATAGGCCTGGCCGTGTCTTTCTCTTCCTGCCGTTGGAGTCCCGTCCGTTGGGGGGCGGGCCGCCAGCCCGGCAAGGAGGAAAAGATATTCCGCTATGACCGTTTGGTGGACGAGTTCGTTTCATTGAACAGCTTCGCCTCGCTCCAGCGCATGAATACGGAATATCCGGCCGCGACACGGTTGCTCATAGAAGACGTGCTGGCCATCGGGTCGGTAGAGGACCCGCGCATCGAGCAGCGTTTGCGGAAGTACTATCTCGACTCCACCATGCAGGTGCTGTTGGAGGACGTGCACGACGAATATACGGACTTGGATGCGGAGGGGGCGGAAATCTCATCGGTGTTCGAGCAGGTCAAGAAGGCCGATCCCGGTTTCCGCATACCGTTCATGTATGCCCAGATATCCGGCTTGAACCAAAGCGTCGTGGTAGGCGACAGCCTGCTTGGCATCAGCCTGGACAAGTACCTGGGGCGTGATTATCCCCTGTACCGCAAATATTATCGCGATTATCAGCGTCGGGTAATGGACCGGAGCCGGTTGGTGCCGGACGCCTTGTTCTATTACCTGTCCCATGAATACCCTTTGCCGGAGGGCAGGGCGCATACCTTGTTGGACTATATCTCGGACTACGGGAAGATACATTGGGTGATCGCGCATTGCCGGAACATCCCTTTGGAGCAGGAAGCCGGCTTCGGGGAAGAGCGCGTGCTCTGGTACAGGGAGAACGAGGCCGGGACATGGGACCGGCTGAAGAGGCAAGGTGCCCTGGCTTCCACCGACACGGCGACCATCAGGCTTTTTATGGAGCCTTGCGGGACTGCGCCTTGCGTCGGGAGGGACAGCCTCGGGCAGATAGGCTTATGGCTGGGACTGCAAATCGTGGACCGTTACATGGAATCACATCCCCGGACGACGCTCGGGGAACTGCTTCGGGAGAACGACTATGAAAAGATTCTCCGTGAGTCGGGGTATCGGCGGCCTGCAAACGAAAGGTGATGGAGCCGGCGCTTTATTTGATACCTGTCACGTTGGGGGATACGCCCCATTCGCGGGTCTTGCCGGACTATAACGCGGAGGTCGTCCGGGGCATCAAGTTCTTCATCGTGGAAGATTTGCGTTCGGCCCGGCGTTTCCTGAAGAAGGCGGACGGGGACATCGACATGGGCGAGTTGACTTTTTTCCCCATGGGGAAGCACGCTCCCCCCGAGGAGTTCGCGTCCTATCTGCGCCCTTTGGAACAAGGGATGCCGGTCGGCATGCTCTCGGAGGCCGGTTGCCCGGCGGTGGCCGACCCCGGCGCCGACATCGTGGCCCTTGCCCAGCGCAAGGGACTGCGGGTCGTTCCCTTGGTGGGGCCGTCTTCGTTGATTCTGGCCGTGATGGCTTCCGGCTTCAACGGGCAGAGCTTCGCTTTCAACGGCTATCTCCCGATAGACCCGGCTGAACGGGTCGAACGCATCAGGGCGCTGGAACGGCGGGCGTATGCCGAACGTCAGACCCAGCTTTTCATCGAGACGCCTTACCGCAACGCCAGGACGTTCGGGGAGCTCCTTCGGGCATGCCGGCCTCAGACCCGCCTCTGCGTGGCGGCAGGCGTTACCTGCGAGGAAGAGTATGTCAGGACCCGCACGGTGCAGGAATGGAAGAGGTATGCCCTTCCGGACTTGTCCAAAGTCCCGGCCGTGTTCCTGATTTGCAAGTGAGGGCGGCTTTCCCCTTCCTTGTCGCGCCGCAAGGGCGCCGCTTTCCGTCCGTACAAGTTGGGATGGGCGTAAAGTCGGGATTGTTTACCATGGGAAAGCACCGCAGGAGCCGGCGGGACCGGCCCGCGCCGGACGAAAGACCGATCTCTTGCGAATGAAAGACCGATCTCTTGCGAATGAAAGACCGATCTCTTGCGAATGAAAAACCAATCTCTTGCGAATGAAAGACCGATCTCTTGCGAATGAAAGACCGATCTCTTGCGAATGAAAGACCAATCTCAGGCGATTGCCTTTTCGTTTGCCTGAGATTGGCCGGGCACGTTGCCGGGCGTGATATGCGTTTGTCTTGCAGGAAGTTGTGAAGGCGCGGCCTACAAGGCGCAGGCCGCCCCTCGTCGTCGTTATTTTTTCAACTCTTCCAGCAAGCGGTCCAAGGCTTCCCCGGCCGAGCCGTATCGGTCGAGAAGGGCGACGAACCGGCTGCCGATGATGGCGCCTGCCGCATGGCTCAGGGCGGATTCCAGCGTCTGGCGGTTGCTGATGCCGAAGCCTATCATGTGCGGATGGGTCAACCCCATTTGGTTTACACGGTCGAAATAAGCCTGCTTGGCGCGGTCGAACTCTTTCTGCGCGCCGGTGGTGGCGGCCGACGACACCATGTAGATGAAGCCGTCCGTGTGCCGGTCGATGAGGCGGATGCGCTCCTCGCTGGTCTCCGGCGTGATGAGCATGATGATTCTCAGCCCGTGGCGGTCGGCCACGGGCTTGATCGTTTCCATATAGTCCCGGAAGGGGAGGTCGGGGATAATGGCCCCGTCTATCCCGCAGTCGGCGCAGCTTTGGCAGAAGGCTTCGAAGCCGTAGTGGAAGATGGGGTTGAGGTATCCCATCAGTATCAAGGGGATTTCCACGCTCTGCCGGATGTCCTTCAAGTCCTTGAAGAGGCGGCGCATGTTCATGCCGTTCCGCAGGGCCTTCGTGGCGGCATCTTGTATGACGGGGCCGTCGGCCATCGGGTCGCTGAAGGGGATGCCGATTTCCAGCATGTCCATGCCCCGCGCGGCCAGGGTGCGGATGATGCCCTCCGTGCTGTCTGCCGTCGGGTGCCCCGCGCAGAAATACAGGGAAAGGATATTCCGCTTCTTCTCGTTGAATAGTCTGTCGATTCTGTTCATGGCGTATGTGTTTTAGTTTTCCGGTATGTCCCGTCCGCGGAAGTCCCTGATGAAGCCTGAGAGGCGGGCCACGTCTTTCAGGGCCGGGGCTGTCTCGAAGCGGGAGTTCAGGTCCACGCCCGCCCACGCGGGGTGTGAAAAGCATCGGAGACGGCCCGCGCTGTCCGGGCCGATGCCTCCGCTCAGGAAGAAGGGCGTATGCCCGTGGTAGTCTCGCAGCACGTCCCAGTCGAACATGCGGCCGCTGCCGCCGGCCGTGGGGCAGCGCGTGTCGAAAAGGAAAAAGTCGCAATCCGCCTCGTAGTCCTCCGTGCGCGGGAACGGCCCGTCGGGGGCGATGCGGAAGGCCTTGATGACTTGCAGGGCACGGCCGGACTTCAGCCCCTCTTCCCTTACCCTCCTGCAGAACTCGGGCTCCTCTTGCCCGTGCAGCTGCACGAGGTCGAGGCGGAAGGCTTTCATCCGTTCTTTCACGTACCCGATTTCCGGGTCGACGAAGACGCCCACGCGGCGGCAGGTCTCCGGCAGGTAGTCGGGGAGGCGGTTCACGTGGCGGCGGGAACCCTCCCAGCAGATGAAGCCCATCATGTCTGGCATGAGGGCTTCCACCTGGCGGATGTTGTCCGCGTCGCGCATGCCGCACACTTTGATCATGAGCCGTCTCATCGCTCCGCCTCTTGGATGAACGTTTCCAAGGCCGCCCCGGGGTCGAGCTGCCGCATGAAGGCCTCGCCCATCAGGAAGCCGCGGAAGCCGGCGTCCCGCAGCCGGCGGACGGTATCCGGCTCCGAAATCCCGCTTTCCGACACCCAAAGGATGTCGTCCGGCAAGAGGGAGGCGATACGGAGAGAATTTCCCACGTCGGTGTGGAACGTCCCGAGGTCGCGGTTGTTCACTCCCAGCATGTCCGGGCGTTCGGCAAGGTAGTCCAGCTCCTTTTCCGTGTGTATCTCCAACATTACCTCCAAGCCCAATTCATGCGCCTTCCGGGCCAGCCGTCCGTAATCGGGACGTGTCAGGGCGGCGGCGATCAGAAGCACGGCGTCTGCTCCGGCTTGGCTGGCCTGGTAGAGCTGGTATTCGTCGATGATGAACTCTTTGCGCAGGATGGGGGCGTCCGTCGTCGGACGAGCTTGCCGTATGTGTTCCAGGCAACCGCCGAAATACCTTTCGTCGGTCAGTATGGAGAGAGCCGCGGCGCCGGCCGCGGCATAGGCGGACGGGATGACGTCCGCCCGTCCCTCTTCCTTGATCCACCCCTTGGAGGGGGATTTCCGCTTGAACTCCGCGATGATGCCCGACCGCGATTCCGCCAGGCTCTCGCGCATGGAGCGGCGCTTCCGTGCGCCGGCCTCATGCGCCGGGACTTCGCCGCGGCGGGCCGTCCCGCCGCAGGCGTCCCCCCGTCCGCCTCCTACGGGGGAGAAGGGCTGTCCGGGGGGCGATTCCGCTTTCTCCCGTTCCACTTCCTTGCGCTTGTGTGCCAGTATTTCCTCCAGTATGTCTTTCATGAGCTTTCGCCGTTGAGTTCCACGTATGTTTTCAGGCAGGCCAGGGCGCGTCCGCTTTCCAGCGATTCACGGGCGATGGCGAGGCATTCGGTGATGTCCTTGTCCCGTTCGATGACTTTGACGGCAAAGGCCGCGTTGGCCAGCACCACGTTTTTCCGGCTTTCCGTGCCGCGGTTCTCGAGGACGCTGTCGAAGATTTCCGCGGCTTCGTCCACCGTCGCGCCGCCGTATATCTCTTCCGGGCGGACCCTCGGCAGGCCGAGGTCGGCAGGCCGGAAGATTTTCTCCATGGTGTTGCCCTTGACTTTGAAATTGCCCGTCAGCGAGATCTCGTCATATCCGTCTATGCTGTTCACGATGCCGTAGCCGACGCCCAGCTTCTCGTACACGCTACTGTACAGCCTCATTTGGTTCAGGTTGGCCACGCCTAACAATTGGTAAGCCGGCCGGCAAGGATTGACCAGCGGCCCAAGAAGGTTGAAGCAGGTCGGTATTTGGAGCTTCTTGCGCACGGGGGCTACCGCCTTCATCCCGTGGGCGAACAGCGGGGCGTGCATATAGGCGAAGTTGCAAGCCTCCATGTTGCGGCGTAGCCGGTCGCCGTCGGCCGTGAACCGCACGCCGTGACGTTCCATGACGTTGCTCGCTCCCGAAGTCGAGGTGGCGGCGTAATTGCCGTGCTTGGCCACCTTGTAGCCGGCTCCTGCCACCACGAAGCAGGCGCAGGTGGAGATGTTGAACGTGTTCTTGTTGTCGCCGCCCGTCCCCACGATGTCAATGACCCGGTAAGGGGAGAAGTCCACGGGCTGTCCGGTCTCTATGAGTCCGTCACGCAGGCCGAGCACTTCGTCCACCTTGATGCCCCGCATAATCAGCCCGGTGAGCAAGGCGCCGATTTGCACTTCATTGTATTCCCCGTCCACGATATGGCGGACGAGCTGGCAGGCCTGTTCGCGAGTCAGGACCTCGCCGTTTGTGATTCTTGTGAGTATCTGCTTCATGCGTGTGGTGTGTTTAGGGTTCTTGTCCGTGTGCCGTTTGCAGGGAACGGGCATGAAAAAGGAGGTCTGCCGCAAGCGTGACAGGCCTCCGTGTATTCGCGTCGGTATGTGGTCGTTGGTACATGCAGGACTATCCCCTCACGGCTTTTCGGGTCTTGAGTCGCGCCGCCACCCGCATGTGTCTCTTTTCAAGGACATCGTCTGGTTCGTCTCCCGTTCCTCTTATGTTGCAAATATACGGAGAATTTCCTTGCGTGCAAACAAAATCGCGTCTTTTTCGGACGGAAGGATGAAATTCATGCGCATGGGGCATGGCCATTCGC
>CAYPMY010000068.1:0-10886 GCA_964412085.1 uncultured Paraprevotella sp. | reverse complement strand
CCCCGCCCCGGGCCGCGGCGGCCTGCCGGAAGTTTTTTCTTCGCGTTTCCATGGTCGTTCCCGAAAAACTCCGTACTTTTACCTTTCCAAGGAACGGGGAAAGGCTATGGCAAAGGACAGGACCGCCTATGTGTGCGGGAATTGCGGGCAGGAATCGCCGAAGTGGGTGGGGCGTTGCCCCGCGTGCGGGGAATGGAACACTTTCAAGGAAATCACCGTGCGCAAGGACGACGCCGCGTCCGCGCGGGGGGGATTCCGCCCGGCCGTGCCGGGGATGCCGGGGGACGGGCCGGTCCCCGTGGGGCGGATAGCGGCCGGCGAGGAGCCGCGGATGGACATGCACGACGCGGAGCTGAACCGCGTGCTGGGCGGCGGGCTCGTGCCCGGCTCGCTGGTGCTTCTGGGCGGGGAGCCGGGCATAGGGAAGTCGACCCTTGTCCTGCAGACCGTGCTGAGGATGACGGACAAGAAGGTGCTTTACGTCAGCGGGGAGGAGAGCGCGCGGCAGCTGAGGATGCGTGCCGACCGCCTTGTGCCGCGGGAGTGCGGTAGCGCGGAGGAATACCTTTCCCGCTCGCCGTGCGTGGTGGCGTGCGAGACCTCGCTGGAGCGGGTCTTCATGCACGTCCGCGACGAGCGGCCCCGGCTTCTGGTGATAGACTCCATACAGACCATGACGACGGAGGCCGCGGACAGCCCGCCCGGGAGCGTCTCCCAGGTGCGCGGGTGCGCCGCCCTGCTGTTGAAGTTCGCCAAGGAGAGCGGCATCCCGGTGATATTGATAGGGCACATCAACAAGGAGGGCGCGCTGGCCGGGCCCAAGGTGCTGGAACATATCGTGGACGCCGTGCTGCAGTTCGAGGGCGACCAGCATTACATGTACCGCATCCTGCGCGGCATCAAGAACCGTTTCGGCAGCACGTCGGAGCTGGGCATCTACGAGATGGGGCCGGACGGCTTGCGGCAGGTGGGCAACCCCTCCGAGCTGTTGCTCACGGAGAACCACGAGGGGCTGAGCGGCGTGGCCGTATCCTCGGCCGTCGAGGGCGTGCGCCCCCTCCTCGTCGAGACGCAGGCCCTGGTCAGCACGGCGGCCTACGGCACGCCGCAGCGTTCGGCCACAGGCTTCGACCTGCGCCGGTTGAACATGCTGCTGGCCGTGCTGGAGAAGCGGGTTGGCTTCAAGCTGGCGCAGAAGGACGTGTTCCTGAACATAGCCGGCGGGCTGAGGGTGACCGACCCGGCCATAGACCTGTCCGTCGTCGCCGCCGTGCTGAGCAGCAACGTGGACACGGGCATCGAAGGCGGCGTCTGCATGGCGGGGGAAGTCGGCCTGAGCGGCGAGATACGCCCGGTAGGACGTATCGGGCAGCGCGTGGCGGAAGCGGCCAAGCTCGGCTTCCGGCGGATGGTCGTCCCGCGCCGCAACTTGCAGGGGCTCGACCCGTCGAAGATGGGGATAGAACTTGTCCCGGTGAGGAAGGTGGAAGAGGCACTCCGCGCGCTTTTCGGTTGAACGAGCAGACGAAGACATGATAGAGGAATACAGACTCAGGGTCTTGCCGGAGACGGCGGCCGACGAAGAGGCCTTGCGCCGCCACGTGGCGCGGGAGAAAGGAAAGGACGAACGGGAGCTGAAGGCGATACGGGTGCTGAGGCGCAGCATCGATGCCCGCCGGCGCACGGTGTTCGTCGACTTGAAGGTGCGGGCGTATGTCGACGAGGAGCCGGCGGACGACGGATTCGTCCGCACGGCGTACCGGGACGTCGGGGGACGACCTCAGGTGGTCGTGGTCGGCGCGGGCCCGGGCGGGCTGTTTGCCGCCCTGCGCCTGATAGAGGCTGGGTATCGCCCCGTCGTGGTGGAACGGGGCAAGAACGTCCGCGACCGCAAGTCGGACTTGGCCAAGATCTCGCGTGAGCATGAAGTGGACGGCGAGAGCAATTACAGTTTCGGGGAAGGCGGCGCGGGGGCTTATTCCGACGGGAAGCTGTACACCCGGAGCAAGAAACGCGGGAATGCGGGGAAGATACTGAACGTGCTCTGCCAGCACGGCGCAAGCGCGTCCATCCTGCAGGATGCCCGCCCCCACGTCGGGACGGACAAGCTCCCGGGCGTCGTCGAGAACATTCGCAAGACGATTCTGGGTTGCGGGGGAGAAGTGCATTTCGAGACCCGCATGGACGCCTTGCTCATCGAGAAAGACACCGTGAGGGGGATAGAGGCAAGCACGGGGGAGATTTTCCGCGGGCCTGTCATCCTGGCCACGGGGCATTCGGCGCGCGACGTCTACCGCTGGTTGCACGCCCATGGCGTGGAAATGGAGAGCAAGGGACTGGCGGTCGGCGTGCGCTTGGAGCATCCGTCGTCCCTCATCGACCGGATACAGTACCACGACCCGGGCGGACGGGGGAAGTATCTCCCGGCCGCAGAGTACAGCTTCGTGCGGCAGGTGGGAGGCCGCGGGGTGTACAGCTTCTGTATGTGCCCGGGAGGGTTCGTCGTCCCGGCGGCCACCGGCCCCCGGCAGACGGTGGTCAACGGAATGTCGCCCAGCAACCGCGGCTCGCGGTGGAGCAACGCCGGCATGGTGGTGGAATTGCACCCGGAAGACTTGGGGGAGAAGTCGCTGGCCGACTTTATGGCCGTTTCAGGTTTGCGGCCGGACGTGCGGCATCCGTTGGCCATGATGCTTTTCCAGGAAGTGCTGGAAGAACAGGGCTGGCGGCATGGGAATTGCCGGCAGACGGCCCCCGCCCAGCGGATGGCCGATTTCGTGAACGGGCGTCTGAGCCGCGACCTGCCCCCGAGCTCCTATGCTCCCGGGCTGGTGTCCTCCCCTTTGCATTCCTGGATGCCCGGATTCGTCAGCCGACGGCTGGCCGCGGGATTCCGCGGCTTCGGCAAGGTCTCCCGCGGTTTCCTGACCAACGAGGCCGTAATGATAGGAGTGGAGAGCCGCACGTCGGCACCCGTGCGCATCGTGCGCGACAGGGAAACATTGCAGCACGTGCGGTTGAAAGGGCTGTTCCCGTGCGGCGAAGGTGCAGGATACGCCGGCGGCATCGTGTCCGCCGCGATGGACGGGGAGCGTTGCGCGGAAGCGGCGGCGGCCTACCTCGGGGGTTAGAAGTCCACGCCCAAGGTCATGGTGAGGTTGCCCGTGCGGATGTGGCCGTCGAAGTCGTCGTAGTCGTATTCACCGTAGTCGCGGCCGGCAATGTTGAACAAGCCTATGTCGTAGCCCATCTCGAGATAGAAGTTTTGGAAGGCCATGCCGCAACCCACCCGAAGCCCGGCGTCGAACCTTTTGTAGCGCGATTTCCCGAAAGTATCGGTCTTCGTGCGCGATTCGTAGTTCTTCGTGGTTCCTCCCAAGCCGGTAGCCATGAAGCATCCGAAGAACGGTTGGACGGTAAGGTCGTCGATGTTGGTGGCGGCCTTGTATTTCAGGACGATGGGAAATTCCAGGTACCGCATGTAGCATTTCTTGAACTCGTATTCCTCCGTGGCTTCTATTTCCGTGCCTTTCTCCGTGTAAATCAGTCCGCTTTCCAAGAAGATGGGCAGCCCGTCGCCCAGCTTGTTCCCGTACACCAGCCCGACGTGGAAGCGCGGAAGCGGGCCGGTCTGCGCCTTTCCGCCCGTACCCTTGTATCTTACCGTGGGGACGTTCAGTCCGAAACGCAGGCCGAGGTAAGAGCTTCTCCGGTAATCCCGCCAGCGGCTCGCGTATACGGGTTCTCCCTCGTTGAAGTCTGTCCCGGCGTTCGCCGGGATTCCGGCCGACAGCGACAGGATGCAGAGAAGAAAAGTCTTTTTTGCCATAAGAGCGGATGCTTGATGTCGATGATTTTGTCGGGCAAAAATACAAATTAATTTTATTCCATAAGCTTTCTTAGACAAATAATTGCTATTTTTGCGGATGTCGTACAACGATGGCAAGGTCTCAGGAGCGGTCGGGACGGGCGTCGCGGGGCCTGCATGCAAAGACATCGGATTCTGAAAACGTAGGTATGAAGGTATTAAAATTTGGGGGAACGTCCATAGGCTCTGCGGAAAGCATTCTGAGCGTCAAAAAGATTGTCGAGGCTGAAGAGGAACCTGTGGTTGTCGTGGTGTCCGCATTGGGCGGGATTACCGACAAGTTGATCAAGGCATCCAAGCTGGCTTTGGCCGGGGACTTGTCTTACCGGTCCGAGTTCGACGAGATTGCCGGGCGCCACCGCCGGATGATAGAAGCCGTGATTCCTCCCGGAAAGAACAAGGAACGTTTGTCGGAGACCGTCGACGCCTTGCTGAACGAGTTGAAAAGCATTTACCAAGGTGTCTATCTCATCCGCGATCTTTCGCCAAAGACGGCGGCCGCCATAGTCAGTTACGGGGAGCGGCTGTCGTCCGCCATAGCGGCCGTGCTGATAGAGGGAGCCAGACGGTTTGACTCCCGTGCCTTCATCAAGACCGAAGTCAAGTCGGGGCGCCAGTTGCTGGCGGCCGACCTGACGCGCGAACTGGTGGAACGCACTTTTACCGACTTGCCGAGGGTCTCCTTAGTGCCGGGATTCATTTCCACGGATGCCGACTCCGGGGAGGTGACGAACTTAGGCCGCGGGGGGTCGGACTATACGGCCTCCATCATCGCGGCGGCGCTGGACGCTTCCCTTTTAGAGATCTGGACGGACGTGGACGGCTTCATGACGGCCGACCCGAAGGTGATTTCCACCGCCTATACCATAGGCGAGCTGAGTTACGTGGAAGCGATGGAACTCTGCAATTTCGGGGCGAAAGTGGTTTATCCCCCTACCATCTATCCGGTCTGCGTGAAGAACATCCCGATTCTCATCAGGAACACGTTCAATCCTTCGGGGAAAGGCACGGTAATCAAGAGCGACGTGGCCAAGGACCGGAAGCCCATCAAGGGCATTTCCAGCATAAACGGGACGGCACTGATCACGGTTTCCGGCTTGTCCATGGTGGGAGTCATCGGCGTGAACCGTCGTATATTCTCGGCATTGGCCGACAACGGCATCAACGTGTTCCTCGTGTCGCAGGCTTCTTCGGAGAACAGCACGTCCATCGGCGTGCGCGACGCGGACGCGGACGCGGCCTGCGAAGTCCTGAACGCGGAGTTTTCCAAGGAAATAGAGACGGGGGCGATGTACAGGATGACAGCGGAAAGCGGTTTGGCCACGGTGGCCATCGTGGGCGAGAACATGAAGCACACGCCCGGCATCGCCGGGAAGTTGTTCGGGACATTGGGGCGCAGCGGCATCAATGTGATTGCCTGTGCCCAGGGCGCTTCGGAGACGAACATTTCCTTCGTGGTGGACGGACGATCCTTGCGCAAGACACTCAATGTCATCCACGACAGTTTTTTCCTTTCGGAATACCAAGTCCTCAATCTTTTCCTGTGCGGAACGGGGACGGTGGGCGGCAGCCTGGTCGCGCAGCTGGCGCGGCAGAGCGAGAAACTGAAGAAAGAACGGGGCTTGGAACTTAAGGTCGTGGGCATTGCCAACGGGCACAACGCGATGTTCGACCGCGAAGGCATCAGTCTGGAGGACTGCCGCGGGCGGCTGGCGCGTAGCGCGCCGAGCGATTTGAACCGATTGCGTGACGAAGTGATAGGAATGAACATCTTCAATTCCGTGTTCGTCGACTGTACGGCCAGTTCCGACGTGGCCGGGCTGTATCAGGAATTCCTGGAACATAACATCTCCGTGGTGGCGGCCAACAAGGCCGCGGCCTCTTCCGATTACGCCACTTATCAGAAGCTGAAATCCACGGCCCGCAAGCGCGGGGTGAAGTTCCTGTTCGAGACGAACGTGGGAGCCGGCCTCCCCATTATCCGCACCATGAACGATTTGCTGAACAGCGGGGACAAGATCTTGAAGGTGGAAGCCGTGCTGAGCGGAACTTTGAATTTCATCTTCAACAAGATTTCGGCCGATGTCCCGTTTAGCGAGACCGTGCGGCTGGCCAAGGAAGAAGGATACAGCGAGCCCGACCCGCGTGTGGATTTGAGCGGGAAGGATGTCATCCGCAAGTTGGTGATTCTGGCGCGTGAAGCCGGTTACCGTATCGAGCAGTCCGACGTGGAGAAGCACCTGTTCGTGCCCGATTCGTTTTTCCGGGGCACGTTGGACGAGTTCTGGAGGAATCTGCCTTCCTTGGATGCCGATTTCGAACGGCGGCGCAAGGTGCTGGAGAGCGAGGGGAAACGTTGGCGTTTCGTTTCCCGTTACGAGGACGGCAAAGCCTGTGTGGAACTGTGCGAGGTGGGACGTGAACACCCGTTCTACGCTCTCGAGGGTTCCAATAACATCATCTTGCTGACGACCGAACGTTATAAGGAGTATCCTATGCAGATCCAGGGATACGGTGCCGGGGCCGGAGTGACGGCGGCCGGCGTTTTTGCCGACATCATGAGTATCGCCAACGTGTGACCCCGTGTATGACCAAGGTGAGGAGACAGGGATGAAGCATATCATCATACTGGGCGACGGCATGGCCGACTGGAAAGTTCCGGCCTTGGGGGGCAAGACCCTGTTGCAATACGCCCATACGCCTAATATGGACAGGATAGCCCGCATGGGGCGCAACGGATTGTTGCAGACCATACCGGAGGGGTTCCATCCCGGCAGCGAAGTGGCCAATTCTTCCATTCTGGGTTACGATCAGCACAAGGTGTATGAGGGGCGCGGGCCGCTCGAAGCGGCCAGTATCGGAGTCGAACTGGCCGATGACGATCTGGCTTTGCGCTGCAACTTAGTTTGCATCGAAGAGGGCAAGATAAAAAACCATTCCTGCGGACGGATAGAGACGGAGGAGGCGGACGTGCTGATTCGTTTCTTGCAGGAAGAATTAGGCGGCGGGCGCATAAATTTTTATACGGGCGTACAGTACCGCCATTTATTGGTCATCAAAGGAGGGGACAAGCATCTGCGCTGCACGCCCCCGCATGACGTGCCGGGAACGCCTTTCCGGGACTGTATGGTGGAGGCCGAAGTGCCCGAAGCGCAGGAAACCGCAGACTTGCTGAACCGTCTGATACTGGAATCGCAGAGGCTGTTGGCCGGCCACCCGTTGAACCTCCGCCGGACGGGGGCGGGTCGCGACGCGGCCAACAGCATCTGGCCGTGGGGCGGTGGTAACCGTCCGGCCATGGCCCCGTTGACGGAGACTTTTCCTCAAATCAAAAAGGGCGCGGTCATTACCGCCGTAGACCTCATACGGGGTATCGGGCGTTATGCCGGTTTGCAGGCCATAGACGTGGAGGGGGCCACCGGCTTGTACGACACGAATTACGAAGGCAAGGCCCAAGCGGCGATAGAAGCCTTGAAAGGCGGCGATTTCGTGTACCTGCATGTGGAGGCGAGCGACGAAGCCGGCCATGAGGGGAACGTGGAATTGAAGTTGCAGACGATAGAGAATCTGGACTGCCGTACCGTCGGGCCGATTTCGGAGGCCGTGAAAGACTGGGAAGAGCCGGTAGCCATCGCCGTGCTGCCCGACCATCCCACGCCTTGCGCCCGCCGCACGCATACGCCCGACCCGGTGCCGTTTGCCGTTTACTGTCCGGGCATGGAGGCGGACAGCGTGCAGACGTTCGACGAGGATGCGGCCAAAGCCGGGAGCTACGGGTTGCTTCGGGGCGATGAGTTTATTCGTGAATTCATGAAACTTTAATCGGCCATGCCTTATGAGATATTATAGTACGAACGGCAGGGCCGGCCTCGCTACGCTCCGCGAAGCCGTAGTGAAAGGCCTGGCGAGCGACAAAGGCTTGTTTATGCCCGAGGTGGTTCGGCATCTCCCGGAGCCGTTCTTCGACGAGATACAGAACCTTTCTTTCCAGGAAATGTCCTGCCGCGTGGCGGACGCTTTCTTCGGGGAGGACGTGCCGGCCGGCACGTTGGAACGAATCGTGTACGACACGTTGAGTTTCGATTGTCCGTTGGTGAGAGTGACCGGGGACATCTATTCCTTGGAACTTTTCCACGGCCCCACGTTGGCCTTCAAGGACGTGGGGGCGCGTTTCATGGCTCGCCTGCTGGGATACTTCATCAGGCAGGAGGGGTGCAACCGGGTGAATGTCCTGGTGGCCACTTCCGGCGACACGGGGAGCGCCGTGGCCAACGGTTTCCTGGGCGTGGAGGGTATCCGCGTGTTCGTGCTCTATCCGAAAGGCAAGGTGAGTGCCGTTCAGGAATGCCAGTTTACGACGTTGGGACAGAACATTACCGCCCTCGAAGTGGACGGCGTGTTCGACGATTGCCAGGCTTTGGTGAAGAGCGCTTTCATGGACGGGGAGCTGAACCGCCGCATGAAGCTGACATCTGCCAATTCCATAAACGTGGCCCGTTTCCTCCCGCAGGCATTCTACTATTTCTACGCTTACGCCCGGATGAAGAGGCTCGGCAAGGCCGACCGGCTGGTGGTGTGCGTGCCGAGCGGGAACTTCGGAAACATCACGGCCGGGCTGTTCGGCAAGGCGATGGGGTTGCCGGTGAAGCGTTTCATCGCGGCCAACAATGCCAATGACGTCTTCTACGATTATTTGCAGACGGGAGAGTACCGTCCCCGCGCGTCGGTGCAGACCATCGCCAACGCCATGGATGTGGGCGCCCCCAGCAACTTTGCCCGTATCTACGACTTATACAAGGGAAGCCATGCGGCCATTGCGGCCGAAATCAGCGGGGCTTCCTACACCGACGCGCAGATTGCCGAGACCGTGAGGGCTTGCCATGAAACGAACGGTTACTTGCTCGACCCGCACGGGGCTTGCGGCTTCCGCGCCTTGAGCGAAGGCCTGCGGGAGGGCGAATGCGGTGTGTTCCTCGAGACGGCACACCCGGCCAAGTTCCGGGCCGTCGTGGAGGAAATCATCGGTGCCCCGGTGGACGTGCCTGAAAGGTTGGCCGCCTTCATGAAAGGGGAGAAGAAGAGCATCCCGATGGGCAAGGATTTTGCCGGTTTCAAGGCTTACTTGATGGGACAGTAGCCTTTTGCCGGAGAGCCGGACCGGCGATGCCGGTTCCCGTGCGGTGCTGCGGTGCAGGGGGCATCCTCTTCACGACAAGTAATCAAGGCGGTCGCGGCGCGGCAGGCCGCCGTCCAAGTTTTGGGGGGCGGAGGAACCATGGAAGCCGGCGCGGGGCGGTCGCGGGTGTCGCACTGAGATGCGGCTTCCGTCGGACCGCCGCCCCGCGCCGGCTTCATGGGTTCGCGGCAATCAGTCCCAGAAACGGCTGCAACGGGCGATCGCTTTCTTTCCGAAATAGGAAAACGCCACTGCCAGTCCTATTCCTGCCACACAAGTCAAGAGGAACAACAGTTTCTCGTCATGGACCATTTTCTCCAAATGTACCTTCTCCACGACGCGGAACATGGCCATGTGGCACAGATAAAGTTCCATGGAAATATCACTCATGAAATCTATCACCTTGTTGTGTAACCATTTATGTTCTTTCCCTATGGCGTAAATCAACCATAGCGTGAACACGACCATCTGGGGCACGGCCTCATGAAGCGTCCATTCGGATTGGGGGCAGACAAAATACAAAGCGTTCGCAATCAAGCAGACTATCAACAAGGCGTTTCCCCTTTTCGCAGACCATTCGTGCAACCTCTCGCGATAGAGAAAGCACAACCCGCCCGACAGAAGGAAAGGAACGCAATACAAGATGTTACGCTTGCCCGGCGAGGAAAGCACGAAAGTCTCCGTGAAAAAGTATTCCTGACATAGGAAAGCGATGGCCAAGGATATGCAGAATACGCCCCAAGCCCTGCGTTTGTTGTCCAACAGGAAGACGAAGAACGGGAACAGCATGTAAAACAGGAAGATTATCCCCAGGAACCATCCTACCCCGATTACTTTTATGTCGGGATTCGGCAACAGGCCGAACACCAAGGTGCAGTTCATGAACGCCTCTGCCAGGTTCTCTTTCGAGAAGTTGGCAATCAGATCCATTACACAAAGCAAAGCGAAAAAAGGCAGTATCCGTTTGTACCTTTTGGAATAAAAATCGTTTAGCGAAACCAGTCCGTTCTTCATCCGGTCGTAATAGCCGCAACACAAGACGAAGCCGCTGATTATCATAAAAAAGACGGACAACGAAATCCACGGTATTCCTGAGAACCAACCCAAAAGGTTTGCTTGATAGTGCATCACTACGATTCCGAAGGCCGCCAGCGCGCGCAGTCCGTTGATGTTGTCGTATCTTTTAGTTTTATTAACACGGGGGGGTAAATTTGTCGGATTGTTGTTGGATGTCCATACTCGTTCTGTCGTTTTTAATTGTCGTGCGGGTTCTGTCGGTTCTCTCTTGTTGCCCGGGACAGGCGGCGAACCCTTTGTCTGCCTGCTTCGGGCCGTGTGTGTGGGCAAGGCCGGCGGTCTTCGCGGCCGTCTTCCCGTCCCGACGCGGATTCATGCGGCGTCGGGATGTTCCTCTTGGCCGTTCCCGCTTCGGACGGTCGCGGCCCGGTTTCCTTTTCAAAGGAGATGCCTCCGGGAAGCGCGTGGCTTCCCGGAAGCATCGTAAGGCCGGCCATGGCAGGCCGGAGGGTCTCAAAGAATCACTTTCGCGCCGTCCACGACGTAGACTCCCGGGGAGAGGCTTATCGTGTTCACGCCCTTGTGGAGGCTCAGCTTCGTCACGCGCATCCCGGAAACCGTGAATATGTCGATTTCACGTTCCTTGTCCGAACAGATTACGACGTGGGAGCCGTCCCTGCGAACCTGCAGCCCGCTGTCCTTGAAGTAAAGGCCGTCCACTTCGTCGGGAATGGCCACGCTGCCTATCTCGAACGAGTCGCCGGCCTCCGCGCCGGTGGCTTTCGCATAGACCGACACGGGAGCGATGGCGCCCAAGCTGTCTTC
>CAYPMY010000067.1:0-10895 GCA_964412085.1 uncultured Paraprevotella sp. | reverse complement strand
CGGAATTTGGCCGATGAATTATCGGTCGTCCTTTGGATTCCAGATTATGGATTGGTTGCCGGCAGTCCAGGACGGGCGTCGTGGCCGAGCCGTCCCCGAGCCCGTCCCCGCCGAATCCGTCGTCATGAGCATGTCCCTCTTCCGCGCCCGGACACCCCGCATGGTCGGAATCCATCCGGCTCCAGTCCCGGACCGGCCTGCTCCATGCCGTCCGCCTGCCCGGACGGCACCTTTGCCTCCCGCCGCAACGCTGCGGTCCCGCCCGAGCCGGCACGGTTCCCGCTTCCCCCTCCGCAGGCCGGGCCTCCGCGCTCCCGCGAGCCCAAAAAGCCGCAGGGGCGGACGTGCCCGCAATCTTTCCCGTCCTCGTCCCTCTTTGCCGGGCATCCGGGTCCCGTGATGCGCATGCCGCAGGAGACCGGGCGAGCCAGCTTCCCCCGGCCGGAACGGACTGCAGGCCGGTCTTGCCCGATGCGGGCCGCGCCCCGGCAAGATGCCGCGGAATCGGCCCCGCGCCCGTCTTGGCCGCGTCTTTCGCCGCGAAGGCTTGTGTCCCAGTCCGCGATGCCGGCGGCAGGCGCGCGGCTTTCCCGTTTCATGATTCTGCCGCTGGAGCCCGGATGGGGAGGCGCGGAGTCTTTCCGCTCCCATGCGGCAGACTTTTTCGTGCAATCTTTTTGCCGTCTCCCGCCTTTGTCGTACCTTTGTCCCGGCGCGTCCGTGAAGGATGCGCGACGAGTGCTTGTCAACCTCTTTAAAAACAAGATTATATGAAAGGAAAAACAGTCAGTGCGTCCTTCATGTCGATGGGGATACTGTTTTGCGTGTGCCTCATTTCGGCCAATCTCCTGGCCACGAAGCAAATCATGTTCGGCCCGTTTAACATCACGGCCGGGATTCTGGTCTTTCCCGTTTCTTACGTCGTGAACGATTGTGTCGTCGAAGTCTGGGGGTTCGACAGAGCCAGATCCTTGATATGGACGGGCTTCCTGATGAACTTCCTGTTCGTGTCCTTCGGTTACGTGGCCGACCTCATTCCCGGTGCGCCGTATTGGGACAACCAGGAAGGCTTCCATGAACTGTTCGGCCTGGCTCCCCGTGTGGCGGCGGCCTCGTTCCTGGCCTTCCTTTCCGGCTCTTTCCTCAACGCGTACGTGATGAGCGTGATGAAAGTGGCTTCCGGGGGGCGTCGCTTTTCGTTGCGCGCCGTCCTGTCCTCTGCGGCGGGAGAGGCGCTTGACTCCGTGGTGTTCTTCCCGATAGCCCTGGGCGGTCTTGTGCCTTGGGACAAGCTGTTTCTCATGATGTTCTGGGAGTTCCTGCTGAAGACGCTTTACGAGGTGGTCATACTTCCCGTCACGATTCGTGTGGTGTGCCGGGTGAAACGTGTGGAAGGCGCGGACGTGTACGACAGGGATATTTCCTATAACATATTAAAGATCTCCCGGTCATGACCATGAACGAGGAAGCCGCCTTGGTGGTGTTCAGCGGCGGTCAGGATTCCACTACCTGTCTGTTCTGGGCCAAAAGGCGTTTCAAGGAAGTCTCGGCCCTAAGTTTTGTGTACGGGCAGAAGCACGTGAAGGAAGTAGGGATGGCCAAGGACATAGCGTCGCGGGCCGGGGTGGACTGGGAATGCATGGACGTCCCCTTCGTCGGTTCGTTGGGGAGGAACTCGTTGACCGGACCCGCTGCGCGGGCGGCCGGGGAGAAGCCCGGATGCCATTGCCCGGACACGTTCGTCCCCGGGCGAAACTTGTTCTTCCTCAGCATGGCTGCCGTGTATGCCCGCGAGCGGGGCATCAACCATGTCGTGAGCGGGGTGTCGCAGACGGACTTCAGCGGCTATCCCGATTGCCGGGACGCGTTTGTCAAGAGCCTTAACGTGACCTTGGACTTGGCGATGGACTGGCAATTCGTCTTGCACACGCCGTTGATGTGGATTGACAAATGCCAGACATGGGCGTTGGCCGACGAGCTGGGCGTGTTCGACTTGGTGCGCCGCGACACGCTGACCTGCTACGACGGCGTGCCGGGCGACGGTTGCGGGCGCTGCCCGGCTTGCAAACTGCGCAACGAGGGCCTGCACAAGTATTTGGAGGGGAAAGGACGCAAGATGCGCGCGGAGGAGGGTATGGAGCCATGAGCGGCGGGAGGGAAGAAGAAGGATTGCGGTCGTTGGGGAAAAAGACGGAGTATCGCCGGGATTACGCCCCCGAGGTGCTGGAGACTTTTGAGAACAAGCATCCCGACAACGATTATTGGGTGCGTCTCAACTGCCCGGAGTTCACGAGCCTGTGCCCCGTCACGGGGCAGCCCGATTTCGCCGAAATCCGCATCAGTTATGTCCCCGACCGCCGCATGGTGGAAAGCAAGAGCCTGAAGCTGTATCTGTTCAGCTTCCGCAACCATGGCGACTTCCATGAAGACTGCGTGAACAAAATCATGAAGGATCTCGTCCGTCTGATGGATCCGAAATACATCGAAGTCACCGGCTTCTTCACTCCGCGCGGGGGGATTTCCATCCATCCGTACGCCAACTACGGACGCAAGGGCACGAGGTTCGAGCGGATGGCGGAGTTCCGTATGATGAATCATGACTTGGAATGAGAGGGGGACGAAGGGACGCCCGGGCGTGGGGTCAGGCCAGTTCCAGCCCGAATGTCTCCGTCAGTTTCTGCAAGGCCGGGTTCCGCTTGCTCATCACCTGGTATTGCTGGGGCTTGCTGGTGATGCGGGCGACTTCCGTGGGTTCGGCTACGCGTACTGTCATGGAGATGTTCCGGTTGTGGAGCTTCTTGCGCATGTGGGCTTCTATGCGCCGGGCTATTTGCTCCATGTAGAGTTTCACCTGTCCGTTGTCCACCAATACTTCAAATGCGGCATCTTTCAGCAGCCTGGGGCGGATGACTTTCATCCGTTGCGCGATGGCGGTTTCCTCTTGCGGCATGAGGGCGGCGAACTCGTGCCAACAGAGACGGATGCCGTCTTCCGTGACGGGATTGTCCCCCTCTTCTTCCGGCGCCTCGGCAGGCGCGGCCGTTGCGGACGGGGGCACGGCGGGTCGGGAAGTGCCGGGCGGATTTCCCGCCCCTTGCCTGAGCCGGCTGATGGACGGGCCGAAAGAGCCGAGCCTGACTTTGGGAGGCCTGCGCTCCGTGTTCCCGGCGGCCGGGAACGGGGATTTGCGCGTTTCGTATGCCGCCGTCCTGTCTTGGACGACGGAGGCGGCCTCTTCCCCGGGAGCCTGGGGCTTCCGGGCACCGGACGGGGCGGTGTCCGGCCGTGCCGTTCCGGCGGGTTGGTTGAATAGGGGTTTCAAGGTCTTCTCGGGGCTGCGCCCCGAGTCGTCGCCGTCATCTTCCGAGGTCAGCTGCGACAGTTGTATCAAGGTGATTTCCACCAACAGCCGTTTGTTCTTGCTGGCCCGGTAGTTCAAGTCGCAGTCGTTGCACAGCTTGATGGCGCGGTAAAGGAACCTGGGCGCGCACCGTCGCGCCTGTTCCTGGTAACGTGCCCTGACGCTGTCGCTCACTTCCAGCAACGGGAGGGTCGTCGCGTCGCGGCTGACCAGCAGGTCGCGCAGGTGCGAGGCCAGCCCGCCAATGAAATGTCCGCCTTCGAAGCCTTTCCCCAGAATCTCGTTGAACACGAGCAGGCACTCCGCCGCCTCGTTCTTCAAGAAATGATCCGTCAGGCGGAAGTAGTATTCGTAGTCCAGCACGTTCAGGCTTCCTATCACCTTTCCGTACGTCAGGTTCCCTCCCGTGAAGCTTGCCGCCTGGTCGAAGATGGAAAGCGCGTCGCGCATGCCGCCGTCTGCCTTTTGGGCGATGATGTCCAGTGCTTCCGGCTCGTATGCGTATCCCTCCTTTTTTGCCACGAACTTCAGGCGGTCGACGATGGTTTGCACGTCCATGCGGTTGAAGTCGTACACCTGGCATCGGCTCAGTATGGTGGGCAGGATCTTGTGCTTTTCCGTGGTGGCCAGGATGAAGATTACATACGACGGCGGCTCTTCCAGCGTCTTGAGGAAGGCGTTGAACGCGGCCGTGGACAACATGTGCACCTCGTCGATGATGAACACCTTGTATCGTCCCACCTGCGGCGGGATGCGCACCTTTTCTATCAGGGCGCGTATTTCCTCCACCGAGTTGTTCGAGGCCGCGTCCAGCTCATGGATGTTGAGCGAACGCTGTTCGTTGAAGGCCTTGCATGACTCGCATTCGTCGCAGGCCTCCCCGTTGCCGGACGGGTGCAGGCAGTTGATGGTCTTGGCGAAGATGCGGGCGCAAGTCGTTTTCCCCACTCCGCGCGGCCCGCAGAACAGGTAGGCGTGCGCCAGCTTGCCCGCCGCGATGGCGTTTTTCAGGGTCGTGGTGAGCGCCTCCTGCCCCGCCACGGCGTCGAATGCCGAGGGGCGGTATTTCCGCGCCGATACGATGTATTCTCCCATGACGGATTGATGATTGGTTATTCGCAAGGCAAATTTAGCAAAAAAAACGGGCGCGGCCTTCGTTTTCGCCGATTTTGTCGTATCTTTGTCCTGTGAACGGGTCAAGCCATGGGTAAGCTTCATACTTTCTGGAATGTCTTTCGGCGGCACAAGTACGGTTTTGTCGTCGGGCTTTTCGCCTTGCTGGTGGGGGTCGTGGACGAGAACAGCCTGTGGAGCCGCTATCGCCATAAGGCCGAGCTGGCTGAACTGCGCTCTGAAATCAGGAAGTACAGGGAGATGTACGAGCATGACACGCGCCGTCTGGAGGAAATGGACGCCGACCCCGGCGTGCTGACCGAAATCGCGCGAGAGCGGTATTACATGAAGACGGACGACGAGGACATCTTCGTCATGCAGGAGAAAGGCGCGGATGAAGAAGCTGAATAAGGTTCAGAACATAGTGCTCAGGGCCGGGGCCGTGCTGTCGTGCGCGGGGGCCGCCACTTTCCTTACCGGCCGGCTTTACGCCTTTTGCCTCTATGCGGTGGGGGCTTGCGCCTTTGCCGCGATGCAGTTGTGCGCCGGGTACGAAGGGGACAATCTCGTCATCCGCAGGTTGCGGAGGCAGCAGGTCGCGGGCGCGCTCCTGTTGGTTTGCACGGCCTTTTTCATGGCTATGCGCGTTTTCGGCTTCGGTTTCGCCCGCAGGCAGGAGTGGGTGGTATGCCTGGCGGCCGCTTGCGTGGCGGAACTGTACACGGCCTTTCGTATCCCGGCCGAGCTGGAGAAGGAAGAGTCGCGTGGAAACGACAATAAGTTTTAAAACGGGAAAGACAAGATTAAATAGTGATAAAACGCTTTATCCTCTGATGGCAAGCGCTTATCTTTGTGCCTCCGCAAGTCCGGAAAAATACAAGGAGAATGAAAAGACTTTTTTGGATATTGGTGAGCCTTTTGGCGCTGTCCTCTTGCCGGCAGGCAGAATACATGGTGGAGGGGAACTCCACGATACAGACCATGGACGGGAAGAAGCTGTATCTGAAGGCCTACAAGGAGGACGACCTGGTCGACATCGATTCCAGCGACGTGGTGCACGGGAAGTTCAATTTTGTCGGTGCGCTGGATTCCGTCATGATGGTGAGCCTCTTCATGGACGACGAATGCCTGATGCCGTTTGTCCTGGGGCCGGAAGAGCTGTCCATACATATCAGCACGGCGCGCCAGTACGTGACAGGAAGCGTCCTGAACGACACCTTGTATAGCTTCATCCGTCGCAAGATGCAGCTGGACAACCAGATAGCGGAATTGCCGCACAAGGAGAGCAGGATGATCATGGACGGGGTGGACGAGAATGTCATCATGGTGCGACTGAACGACGAGGCCAACCGTCTGGCACTGCAGAACGACCGTCTGATCACCGATTTCATCACGTCCAATTCCGACAACGTCCTGGGAGCGGGTGTCTTCATGATTCTGACAGGTAGCTATCCTTATCCCGTCATGACCCCCCAGATAGAGGAAATCATGGCCAAGGCCACCCCTTATTTCAAGAACGACGTGTACGTGAGGAATTACATCAAGGCGGCCAAGGAGAATATGGCGCGGATGGGTTACGGCTACGACGACGTGCTGCCGGAAGACTCCTTGGCGACGTTGCCGGAATTCCCGGGAACGGATTCTTTGAAATAGCCCTTTCGGACGGCCGGGGTTGCGGCCCCGCCCCGGAGGCGGGCCGCGTGCGTCCGGGGGAAGAGCCTACCGGTCTTCGTTCTTCACGTAGCCCCGTCGTCCGGGCGGAAGCCCCTCCATGACGGCCCGGTATGCCTCCTCCATCGTTTCCCTGACATTCTCCGGCCCTTTCCCCTTGGGGAGGATGGGGCGGTGGATGGTGAGGGCCAGTCTGCCGCGTCTGACGAAACCGAAACCTTTCGTGCGCGGAAGGATGTCGAACGAGCCGTCGATGGTTACGGGAACCACCGGCAGTTGCAGTTCGTCCGCCAGTTGGAATGCCCCTTTCTTGAACGTCCCCATGCGTCCGGTGTACGTGCGCGCCCCCTCGGGGAATACCACTAACGAGGTCCCCTCTTTCAGGATCCCGCGCGCCTTGGCGTAGGCCGCCTGTATCTTTTTCGGCCCCGACTTGTCTATGAAGATGTGGCGCGCGCTCTCGCATGCCTTTCCCACCAAGAAAATCTTCCTCAGCGATTGTTTCATCAGCCATTTGAAATTGCGCCCCAAGAAGCCGTATATCAGGAAGATGTCGAATGCCCCCTGATGGTTCGCCACGAAGACGTAAGAGGTCTTCTTGTCCACGTTCTCGTGGCCGCGCGCGACGACCGGGATGAAAAGCACGCGGCAGACGACGACAGACCAGATTTTCCCGGGGTAATATCCCCAGAAATGAGCGCCGCCTATCCACGAGCCGATGATGGTGACGACGGCCGTCAGCATGGTGCAGGCCAACAGGACGGGCAGCGCGACGAAGAGTTGGTAGATTCGGTAGAGTAGCATCATGTTCCTGTGACAGTTTGACCGTGCAAAGTTAAGGAATACCTATTTATTGTGCAAGGTTATGACGTTGATTTCGGGCCAAGCCCCGAACCGGAAGGGGACGAACGCCCCTCCGACGCCCAGGCTGACATACAGCCCGCGTCCGCCTTCGAGGTACATGTGTTTCCATTCCGGATAGAAATACTCCGAGGGCGACCAGCCGAAGAGCATGAACTGCATGCCGTGGGTATGTCCCGACAGCGTGAGCTGGATGTCGGTCTGCGGCAGCACCTTGCGCCGCCAGTGGGTCGGGTCGTGGCTGAGCAGCACCTTGAACATGTGCGCCGGGCCGCTCCCTTGTCCGCGCCCGGGGATTCCCGCCAGGGCTTTTCCCAGGTCGCCGCGTTCGGGGAAAGGAGGCTCCCCGTCGTTCTCTACGCCGACGAGCGCGATGCTGTCCCCGCCCTGGCGTATGACGCGGTGCTCGTTCATCAGCAGATCCCATTTCATGGCTCGTTGCCTTTCCCTCAGCTCTTCCCGCCGGGAGGCCCGCTCTTCCGGGGACAGGTAATAGGCGTACGTCAGGTAGTCGTGGTTGCCCAGGACGGAATACACCCCGTCCGGCGCGTGCAGCCGCGAGAGTATCCCGTCGAACCCGTCAAGTTCGCTTGCTTCCGCGCTGACCAGGTCGCCGGTAAACACTATCATGTCGGGGCGTTGCTCCATGATGCGTTCCACGACCTTCTCCACCATTCCCTGACGGTTCCTGAAACTCGCGAGGTGCAGGTCGCTGAACTGGACGATGCGGTAGCCGTCGAAAGCGGGCGGAAGGTCGGCGGAGGAGAAGTCCGCGCGGCGGACTTGCAAGAGGGCAGGGCCGAAGCTTAGGCCTGCTCCCATGATGCAGAACAAGAGGAGGGACGCGGCGGAACTTGCAACCGTGCATGCCTTGCGGGCACGTGGGAGGAACAGGCAGATGGCTTTCCCCGCCAGGTCCGCGGCGAGGAACAGCGTCTTGGGCAGCGCGAGGAGCATGTAGAGGCTGAAGAAGACGGCCACGCGGGTCATGTTCCCCGGCGTATGGCTTTCCGTCCAGGCCATCATGAGGGTGGCTGACAGCAGCAAGGTGTCGGGCAGGAAAAGGAAGAGACAAGCCCGGAGGGGACGCTTGCGTCCGTGCATGTACATGAAGTACACGTAGGCGTCGGGCAGTGTCAGCGTGAGAAGCAAGACGGGAAGTATTCGCAATATCATGTTCCTGTTCTGACGGTTAAAGGTTGGCGGCCAAGAATTTGCGCATCGTTTCCACGGGAAGGCCGCGCCGCCGGGCGTAGTCCGCCAGCTGGTCTTCCCCGATTTTCCCCACGGAGAAGTGGCGCGCGCGGGGATGGGACAGCATGAGCCCGCTCACCGAGGCGTGCGGCGTCATGGCGCCGTTCTCGGTCAGCCGGATTCCGATTTCAGGAAAGCCCAGCCATTCCGACAGCACGAAATTGACGGACTGGTCTGGTAGGGAGGGATAGCCCACGGCAGGCCGGATGCCGGTGAACTTCTCCGCCAACAGGTCTTCGACGGGCAACCGCTCGTCTTTCGCGTATCCCCAGTAAGTCGTGCGCACTTCCCGGTGCATCTTTTCTGCGGCGGCTTCGGCCAGGCGGTCGGCCAGCGTCTGCGCCAGCAGGTGCTTGAAGCCGTCGGCGTCCGCGCCGGTCTCGTACAGGCGTTCCATGTCCGCGTCCGCCGCCGCCGCGAAGACGCCCGCAGTGTCGGGGACGCCTTGCGACCGCGGGCGCACGAAGTCCGCGAGGCAGAGGTAAGGCCCCTCCGGCTTCGCGGCGTGCTGTTGGCGCAGCAAGGCGAGGCGGAGCGTGCGCCCCTCCCGTTCCGGGTCGGCGAGGAGCAGGTCGTCGCCGTCCGAACAGGCCGGGTACAGCCCGAAGCGCGCGCGGACGCGGAATTTCCCGTCCAACTGTGCCAGCATGCGGTTCGCGTCCTTGAACAGCCGCATGGCCTCGGACGCCTGCGCCCTTTCCGATTCCGGGAATCCGTCCGCCCGTCCGGCGCGGCAGGCGGCGGCGAAGCGCGGCGGGAATCCCCAAGCGTGGAAAAAGTATGTCCAGTCGATGTAGGGGGCCGCCTCCCGTATGTGGTAGGTCAACGTGCGGGTCATCGGTCGAAGACGAGTTGCCGGCCCCGGACGCCCGTGTCCGTGCGGCCGCGGTCATATACAAGATGTCCGTTGCAGTAGGTCTGTTCCACCGACCAGCTGAACCTCTCCCCTTCCAGCGGGCTCCAGCCGCAACGGCTCAGGACGTCCTCCCTCCGCAGGGTCCACGGGCGGGACGGGCGGAGCAGCACGAGGTCGGCCTGCGCGCCTTCGCGTATGAAGCCGCGGCCTTTCACCCGGAACAGCCGCGCCGGGGCGTGGCACATCAGTTCCACGACGCGTTCGACGGGCAGCACGCCTTCGTCGGAGAGGCGGAGCATGCTGACGAGGGAGAACTGCACCATGGGCATGCCGGAGGCGGCCTTCACGCAACCGCCTTCTTTCTCGGACGGCAGGTGGGGGGCGTGGTCCGAGCCTATCACGTCGATGCGTCCGTCGGTCAGTGCCCGCCGCAAGGCCGCGCGGTCGGCGTAGCTCTTGACGGCGGGGTTGCATTTTACGCGCGCGCCGAGGCGGGCGTGGCACGCGTCCGTGTACAGCAGGTGGGCGGGGCAGGCTTCGGCGGTGACGGTTTTCGCGCGCCCCGCAGGCTCGTCCGGCAGCGGCTCCCGGCTGAAGAGAGAGAGCTCGCGGGCGGTGCTGACATGGGCCACGTGGAGGCGCGCCCCCGTTTCCCGTGCCAGCCCGACGGCCAGTTCAGTGGAGCGGAAACAGGCTTCTTCGTCGCGGATGGCGGAATGGAACCTCACGTCCGGGTCGTCCCCGTGGAGCCTGCGGAACGATTGCAGGTTGGCCGATATGACGGACGGGTCTTCGCAATGCGCCATGACGGGAAGGGCGGTGCGGCCGAATATGGCGCGCAGCGTGTCTTCGCGGCAGACGTCCATGCCGCCCGTGCTGTCGCCCATGAAAATCTTGATGCCGCACACCTTGCGCGGATCAAGCCGTCCCAGCATCTCCGTGTTCGCGCGGGTGGCCCCGAAGAAGAAGGAATGGTTGACGAGGCTCTTTTCCGCCGCCGTCCGGAACTTGTCGTCCAGGGCTTCGAGGGTGGTGGTCTGCGGCACGGTGTTTGGCATGTCCATATACGATGTCACGCCTCCGGCCGCGGCGGCGCGGCTCTCGGTGGCGATGTCGCCCTTGCGGGTCAGCCCCGGTTCGCGGAAGTGCACGTGGTCGTCTATCACGCCCGGTATCAGGTACAGCCCCTCGGCGTCCGTCACTCGGTCGGCCTGCGGGAGGGGACGTGCCGTGCCGGCGGACGGGACGATGTCCGTTATCTTGTCGTCTTCTATCGTGACCGTGCCCGCGAAGCGTTTCCCCTCGTTGACGATGGTAGCGTCTTGTATTCTGGTCCTCATTCTCTTGCTTCTGTTTGTCCTTGCGTGCCTTTCCCGTGCCCGCGTCCCCTGCAAATTTAATAAATACTTCCCGTCCGGGGCGCGTCTGTCGGGCGGAATCTTGTCCTGCGGATGGATTTTTGTTTCCCTCGCAGGCATGGAGCGGGGCGGACGGGGCGCGTCGCCCCGTCTCCCGTGCGCGGGGAGGCGGCTGGCTTCGCTTGGGGCGGGGACGGCGGGCGGCTCTGCGGGGGAGGCTTTCCCCGTGCCGCCCGTCCGGGCGGCGCGGCAGGGCAGGAGGCGCGGTGCGCGGGCGTGGGCGGACGGGATGTCGCGCCCCGTTTCCCGTGCGCGGGGGAGGCGGCTGGCTTCGCTTGGGGCGGGGACGGCGGGCGGCTCTGCGGGGGAGGCTTTCCCCGTGCCGCCCGTCCGGGCGGCGCGGCAGGGCAGGAGGCGCGGT
>CAYPMY010000066.1:0-10953 GCA_964412085.1 uncultured Paraprevotella sp. | reverse complement strand
GGTTTTCCAATCTCTTGCGATTGATTTTCCAATATCAAGCGAACGGTTTCCCGGTCTTTTCAGGAAGGAATGAAGCCCGACTGAAGGATGGCCGGAACACCCCTCAGTCTGTGGCGTCGGCCCTGTGGGAGGTTTGGCATGAGGCCTGGAGGACGGATGATTTGTTACAAGCGCCCTGCGCGGCGGGACACGTGCGGATGAAAGGGTATCCGCATCCTTCTCCGCTTGCCTGCCGTCCCTTGTCTTGCGCTGCGGGCTTGTCCGGATTTGCGCGTTTCCTTATCCGCGGGAACGGTTTGCTTCAAATATGCTATTTTTTTGTTCAAGATTTATATTTCCTTGTCAGCATAATTACGTAGTTTTGTACTCGACAATCTGAATCAAGGTGCTGTCGACGTTTTCATCATGGGAAAATATTCGCCTTTGTTCCAAGCCGCGATATTTGTCGATGCATTATCATTCTGGAGCTGTACGAACGATAGTCTTTGCCTTGAGTCGGCTCTTATGTCGGCCGGCTCCAATCGAAGTGCGCTTGGACGCGAAGCCGGGAGGCAATGACGGTCGCTCGAATCACGATATAAAGTCAAGGCACCGGCGTCTTTGCCCGTTGCGCCGGACTGCGGACTTCCGGGCATGCCGCCCGCCGTCGGCGCGGAAAGGTGGTGTCCGGGGGCAGGGATGCTGGCATGGAATCCGTTTGTCATGATAGAGCTTGAAAACATCTGCAAGGTCTTTTCGACCGACGAAGTCGAGACCTTCGCCCTCGACGGGATAACCCTGAACGTGAGGAAAGGCGACTTCATGTCGATAATGGGGCCGTCGGGTTGCGGTAAATCGACGTTGCTGAACATCATCGGGCATTTGGACACTCCGACCAAGGGGACGATACGCGTAGAAGGGAAGGATACCGCCGGCCTGCCCGACAAGGAACTTTCCCGGCTGAGGAATGAAACGTTCGGCTTCATCTTCCAGGGCTTCCATTTGATCCCGAGCCTGAACATCCTGCAGAACGTGGAGCTCCCGATGCTCTACAGCCGCGGAAGGCTCTCGTCGAGGGAGACGAGGGAGCGTGCCGTTTCCATTATGGAAAGAGTGGGGCTGGCGTCCCGCATGAAGCATTTCCCGTCCCAGCTTTCGGGCGGGCAGCGCCAGCGGGCGGCGATAGCCCGGGCCATGATGGCGCGTCCCCGCGTGCTTCTGGCCGACGAGCCTACGGGAAACTTGGACAGCCGCATGGGGCGTGGAATCATGGACTTGTTGCTGGAACTCAACGCAGAGGGGATGACGGTGGTGATGGTGACGCACGATGCCGGACTGGCTGCCGAGGCTTCCGTCATGGTGACGATGAACGACGGGAAAATGACGGATGTCTCCAATGGCCCGCGACGACAAAACGGCGACAAGCGATGAAGATGGTGCTGGCTTACATGAGGAGCGCGGCGCGCGGCGCATGGTCCGACAGGTTGTATTCCGCCTTCCACATCCTCGGCATGACGGCGGCTTTCATTCTGGTTATCCTCTTGTTCACGGCTGTCAGGCTGGTAAGGGGCGGTGCCCGGCCGTTCGTCAACGCCGGAAATATGATTTGCTTGGGAAAATGGTTCACGGACAAGAACGGGGACGAGACAGGAGGCATAGAGACGCAGGACATTGAACGGCTTGTGTCGGCCTTGCCGGGTGCGGCAGGTTACAGCATCGGCAACACCGAAGAGATACTGGTTTTCGCAAACGGGAAGGCAAGGGTGGCAAGCGTGGGCTTCGTGAGCCGCTCCCATTTTGAGATCAACGAATTTGATTTCGTCTCGGGCAGGCCGTTCACGGGGGATGCCGTGCCCCAGGCGGTCGTTACGGAAAGTTTTGCCGACAGGAGTTTCCCCGGCAATCCTCTCGGGGAGAAAATAACCATCCAGAAGAGGGAATATGCGGTTGTCGGCGTCGTGCAGGATTTTTCTTCCCTCCAGAATCCCTTTGAACGGTCTGTGGTATGGGTGCCGGCCGAATATAACCTGTTCATGCCTTCATACGAGGAATGCTATTCGGTAAACATCCTTTTCGACCCCGGAACGCCTGTCCGTGAAATGCAGGAAAACCTGAGACGCGCCTTGACACGGTATTATCAGGCCAGAGGCATAGACGCCGACATCAAGGAAGACGACGTGGCGACGTTGCAGGAGGCGAAATACAAACAAGTCGGGGGAAGCGCCTTCGGTTACGGAGCCGCCGCCGTCCTGCTGTTGCTCGTCCTGATTCCGGCACTGAACGTCATGGCCCTCAGCTCGGCCAGAGTGCGTGCTTCGGTCAAGGAGACAGCCATAAGAAGAGCCCTTGGGGCGACCAAACTGCAGGCTTTCGGGCAAGTCGTCTCGGAAAACGTCCTGCTTTCGCTTGTAAGCCTCATCCTGGCCGTCGTCCTCGTCAAGCCGGCGTCGGCACTGGTTGACATGCTGTACGCGAGCGACGATGCCGCCTCTGTGCTGTCCGGCTTCAGTCCGGACTTCACCGTGTTGGCGGCCGCCCTGATACTGGCGTTGCTGTTTGCCCTGATTTCCGGCGGAATCCCGGCATATCGCGCCGCAATCAGGAACATAGCCGTGACATTGAAGGGAAAGGACTTATGACAAAGCATATATTGACCATGCTGTACAACCAGAAGAAGAAGTTTGCGGCGGTAATGTTCGAGCAGGCCTTGGTGTTCATTGCGTTGTCCGTTTCTTTGGCGGTGGCGTCGGACACGTTCAGAAGCTATCATTCGCCGGGAATGTTAGATGTGGATAACGTAGTGGGTTTCGGGTATCTTGTAAACAGGGAACACGATCGGCAGGCCTTGGAAGAGTCGGTCGGGGTAATGGACGCGGTAAAGGAAAGGCTTGGGAAAAAGCCTTATGTGGAAGGGATCAGTGAGTGCGTGCAGTTCGTGCCCTATGCGAGGCCGGCAAGGAACTATTGGGCGGACTCGGTCTCTTTTGCTTCGGGGAAAAAGGTCTATGTCCATTATAAGGAAGCCGATGAAGCAGCCGAGAGGGTGTTCAAACCGGAAATGATACGAGGACGGTGGTTCCGCGACGGTGAACGGGCGGCTGTGATTACGGAGCAGTTGGCTGTCGCCTCCGGAATAGAAGAACCGGTTGGCAAGCTCGTCTATTGGAAAGGACAGGCTTATTCGATAACGGGTGTCGTCTCCGGAGTAAAGGAAGCCGCTCTGGAAGAGGCTCTTCCCTGTATAATCCTTCCTTTTTCAGCGGTGGGAACGACGGGAGTATATGCAGAATTGGCAGCACGGGTCAAACCGGGGCATGAAGATGATTTCGCCAACGATTTTTATGTTGAATGGAACCGTATGTGGGGAGCCGGCAATAAGGCGGAGCCTTGGCTGCACCTGTTGGCCGAATCGGAGAATACCAATATGGAGGATGCCGTCACCCGGACTGTCTCGGTCGGTGTGCCGGCATTGCTCCTCCTGTTATTCACGCTTGTCGGCACAGTCGGCGTCAACCTGGTTGACGTGGAAGAACGAAAGCGCGAACTGGCTTTGCGTGTCGCTTGCGGGGCATCTAAGAAAAGCGTCGTGAATATGGTCATTGCGCAGAATGCCGTGATTGCCGGAATGTCCTCCATCCCCGGAATCATTGTCGTCCTGTTCAGCTTCCCGTGGGAGACTTCGTTGCCTGTCGTCGGGTTCACCATCGTTCTGACCGTGACGCTGTCCGTCCTGTGCGCATTGTATCCGGCCCTTAAAGTATCCGGCATGAAGCCGGCGGAATTGTTGAGGGAGGAATGAAATGAAAGGCCTGTCGATCATGCTATGCTTGAGCATCCTGGCGTCCCCGTCGCCGGCGCAGGAAAAGGAGCGGCGTCTGACCATCGAGGAGGCCATGGCAATCGGGCAGGCCAAGTCGGTCGCGTCAATGGAAAACCGGAACAACGCGCTGAAGTCGTATTGGAGATACCGGAACTACAAGACAGACAGGTTGCCGGGCATGTCGCTCTCCGGGACGCTTCCCTCGCTGAACAAGCAGCTGAATTCATACCAACAGGAGGACGGATCGTACAAGTTCGTGCCCAACAACTATCTAAGCGAGTATCTGGACCTTGCCGTGAGGCAGGTGATACCGTTTACCGGGGGTGAGATCTATCTCGAATCCAATCTCGAGCGGATGGACCAACTCGGTGCCGACGGCAAGGGAAGCTTCCTGGCCGTCCCGTTCACGGTCACCTTGTCGCAGCCGTTGTTTGCTTACAATCCGTACAAGTGGCAGAAAAAGGTCGAGCCGCTGAGGTTCGAGGCGAGCAAGTCGGAGTACGTGGCCAATCTCGAAAACGTGAACATCTCGACGGTCTCTTCTTATTTTGACCTGTTGACTTCCATGTCCAATCTCGAAAGTGCGCGCCAGAACAGGCGGAATGCTTCCGAGCTGTATGAAGTTGCCCGGGCGAGGGAGAAGATAGGAACCGTCTCCAGCAGCGACCTTATGCAACTGAGGGTGGGGCTGCTGAATGCCGATGCCAACGTCCTTACGGCAGAGAACGAGTATGTCGAGAAGATGAACGCGCTTAAAAATCATCTCGGATTAGATGAGGACATCGAAATAACGCCTGTCGTCCCGGACGTGAAAATGATTCCTTCAATCAGCGTGGAGGACATCAGGCGGAAAGCGTATGAAAACAACCCGATATATGATGATTTCAAGATCAGGTTGATTGAGGCCGAAGCCAACGTGGCCAGGGAGAAGCGGGAGCGGTTGCCGGACGTGACCCTGAATTTGTCCGTGGGCACGACAGGCAGTCATCCGACCTTTGCCGGAGCGTACACCCATCTGGGCAACCGGCAGGTTGCTCGGATAGGTATCAGTGTCCCCATCCTCGACTGGGGGGGGAAAAGAAAGGGGAACTATATTCAGGCCAAGGCCGATTATGAGTTGACCGTGAACAAGACGGAAAGGGAAGAGCGCGAGTTCAACGAGAAAGTCCGGATGTT
Organism: uncultured Paraprevotella sp.; assembly: GCA_964412085.1. Taxonomy (GTDB): domain Bacteria; phylum Bacteroidota; class Bacteroidia; order Bacteroidales; family Bacteroidaceae; genus Paraprevotella. Next base: position 5,978 of record CAYPMY010000066.1, on the reverse strand, counting down.
GGCAGAAGACTTCTTGGACCAGCAGGAACTTGCAAGAATCTACCGGGAGGCCGAATCGGTGGCGCAGGAACGTTACGACATCGCCCTGAAGAGGTTCGCCGTCGGGAATATCAGTGTCACCGACCTCAATTATGCCGAACAGGAAAAAGACAATGCCCGGCGGAACTATATATACCAGTTGTACTTGTCCTGGTACTATTATTACAACCTGAGATATATCACCCTCTTCGACTTCGAAAAAGGGACGGACATCGTTTACGATTACGAATTTAAAAGATGATAAGGCCATGATGGACAGAAAATTGTCTGACAAGGACGTACGCAGGAGGAAAACAGCGGGATATGCGCGGATGGCGGCGGCGGTCTGCGGTCTCGTCATTGTTTCGATCGTGGTAGCGAATTTCGTGCGTCCGGGCCTGAGCTTGGAATCCGTCGATGTCGCGCAGGCGTCAAAGGGGACATTGGAAGTCTCGGTAGGAGCCACAGGCACCGTCGCGCCTTTTTATGAAGAGAGCGTCACGTCGCCTATCTCCACGAAGATATTGGAAGTATATAGGAAATCGGGGGAGCAGGTACACAAAGGCGACACTATCCTCAGGCTGGACTTGTCTTCGGCGAACGTCAGCCTGCGGGAGGAAACCGACGCCGTCGAAATCCAGAAGCATAAGCTGGAGCAGTTCCGCGCCCAAGCCGTGAGCGAAATCAGCGATTTGGAGAAACAGGTGGCCATAGACGACATGCGCCTGAAAAGGATGAAAGTGCTGACGACCAACGAACATTATCTCGACAGCATAGGTGCCAGCACCGAGGATATGGTACGGCAGCGGGAACTGGATTACGAAGTCGCGAAGCTCCAGTTCGAGCAGTTGAAGTTGAACTATGGGAACAAGAAGAAGATTATGGAGTCCACACTGAAAGTCAATGAACTCGAATTCGGCATTTCCGAGCGGAAGCTGTCCCTCAAATGAAAAGAACTCGGCGATGCACGTGTGCTTGCGCCTTTTGATGCCACGTTGTCGTGGGTGAACGAGGCTGTCGGTTCCGGTGTCGCCCAAGGGGAACAGCTGGCCGTATTGTCGGACTTGGGGAGATTCAAAGTCAAGGCGGAAATTTCGGACGGCTACGCGGGACAGTTCAATGTAGGGAGCCGTGTGGAGGTAAGAATAGGAAGCGTGTCTCTTTCCGGCGGCATAGCGAACGTCGTCCCCTCGGTATCCGACGGGAAGATAAGTTTCACCGTGGCTCTGGATGATGCATCGAACGAATCCCTGCGTCCGGGTCTCAGGGCCGACGTGTATGTAGTGACTTCCATAAAGGAAAACGTCGTGATGATACCGAACAGGGCTTATTATTCCGGTCCCGGAGAATACCAGCTCTGGATAGTGGATGGCGGTCACGCAGAAAAGCGTACTGTCCTTTTGGGCGAGAGCAGTCCATTATATGTTGAAGTCGTTGACGGTATCAGTCCCGGGGAGACCGTTGTCATTTCGAATATGAATGAATTTAAGACGAAGGACAAGTTGAAAGTCAGATAAGAGACATTCCTGCTTCTTGCTTTCGAGAGCCTGCGATGGGCGGCAAAATGGCAAAACGGCTATTTTTTTAGGCCGAAAGTAGTCGTTTACCGTTTTTTTAGCTATTTTTGTGAGTTGAAATAATGCATCGCATCATCGCATGATAACCATTGAGCAACTGAAAGATGTAAAAACGCGCACCGAGGCGCTTCACCGCTACCTGGATATTGAGAACAAGGAAATCCAAGTGGAGGAAGAACAACTCCGCACACAGGCGCCGGGATTCTGGAACGATGCCAAGGTCGCGGAAGAGCAGATGAGAAAAGTGAAGGGACTGCAGAAATGGATTGACGGTTATAAGGAGGTCAGGACGCTTTGCGACGAGTTGGAACTTGCTTTCGACTTCTACAAGGAAGAGATGGTTACCGAAAAAGAGGTGGACGGATTGTATGACCGCACGGTGGCTGCCCTTGAAGACCTTGAACTGCGCAACATGTTGCGGCAGGAGGAAGACCCGATGGACGCGGTGCTGAAAATCAACTCCGGCGCCGGGGGCACGGAAAGCCAGGACTGGGCATCGATGCTGATGCGAATGTATGTGCGATGGGCGGAATCCCATGGTTATAAATGCACCGTCAGCAATTATCAGGACGGCGACGAGGCCGGCATCAAGACGGTGACCATGCAAATCGAGGGCGAATTTGCCTACGGTTACCTGAAATCGGAGAATGGCGTGCATCGTTTGGTGCGTGTGTCGCCTTACAATGCGCAGGGTAAGCGCATGACTTCGTTTGCATCGGTGTTCGTGACACCTCTGGTGGACGATTCCATCGAAGTGTATGTAGACCCTTCTCGTGTGTCATGGGATTTGTTCCGTTCCGGTGGTGCCGGCGGACAGAACGTCAATAAGGTGGAGACCGGCGTACGTTTGCGCTACCAATATAAAGACCCTGATACGGGCGAGGAAGAGGAAATCCTCATCGAAAACACGGAAAGCCGCAAGCAGTTGGAGAACCGCGAGAATGCCATGCGCCTTTTGAAGTCGCAACTCTACGACCGCGCGTTGCGGAAACGCAAGGCCAAGCAGGCCGAAATTGAGGCCGGAAAGAAGAAAATCGAGTGGGGAAGCCAAATACGCAGTTACGTGTTCGACGACCGCCGGGTGAAAGACCACCGCACGAATTACCAGACATCGGACGTGAACGGAGTGATGGACGGGAATTTGGACGGCTTCATCAAGTCCTATCTGATGGAGTTTGCCGGAGGAGAATGATTTTTTACCTTTAAAACGATACGACTATGAGTGTGAAGAAACAAACGAGACGAGCCGTTCGTGCCGCCCGTGAAAGGAAGGAGCAGAAACACGCATTGGGCGCTCTGATTGGTGCCTTGGTGGTGCTGATCGTCTTGGCTGTAATCGCTTATGCCATCATGGGGAATGAGATTTGAAATAGAACGTAAGTTTTTGGTCACGGGCGATTTCAAGTCGCAGGCATACGGCAGGAGCCGTATCAGGCAAGGCTATATTTCTACGGCGGGGAAAGCTACGGTGCGTGTCCGTATTCGCGACGACAAGGGGTATCTCACGATAAAAGGACGTGCGAATGAAGCGGGTCTCTCGCGTTATGAATTCGAGACGGAAATACCCTTGCAGGACGCGGAAGACCTGATGAAATTGTGCGAGCCGGGAGTGATAGAAAAGACGCGCTACCTTGTGCGGTCGGGGCGGTATGTGTTCGAGGTCGATGAGTTCTATGGCGACAACGAGGGACTTGTCTTGGCCGAGGTGGAACTTTCCGATGAACAAGAATCTTTTGAAAAGCCTGGTTTCATCGGACGGGAAGTGACAGGTGACCGCCGTTATTACAATTCCCGCCTTCGTACCTGTCCGTATAAACTTTGGCGGGAAGAACAAGGGGCGAAGGGATGCGGATAATCCAAACCATAGGCGGATCGACACATTCCGCCGGATTTGGATCTGGTGATTTTGGTTTGAATGGAGCAAACGAATGTGTGGAATCTTCTTGAACGTGAGGTGCGTCATGCCTGTAAGGCGGTCTTTGGCCGTGGGCGTGAATATTTCCTGTTTCTCTGGTTCGGTTGCCATGTTTGCACTCTTTGGTTGGGATAAAGCAGACATGGGATATGTCTTTTGCATTCATTGCTGGCTGGCGAAGCCCGAAATGTCATAAGGCTCATTTCCCGAAATGAAAGCATCCCCGGAGAAGATACCCGTAAAGGCAATGTGACCGATATGGCGCATGAGTGCATGGCGTATCACGGTGGTGTTCGATGCGCCTTGGCAACACGGTGAAATGCAGATAACTTTCTGTTTTAACCCCGTCATCGGAAAGTTTTACCAGCCGGCAAATAATCTGGAAAACGTTCTGATTTCGTTCCGGACACACATATCATGGGTTTGAAAGCCGGAGGCGAGTGCCTGAAACTTTCGCGAATATCAGCCAATCCCGTGGTTTCGTGCAATTGTCTTGGGCTTTGCCTCAAAAAGAGGAATGAAACGCAAACGCTTTTGCACACGATTGACTATCTTTGCGATAAAATTAGATATTCAACCTATGGCGAAGAAATACTTGTATCTGAACTTCCGCGATGAGTTCCTGAGAGTGGACATTTCCAAAATCGTTTTCTTCGAGGCGGACGGCAACTACACGAGCATCGTGTTCAGCAACCGGACGAAGGGGATTGTCTGCATGAACCTTTCGCGGATGCAGTCGCTTCTTTCCGAGAAGCTCCGGGAAGCCGCCATGACGTTCGCTCGGGTCGGGAAAAGCCACATCGTCAACCTCGATTACGTCCATCGCATTTCCATCACGCGTCAGAAGCTGACGTTGAGCGACGGCGAGAGGTTCGAGTTCGGTCTCGATGTGTCGAAAGAAGCCTTGAAGAAGCTGAGGGACTTGTTCGTCGCGAGTGCCGGGAACAGACTTCACCTTAACGGATTACCCGATGAAGACGGCGGAAATCCTTAGCGGGGCGGCCCTGTTCGTGGGAAGGGACTCAGCCACCGGCAAGCTGGCCGTGGCTGTCTCCCTTGACGGGGAAAGGAAGAGCGCGTTGGTGGGCGAGGATGGCAGTGTGCCGTCGTCAGTCAGCCGTTGCGTGGCAGGAGGGAATGCGGCGCACCTCTCCATCCGCGTTGACGGTGACGGCGCGTTGCGGGCGACGAACCTCAATCCGGAGAATGTCACGTTCGTGGACGGCATGGAGATAATCACCAAGAGGGTCATGCCCTCCGACATTTTGTTACTCGGAAAGGACAAGTTCCCCGTGAGCGTGAGTGCCCTCCTCTCCATCGCGGAAAAAATGGCCGTTGCCTCTGGACTGCGTAAACCTCCTTCGAAGGAATTCGACATAACGTTGCTGGAGGCGGTGTGGAACAACTACCACGACCGAAACTTGGAGATACAGAAAAGGGCGCGGATGCAGAACGTGGCCGGCCGGGTGCCCGTGTTCTTCACCATGGTCTCGGGTGTCATCTCCTCGGTAGCGTTCACCTGCGGCTGGGGCGGGACAGCGAAAGGGTTGTGCATCGTTCTGACGGTCGTCGGTCTGGCCGTCATGCTCTACACTTTTTTCAAACAGAAGAACGACACGTCCATCGAAGACCGGGAGCGGTTGCTTGAGGAGTTCCAAGACAAGTACGTCTGCCCCAATCCCGGATGCGGGAAGTTCCTGGGCAACTATCCCTATAAGTTGATGAAGAGGCAATACTCGATGACTTGCCCGTATTGCAAATGCAAATTCGTGGAGGAGAAAGGGGAGACACGAAAGGAATGAGCGAGGATTCACCGTCGCAACGTGGTACGACAAGGCGGAAGCGGGTTTCCGCCTTTCATCTGCGAAATTCGGAAAGTCAAGTCCGAATCCGGGCAATTTCGTACAATAATCCCGTGTTTTTCGTACAAGACGGCACAAAACATTTGGCGGGTTCGGGGCAATGCGTATCTTCGTAGCGTAAGGCTGACATATCATATAATGGACAGAATCTCTGAGTACAAGCAGCTGTTTGCATTATCGCCGGTTGCAAGTAACATATACGGTGAGTTGCTGGTGAATACATACATGAAAGTGTATAAATTCACGGGCAATCTTGCCAAGTTCCGGGAGTTGATAGACCAAGACCTATCTAATCCCGATGCTGAGATGCGTAAGTGTGCGCAGGCAATCAACCGCATCCTTGACACCTATGCCCGTCCCAATTAGGACGTTGAGAGAGGGGCTCAGAGCGAATCCTTCCGGCACTTCCTACATGAAGAAAGGAAGAAAGGGCATTCAGGAGTCGCGTTATGCGACTATCGTGGGTATCTTGAGCGTGCTTGCCAGGATTCCTGCGCTCTTCCATTTACTGAGAAATATAAGGCTTATTGGAGATATAGAAAGACAGGTATCATGAAAGCATTGAAGGAAGGCGCGCTCCTGCAGCACGGGGCGTACCGCATGGAG
>CAYPMY010000065.1:0-11015 GCA_964412085.1 uncultured Paraprevotella sp. | reverse complement strand
CGTCACTTCCTTCCGCTCCTTTTTCCCGTAGACATAATATCCTACCTTATAATATACGCGTCCGTCTTCTATCCCCACCTTGAGGAAAGTCCTGCCTTCGGGGTCGGTGACGGTTCTCTCGTCCTGTTGTGTCGTCCCCGCCATGACCACCCCCGAAAGAGTGCCGTCCGTTCCGCCGGCAGTCCGGGCTGATCCGCTCGCAGACATCATTCCGGCCAACAAGACAGTCGCCAAAAAGTTTTTCTTCATTGCCTTTTCATTTTTAGTCAATATGATTTTCTATATACTCATTTCCCAAACCGATACCCCGGAAAAGATTGCCGCCCCGAAACAGAAGCCAGACTGCGTGGACTGGTTATAGCCACGTTCTCCGTCACGATACCGAGACGGTAAGGCCGATACTCCAAGAAACGTGCGGAAACGGCAAGGAACGGAAACCAAGGACACGACGCGCCTGTTCCCGCGGCAATCCCGCACTTGCAGGCGTTCGGACGAAGAGCCGAAAGCCGTGAAGCGCAAGGCATCGCCACGACCGTATCGGACGATAGCCTGACAGATACGGTTTCCCGTCCCAAACGCCCTCCGGTGGCAGAAAGAGATGTCCTTACTCCCGGCTTACCGGCCACACTGGCGGGAACGGCATCTTTCCCCTGCATGGCAACCGGCCATACGGCTCCGACCATGCACAAGGCTGAAACACATAAACAAGTTTCCCTCAGATTATTTTTCATGAACTTTCGTCAATGACAATGCGAATATAGCGAAAAGGAAGGTGACACCCGGCCGTCAGACTGATAAAATCTATTAAAATCTCAGGGACTTCCTGCAGAAAAACATGGAAACAAGGCATCTCTTACCTGAGAATCCATTATATTTGCACAAGTCAAGCGGTGGCTATCCGATTCGGGTGAGCCAGTTTACACCCGGCTTACACTGTCTCTGCAACAAGATGGAACAAAAAAAGACGGCGGCTATAAAAGTCCTTTTCGTGTTTCTTCTGGCGTATGCCGGAGGGACGGTGCCTTTGTGTGCCTTGGCCGCACCAGCGGGGGCAGACCGCTTCACTTTGGTCATTGACGCAGGGCACGGCGGGAAAGATCCCGGAGCCATAGGCCGTTTTTCCCGCGAGAAAAACATCAATCTGTCTGTGGCAAAGGCTTTCGGCAAGTTGGTGGAAGAGAATTGTACGGACGTAAAAGTGATTTACACCCGGAAGTCCGACGTGTTCATACCGCTGGGGCGACGGGCGGAAATCGCCAACCAGGCAAATGCCGACCTGTTCGTCTCCATACATACTAATTCTTTGCCGGGCAAGGCAATAGGCCGGGGAGCGGAAACCTACACGCTGGGTATGGCCCGTGCCAACGAAAATCTGGAAGTGGCCAAACGGGAAAATGCCGTAATCTTGGTGGAGGACAACTACAAGGAACGTTATCAGGGATTCGACCCGAGGTCTTCGGAAAGCTACATCATTTTCGAACTGATGCAAGACAAATACATGGCCCAGAGTGTGGACTTTGCGAAACAAATCCAAAAAGAGTTCAGGACAACCGGCGGACGGCCTGACAAAGGTGTGCATCAGGCGGGATTCCTCGTTTTGCGGGAGACAAGCATGCCGAGCGTACTGATTGAATTGGGATACATCTCTACACATGACGAGGAAGCTTTCCTCAACTCACAAAACGGCATCCGTAAAATGAGCCGAGGCATTTACAACGCCTTCCTTTCTTACAAGAGGCAGCATACGAAAGGAAAGACGACGGGCGCGGAAAAGGACACCCGACAAAAAGGAATGGACGAAACGCAACCCGTGGAAAGTGCCGTAACGGATGCCCCCGAAAGCGACATCGACTTATTGACCCGGGACAGCGAAAAGTCCTCGATCTCCGAACGGGAGAAAAAGCAGGAACAGCCGGCAACGGACCCGCGGCCTGTATTCAAGATACAAATCCAGGCTTCCACCCGGCAGATTCCCGCAGGCAGTGCCCGTTTCAAGAACCTTTCCCCGATAGGTTTCTATAAAGAAGGGACATATTACAAATACACTTACGGAGAAACCACCGACTATCAGGAAGCCATCAAAATACGCAACAAGATAAAAGAAGATTTTGAAGGGGCTTTTATCGTGGCTTTCAAGAACGGCAGGAAGATGGAACTCTCCGAAGCAATCTCAGAATACAGAAAGAACAAATAAACGTTGGGAAAATCATGAAATACTTTACGAAAGAGGTTAAAATCGGCTTAACCGGCGCCGTGGCCATCGCCGCGCTTTTTATCGGGCTCAACTTCCTGAAGGGCATTAACCTGTTCAAGTCCAGCAATTCCTATTACATAGAATTTTCGGACATCAAAGGATTGGCCAAGTCCGGCGCGGTGCGGGCCAACGGATACAGAATAGGTACGGTGCGCGACATCCTTTATAATTACCGACTGCCGGGCCACGTGTTGGTGGAAATCAGCGTGGACGAAAGCATGCGCCTGCCCAAAGGCACAAAAGGCTCGCTGGTTACAGAAATGCTGGGGGGATGCAACCTGAACCTCTTGTTGGGCGACCCCGAAGACGGGCATTACGCCCCGGGCGACACTCTTCAAGGAGACGACACCCAGGGACTGATGGACAAGGCTGCCGACATCGTCCCGCAGGTGGAACAAATCATGGGCAAAGTGGACACGCTGCTGACCGCGCTGAACACGTTGGCCGCCAACCCGAACTTGCCAAGCGTCATGGAAAACACCCGAAGCATTACGGCCAACCTGGACCAGAGCAGCCGGCAGCTGAACCTCCTCCTGCGGAACGACATACCCGGCCTGACTGGCAAGATGAGCCAGATAGGCGACAACGTCATCGCCCTGACCGGGCACATGAACGAATTGGACTTGCAAACCACCTTAAGCAAGGTAGACACGACATTGGAACATTTGCAGCTCATGACCGAGAAGATGAACAGGAAAGACAACACCCTGGGGTTGTTGCTCAACGACAGTTCCTTATACGACAATCTGACTCATACGGCGGGCAGCGCCAACAACCTGCTCATCGACTTGAAGGAAAATCCGAAACGCTACGTACATTTCTCGCTTTTCGGGCGTAAGAACTAAAACCGACCTCGAAAAAGGCAGAGGCCAAAGGTTTGCAAAGCCGGATACCCGGGCAAGGTGTACGGCTTTGCGTTTCCCGTCCCAGCCACCCCGGGGAAACCCATCCTTCGGAAAGACAAACACTTGGAGAAAAGCAAGCAAAGGACACGATTTTATTTTTTTGTTTTTATCATTCTGACTGCAAAGCGATTAAAACGTCTTTGACTTTCCATCCTCAGCCGGATACTTGTTTTTATCACGGAATATTGCGAAATTTGCGAAGCAGAAGTATATAGGAAGTTCATCCGGTTAAACACAAAATCCAATGGAAGGTTCAGCGCAATCGTTATGGGAACGTTGTCTGCCCATCATCCGCAAGAATGTGGACGAGAAGCAATACAGGACATGGTTTGAACCGATTCGGATTATCTCTTTCGAGAAGCAAGTACTGACATTCGGCTTGCCGAGCCAGTATTTCTATGAATTCCTGTCGGAACATTTCGGCCGGCTGATATTCTCCGTCGTACGACGGGTCTTCGGAGAGAGGACGCAACTGAAATACAGTCTGATGGTAGACCAGACACATCATTTGACCGTGGACATCGAACCCGTCAACACCCAGCCCTTGACACCTCGCGCCAAGACACGGGCTACGGGCGACGACAGGGCATCCGGCCCGTTGCAGGCTCCCACGTCTCAGGACTTGGATTCCCAGCTGAACAGGAACTACAGTTTCGAGAACTTCATTGAAGGCGTAAGCAACAAGCTGCCCCGGTCCGTGGGACAGGCAATAGCCGAACACCCGAGGCAGTCCACGTTCAATCCCTTGTTCATCTACGGGTCTTCCGGCGTGGGAAAGACTCATCTGGTAAACGCCATCGGGGTCAGGATCAAGGAGCTCCACCCGACAAAGCGTGTGCTGTACGTTTCCGCCCACCTTTTTCAGGTGCAGTACACGGATTCCGTACGGAAAAACACCGTGAACGACTTCATCAACTTCTACCAGACTATCGACGTGCTGATTATCGATGACGTGCAGGAATTCGCAAGCCTGGCCAAGACCCAAAACACGTTCTTCCACATATTCAACCATTTACATCAGAACGGGAGACAACTCGTCCTGACATCCGACCGACCGCCCGCTGCCCTGCAAGGCATGGAAGAACGGTTGCTGACCCGCTTTAAATGGGGATTATTGGCCGAGATAGAGAAGCCGGACCGACAGCTCCGCCACGACATACTGGAAAACAAAATCAGACAGGACGGCCTGAAGATACCGAAGGATGTCGTCGACTTCGTCTCGGAAAACGTGGACGACAGCGTGCGCGAGCTGGAAGGAGTCGTCAACTCCCTCATGGCTTACTCCGTCGTATGGAACCGCGACATAGACTTGCCTTTGGCGGAACAGATCCTCAAACGCGCGGTAAGACAGGAGAACAAACCTGTGACCGTGGACTTCATCCTCGACAAAGTGTGCGGATACTTCAACGTCAAGCAGGAAGCCGTGTTCACCAAATGCCGTAAACAACCCGTAGCGCAGGTGCGGCAGATAGCCATGTACCTGGCTCAAAAGCATACCAACCTGTCATTGGCCCGTATCGGTTCGCTCATCGGGAAACGCACACACGCCACGGTATTGCATTCCTGCAACGTGGTAGAAGACCGGCTTCACGTAGACAAGGCTTTCAAGTCCAAAATGGATGAGATAGGGAAGCTGCTAAAACAACGATAAGATTCCTGTCTTGAAGAGGACTTCCGGCGCACCGGCTTCCGCAAGTGCGCCGGAAGTTCCCGGGGACACGGGGATGCGGGTAGCCCCATATCCAAGTCTTATTCCCTGATGGCCTTGATGGCCTTTGCATTCCGTCGCGATATAAGTTCAAGAGACGCACTCCCTTGCGCCGCGTGCCTGCGCCCGTCTCAGTCCAAAAAGCCCTGACGCTTTAAAGCCTCCAGCATGCCCCGGCTCATGGCCTCGTTATCCTCGCGGGTGTAACGAATGTCCGTGAAGACTTGAGCCAGCGTTTCCTTGTGGTTGATTTCCACGAAATGCCTGTTTTCAGGCAATTGTTCTTTCGGCCCGTAATATCGGTCGATAGTTTCGGGAACATAGTCGTGATAGGTCTCCTCATGCATCACGGCCTCCAAAGGCAGGCGGTCGGTCTGTACGGGATGCTCGCCGGGCCATCCTACGGCGAGTGCCGCCACCGGCATCACCAGACGGGGCAACCGCAAGACATCGATGATCAGGGAGGGCATGTATAAGGTCGTGCCCAAATAGCAAATCCCCAGCCCTTCCGCCTCGGCCAGATTGCAAAACGTCTGCGTAAACAGCAACGCATCCGAAGCGGCATTCAAAAAAGAAAGGAAATTGTCATATCCGGGCTGTGCCTTGCGCCGCTCCGCCCACTTGACCGTGCGGTTGAAGTCCGCACATATCGTCAGGATCACGGGCGCCCGGGTTACCATGGGCTGATTGAAATGCGCCGGCGCCAAACGCTCCTTCATCCCCTCGTCGCGCGTCACCACCACGCTGTAAAGCTGCATGTTCCCCATGGTCTGCGTCCGCTCCGACACTTCCAGAAGCCGGCGCAGCAGGCCTTCATCCACCGGTTTCCCGGCATACTTCCGAATACTTCTGCGGTTCTTCACTGTTTCCATGACTCACTCGTTTTCTTATCTCGTGCAAAGATACACAAAATGATTCATAATAGATTAGATTTCAAACGCTTTTATTGCACGAGTTTTCATTTTCGGAAGACTTTTCCGAATTGGCGGAATCATATCACGCTTATAATCAGAAGAATGACATACGGAAACGGAAAACTTTCCATGAGGATACAAGATTTCAAGTTTTTCTTTTGGTCATATCGGAAAACATACGTAGTTTTGCGACATCCTTTCGGATTGGCCGCTGTCGCTCCTACAAGGGGCGGTAACGGGATCCTGAAAGCGGGGCATTTAAATTCAAACCATCATGAAAGAGAAGACTTACAGTTACGACGAAGCCTTTGAGGCAACCCTCAAATACTTCAAGGGGGACGAGCTGGCCGCAAGGGTATGGGTGAACAAGTACTCCATGAAAGACTCATACGGCCACATTTATGAAGTGTCGCCCGAAGACATGCATTGGCGCATCGCCAACGAAATCGCCCGCATCGAGGGCAAATACGAGAACCCTCTCAAAGCGGAAGAGATATTCGGGCTCCTCGATCACTTCAAGTACATCGTCCCGGCAGGCAGTCCCATGACGGGAATCGGCAACAACTACCAGATCGCGTCGCTTTCCAACTGCTTCGTCATCGGCCTGGACGGGGAGGCCGACTCATACGGCGGCATCATCCGCATCGACGAGGAGCAGGTGCAACTGATGAAACGGCGCGGAGGGGTCGGCCACGACTTGTCGCACATCCGCCCGAAGGGCTCGCCCGTGAAGAACTCGGCGCTGACTTCCACCGGCCTCGTCCCTTTCATGGAACGCTACAGCAACTCGACCCGCGAGGTGGCGCAGGACGGGCGGCGCGGCGCGCTGATGCTGACCGTCAGCATCAAGCATCCCGACGCGGAGGCTTTCATCGACGCCAAAATGACCGAGGGCAAGGTGACGGGAGCGAACGTGTCCGTCAAGATCGACGACGAATTCATGCGCGCCGCCACGGAGGGGAAATCCTACACACAGCAATACCCCATCGGCGGGCCGTCGCCCATGGTGTCCAAGGACATCAAGGCGCAGGACCTGTGGAAGAAGATCGTGCACAACGCGTGGAAAAGCGCCGAGCCCGGAGTCTTGTTCTGGGACACGATCCTGCGCGAATCCGTGCCCGACTGCTACGCCGACCTCGGGTTCCGCACCGTGAGCACGAACCCCTGCGGCGAGATACCGCTCTGCCCGTATGACAGCTGCCGCCTGCTGGCCATCAACCTTTACGCCTACGTGGTCAACCCGTTCACGCCGGAAGCCCGCTTCGACTTCGACCTGTTCAAGAAGCATGTGCAACTGGCCCAGCGGCTGATGGACGACATCATCGACCTCGAGCTGGAAAAGATCGAAATGATCCTGCGAAAGATAGACGCCGACCCGGAATCGGAAGAAGTGAAGGGCACGGAACGCCATCTGTGGAAGAAGATATACAAGAAAAGCGGGCAGGGGCGGCGCACGGGCGTGGGCATCACCGCGGAGGGCGACATGCTGGCCGCGCTCGGCCTCCGTTACGGCACGCAGGAGGCCACGGACTTTGCCGTGGAAGTTCACAAGACCGTGGCCCTTCAGGCTTACCGCTCATCGGTGCGCATGGCCAAAGAGCGCGGGGCGTTCGAGATCTTCGACGCCGAACGCGAAAAGGACAACCCGTTCATCAACCGCCTGCGCGAGGCAGACCGGGAGCTGTATGAAGACATGGTGAAGTACGGGCGGCGGAACATCGCCTGCCTCACCATCGCCCCGACGGGGACGACCAGCCTCATGACGCAGACCACATCCGGCATCGAGCCGGTGTTCCTGCCCGTGTACAAGCGCCGGCGCAAGGTCAACCCGAACGACCCGGAAGTGCATGTCGACTTCGTCGACGAGACGGGCGACGCCTTCGAGGAATACACCGTCTACCACCATAAGTTCCTCACATGGATGGAAGCCAACGGCTACGACACGGAGAAGCGTTACACGCAGGAGGAAATCAACGAGCTGGTGGCGCGCTCCCCTTACCATAAAGCCACGGCCAACGACGTGGACTGGCTGATGAAAGTCAAAATGCAGGGCGCCATCCAGAAGTGGGTGGATCACAGCATCAGCGTGACGGTCAACCTGCCCAACAACGTGGACGAAGAGCTGGTCAACCGCCTTTACGTGGAAGCCTGGCGCTCGGGATGCAAGGGCTGCACCATCTATCGCGACGGCTCGCGCTCGGGCGTGATGATTTCCGTGAAGAACGAGAAGAAACAGCCGGAACTCCCCTGCAAAAGCCCCGAGGTGACGGAGAAGCGGCCGCAGGTCCTGGAATGCGACGTGGTGCGTTTCCAGAACAACAAGGAGAAATGGGTGGCGTTCGTGGGCCTGCTCGACGGCTATCCCTACGAAATCTTCACGGGAATCCAGGACGACGACGAGGGAATCGTCCTCCCGAAGAGCGTCATGAAAGGGCGCATCATCAAGAACACGGACGGGAACGGCAACAAGCGCTACGACTTCCAGTTCGAGAACAAGAAAGGATACAAGACCACCGTGGAGGGGCTCTCCGAGAAGTTCAACAAGGAATACTGGAACTATGCCAAACTCATTTCCGGCGTACTGCGCTACCGCATGCCGCTCGAGCACGTCATCAAGCTCGTCGGCTCCCTGCAGCTGGAAAGCGAGAGCATCAACACGTGGAAGAACGGCGTGGAACGTGCCTTGAAGAAATACATCACCGACGGCACTGAAGCCAAGGGCGTGAAATGCCCGAACTGCGGGCACGAGTCGCTGGTGTACCAGGAGGGATGCCTCATCTGCAAGCACTGCGGCGCCTCAAGATGCGGATAGCCTCATGAAAGTGACGAACAGCCGCATCCTGCTGCCACGGGTGCGCTTCTACGCGCGCCACGGCGCGGCTCCCCAAGAACGGCTGACGGGAGCCTACTTCCACGTCGGGCTGGAAGCCGACACGGACTTCGGCGAGGCCATGCGGGCCGACCGGCTGGAGGGGACGGTGAGCTATGCCGACCTGTACGAAAGCATCAAGGCGGAGATGGACGTCCCCTCGAAGTCGCTGGAGCACGTGGCGGGGAGAATCCTTCGGAGACTCTTCGACGACTACCCCTCCATCAGCCGCGTCCGCCTGACACTGACCAAGGAGAACCCGCCCATGGGAGCCGACTGCCGCGAGGCCGGGGTGGAAATCGAAGCGGAAAGGTGAGACCCGCGCAGGCCGCGCGGCGGAGCCGGCCGGAGAGGCGGGGCGCACCGGGGCAAGGGCGCGCAAGGACGTGTGCTCCCGGCCCCGGGGGCTTTCTGCCCCGCGCCCTCCCGCCTCCCTGCCGTTCTGACAGAATGTCATTTCCGCCTCTCCGAGAATCGCGTATTCCGGGCGCGCGGGCGGGCGCGGGCAAAAGAAGCGATTCTCGCGCGCCAGCGGGAAACCGCCGTGCCGCCCTTCCCGCAGCTTCCGCTTGCTTCTTGCACGGGGAAGAGGCGCACGAAGCGCAGGCTGGCGAGGAGCGCGTAACCCCGAGAGGGGTTTCGCCTTTCATCATGTCATCGTGGCCTTGACGGCGCGCGGCCTCCAGATAGAGAGGAAAAGGGCGGCCTGCGCGCTTCCCCGCGCCGGTTCCAGCCCGCTGGCGCGCCGCCGGGCAGACATCCCTCCCGCGTCCTGCGGAGAAAAAAAGTGTTTTCTGCGCCAAACGAAAAATTTTTCGGCTGTGACCGGCGCGCCGAAACGCTTAACAAGTCTTAAAAATCCCCCTGAACCGTGAAAAACCCATAAGGAAAACGGAGCGGGAAACGCCCGGGAGACGTTTTTGCGCCGATTCCTTCCTCCCCGGAACCGGCCTTTGTCTTTCTTTTTGCCACACGAATCCGCTTTTTCGTGTCATTTGTCTCGGGCGAGGCCGCCGGCGGGTTCCGCGAAAAGCCCCCGCGCCCGCCGGAGACCGGGCCGCGTGTCTCCCGAAGCATTTTTCCCGCGCTTGTGTTCCGTCAAACCAAAAAAAATTCGTAATTTCGCGAACCAAAGAACGAAACAGACACAAAAGGACAAATTCACGTAATAAATTATCACCAAGGCAATGGAAAACATAGGTTTAGCGTTACGGCTCATGGTGGTGGGCATGGTCACGGTGTTCGTCATCCTAATGATTGTCATCCAGCTGGGCAAATGGCTGATCCGGACGGTCAACAGGGTCGCCCCCGAGGAGACGGCCGCCCCCAGGCGGAAGCCGTCCCCCGCCGCGTCCGCGGCCGCGGATGCCGCGACACTGGCCGTCATCCGGGAAGCCGTCAGCCGGATCACCGGGGGCAAGGGAAGCGTAAGCAAGGTGGAACGCTTGTAAGGACGAACAGTCATCGGAATATAAAAGGAAAGGACATACAATGGAAAAAAGAGAAGTAAGATTCAGCCTGGTGTTCCGCGACATGTGGCAAAGTGCCGGGAAATACGTGCCGCGCGTGGACCAGCTGGTGAAAGTGGCTCCCGCCATAATCAGGATGGGATGCTTCGACCGCGTGGAAACCAACGGTGGCGGGTTCGAGCAGGTCAACCTCCTCTTCGGGGAAAACCCGAACAAGGCCGTGCGCCAGTGGACGAAGCCGTTCCGCGAGGCCGGCATCCAGACCCACATGCTCGACCGCGCGCTCAACGGACTGCGCATGAGCCCCGTGCCGGACGACGTGCGCCGCCTGTTCTACAAGGTGAAGAAGGCCCAGGGCACGGACATCGCCCGCACGTTCTGCGGACTGAACGACATACGCAACATCACGCCCAGCATCCGTTACGCCAAGGATGCCGGCATGGTCTCGCAGTGCAGCCTCTGCATCACCCACTCCCCCGTCCACACGGTGGAATACTACGTGGACCTGGCCAAGCGGCTCATCGACCTGGGGTGCGACGAGATATGCCTCAAGGACATGGCGGGCACCGGACGGCCTGCGACGCTGGGCAAGATATGCGCGGGCATCAAGGCGTACAGGAAGGACATCCCGGTCCAGTACCATTCCCACTCCGGCCCGGGATTCAACATGGCCTCCATCCTCGAAGTGTGCAAGAACGGCTGCGACTACGTGGACACCGCCGTGGCCCCGTTGGCATGGGGCACGGGCCACGCCGACGTGCTGGCCGTGCAGGCCATGCTGAAAGACGCCGGCTTCAGGGTGAAGGAAGTCGACATGGCGGCCTACATGGAGGTGCGCTCCCAGATACAAGCCATGCTGGACGACTTCCTCGGCTTCTACTGCAACCCGCTCAACC
>CAYPMY010000064.1:0-11190 GCA_964412085.1 uncultured Paraprevotella sp. | reverse complement strand
GAACCTGAACGACAACATGACGCTCGACCAGGATTTCACGGAAGCGGACTACTTCAAGCTGACCCAAAAGCAACGCATCAACTCCTGGAGCGAGGAACTGACTTTCAAAAGCATCAACGGCCACCGTTGGGAATGGGCCAGCGGAATCTACGCCATGCACCAGGCCTTACGCACGAAAAGCCCGGTATCCCTGACCCACGAGTTCATGAACACCGTGTTCGATAAGGCCAATGCCGCCGCCGGCTCCATGGGAATGGGACTTGCATTGAATATGCCCGTCTCCCCCTACGTGGCCGACGGGGCTTTCGACACTCCGACCACCGACCTTGCCGCTTTCCATCAAAGCACATTCAACGACTTGTTCGGGGTGGAGGGACTGAGCCTTGTGGCCGGCCTGCGTGTGGAATACGAAAAGACGAGACTGGACTACGACTACGGAGGCCGCATGGACTACGGCGTGGAGCTTACTTCCCCCATGATGTCGCTCGTCCTCGAGGGACTGTCGGACGACAGCCGTTTCCGGGGCAGTTTGAAACACGATTACGTGCAATGGTTACCCAAAGTGGCCTTGCAATACCACTTTTCGGTGCAAAACAACATATACGTAAGCTGGAGCAAGGGCTACCGTAGCGGGGGATACAACGTACAGATGTTCAGCGACCTGGTACAGGGCGATTTGAAAAGCCGGATGATGCGCTCCGTCAGGGACAAGACGGTGGAGACGCTGGCCGGGCCGACGTACGGCCACATGCCGGAATCCGTGAAGCAAATGATTGCCGGCCGAATCCCACAGGAGGAGTTTTCCGGGACTCCGGCACAGACCCGCTTCCGACCGGAATACAGCCATAATTATGAAGCGGGCGGACACTTCTCGTTCCCTGGCGGAAAGGTACGACTGGACGCCGCCGTATTCTACATGGACGTGTACGACCAGCAGATTTCCAAATTCGCGGGCAGCGGATTGGGACGCGTCATGGCCAACGCCGGACGAGGGCGGAGTTGCGGAACGGAAATCGGACTGCACGGCGGATGGTTGGACAACCGCCTGACGGGGCATGCGTCATACGGCTACACGCGTTCCGTATTCAGACGCTACGAAGCGCAGGAGGCCCCGGCGGAATCGGCGCAGGAGGCCGTAAGCTATGACGGCAACCGTGTGCCTTTTGTCCCCATGCACACGCTCGCGGCGGGTGTGGAATACGAGCAGCCATTGGAACACCGTAAGATAAGAAGCTGTTTCTTCGGCGTGAACACCACGGAAGCCGGAAAAATCTATTGGGGTGAGGACAACGCTTACCGCCAGCCGTTCTACGCGCTGCTGAACGCCCATGCCGGTTTGGACTTCGGCTCCGTACGCATTGACGTCTGGGGCAAAAACCTGACGGATACGGACTACGACACTTTCTTCTTCACTTCGGTTGCTACCACCCGCAACCTGAAATTCGGACAACGGGGCGCTCCGTTGCAGTTCGGAGTGGACGTCAGCCTGCATTTCTGATTCGCCCCGGGCGGAACGGAACGGTCATTCGTTCCATGCACCGCAACGCGGACAACGCCCCTTGCCACGAATCTTGGCCCCGCAACGTCCGCAGGCGTAAGGACAACGGGCATAACGGAAATAACGCCGCAAGGCCCAAGCGACGTAAAACAAGAGAAAAGGATAGCCGAGATAGTACAACGTGGCAAGCGAAAAGAAGAGGTAACATCCCGCGCATACGCCCAGTAAGGCAAACAAGTACAGCATGGCCTCCCGGAAAGGAAGTTGCCGGCAAACGTCCTCCACCGAGGCTATGGCCAGAATGGCTATCAGCCACACGGAGGCCACGAACACCCCCAAGACAAACGGCAGTCCGAAAGGATTGAGCGTGGGATGGAAATAGAACTCCGTCCAAGTATCCGGCACGAAATTCTGCATACTGGCATAAAGCGTGGCGGCTCCGGACAGCGTCAGGCAAAGCAAGGTGGGATAACAGCTCCCGATATCGTCAAGATGCACGATATGGAAACGCTTGCGGCGCATGCGGCGTACCAACCACAACACTGACAGCATGCCTAAAACGGACAGGAAACATATCAGGTGCGTATTGCTGAAAGCATGGACAAACTGCGAGACGGGATCATCCGGAACGACCCGTTCCAGCAAATCCTGCTCGTGCACCCAACCCATGGTGGACTGGTCGCGGGCTACTTTCACCCAAACCGAATCCACCGAATCCTCCGGCACTATCATGATTTCAGCCACGACGAGACGGTCGTCCGCAAATACGGCCACGGTATCTTCCGGCATACCGGCGTTCACCGGATTATGGACGGGACGGGAGGCTTGCAGGCACAGCGAATCTTCAGCCACCACGAAATTATAATTCCGGTAATAGTGATGGGAAGCCTCAAAATCAAGCGAGTCCTTCCGCTTCTCCGTCAAATCCCACTCGTCGGAATAATCGGGCTTCTGGTAATAACAACCAGCCGGCAACAAACCGCCTGACAACAGGCAAACCAAGAAAAAGCTACTCTTCCGCATCGGCATAGACTTTCATTTGGCAGGTTTCACAATCGAAAGACAAACGGAAACGACGCCCGTCGGACGAAACCAGATAATACGGTTCCCGGAAAGGGGACTTCCCTCTTCCATGACGCGGGCACCACCCCATGCTGTAACGCAGGCAATGGCGGCAAAACATCAGCACGGCGCCCGCAGGCTCCCGTTTCTCGAAAGCCGGCTCTATGCGCACCACCCCCTGACGGTGGTAGAAGTCCTCCGCCTTGCGGTTCATCACGTTGGCCAGATACGTCAACTCGCCCGGGACCAAGCGCGCCGGGCTTCCCCCGCGCCTTTCATCCCGGGCGCGCGCCAGGGCCGTCGGAAGGAGGCGCACCTCCCGCGGGTAGTTCATCCTGCGCGCCGACATCAGTCGCCCCACCAGAGTCCTGCGCCAACCGGCCAGACGGGAAGAAGGGATGAACCAGTCGGAACTGAAACGTATGCTCGCCCCGGCCGCCTCGAACGGCGTATTCCCTAACTTGGACAACTGCACCTTTATGATTTCAGCCTGCGGGCCGCGCGCCTTCTCCTTGGGGCAAGGGAAAGCCACGGCAACCGACACCCCGTCCTCGTCGCGCACCTCCAACGTGAAGCCCCCGGCATATTCGCTTAACGTCCATTCCACGCGGATCCTGCGGACGGCGGACGGACGGGACAGCGCGTCATCGAACGCCTTGTCGAAATTGCGGTAAAGGCGGACACGGGGACGGACACGCGGCATCTCCCCCGGATAAATCCTGTTCGACTCCACACGGTTCACGCGGAATCCCCGCAAGCCGCCCTGCTCGTCCAGAAAGCACAGTCCGTCGCCGTTGGCGAGCGGCCTGACTCCGGACACGACGATACATCTTTCACGGACAGCCTCCACCGTCCCCACCTCTTCGCCCATCGACTTGGGCGTATGGAACGAAAGGATGTCGGGTGTGCGGCCATTCAGGAAGTAACGGGTGAACCCCCGGTTGAAGCTCTTCGCCAGACTGGGCTCGAATGCCAGAGAGACCTGTCCCGACGAAGCCCGGCGGTACTCGGGACGGCGTTCGAAGATTTCGTCCAGACGTTTGCGGTACCACGCGGTCACGTTCTTCACGTAGGCCGCATCCTTCAGCCGCCCTTCGATTTTCAGGGACGACGCTCCGGCATCCAGCAGACGTTCCAAGTCTTCGCCAAGGTTCAAGTCTTTCAAGGAAAGCAAGTGGCGGCCTCGTGCTATCGTGCGTCCGCCGCTGTCCACCATGTCGAACTTCAGCCGGCAGAACTGGGCGCACTCGCCCCGGTTGGCACTCCGCCCGAAGCAATGTTGCGACACGTAGCACTGCCCGCTGTATCCGACGCAGAGCGCGCCGTGCACGAACACCTCCAGCGGCACGTCGCAAGCCGCATGCACGGCCTGGATCTCGGCCAAGGACAGTTCGCGCGCCAATACCACTTGGCTGAAACCCAGGCTCTGGAGGAACTTCACCTTCTCCGGCGTGCGGTTGTCCGTCTGCGTGCTGGCGTGCAAGGGGACGGGCGGCAGGCCGAGTTCCAACAAGGCCATGTCCTGCACGACGAGCGCGTCCACTCCCGCGCGGTACAAGGCCCACGCCAACTTTTCCGCCTCCGGCAGTTCCTCGTCCTTCAGTATCGTGTTGACCGTGACGTACACTTTGACACGGAACGTATGCGCGTACTCCACCACGCGGGCGATGTCTTCCACGGAATTGCCCGCCGCGGCTCTTGCCCCGAAACGGGAAGCACCGATATACACGGCATCCGCGCCGTGGTCTACTGCCGCCATGGCACATGCCGCGTCGCGGGCCGGGGCGAGAAGTTCTATGGGTCTTCGCACGGTCATCGGATGCTGTTTATGTCGTAAGGGGTTTCCTGGTACACGTAATAATTCAGCCAGTTGGAGAACAGCAGGTTCCCATGGGCGCGCCACGTCACAAACGGCCCCTCCTCCGGCACGTCGTGGCGGTAATAGTTCACCGGGATGTCTATCGGCAATCCTTTCTCCAGGTCGCGGCGATATTCCGTGTCCAAGGTGTAGGGGGCGTATTCGGCATGCCCCGTGACGTAAATCTCGCGTCCGCCGCGCGCCATGACCATGGACACCCCGGACTGGGGGGATTCGGCGATGACTTCAAGGCCGGGCACCCGCAGCACGTCCCCGCGCCGTATCTCCGTATGACGGCTGTGCGGCATATAGAATTCATCATCGAAGCCGCGGAATATCGGCAGTCTGGGAGACAGCGGATATTGCTTGAATACGCCGAACATCTTCCGCCCCAACTTGTACTTGGGTATGCCGTAATAATGGTACAACCCCGCCTGGGCCGCCCAGCAGATGTAAAGAGTGGAAGTGACATGGGTGCGCGTCCAGTCGAAAATCTCCTTGATTTCATCCCAGTAGCTCACCTCTTCGTAACCGAGGTGTTCCACGGGCGCGCCGGTAACAATCATGCCGTCGAACTTCTCCTTCTTCATCAGCTCGAAATCACGGTAGAAGGCTTTCATGTGTTCCACAGGAGTGTTCTTCGACGTGTGCCCCTTCACTTTCATGAAAGAGACCTCGACCTGCAAGGGAGTGTTGGACAACAGCCGGACGAGGTCGGTCTCCGTCGTTATCTTCAACGGCATGAGGTTCAGTATGACGATGCGCAGCGGGCGGATGTCCTGCGAAGAAGCCCGCGAACTGTCGATGACGAAGATGTTCTCTTCCTTCAACAACTCGATGGCCGGAAGCCTGTCTGGCAAGTTCAATGGCATGTGCGATCGGTTTTATCGTTCCTGTGACGACGCAAAATTAGCAAAATCTTACTGAAACACCTGCGTTTTTAACGCGGCAGGCGGAACGATTTAGAATCTTTATCGTTCCGCCTGCCCGAAACATTACGCCCGCGCCGAACGACTTACCAAATCGCCACGCGCTTTTCCTTCGGCACGAACATCGAATCCTTTTCAGTGATGCCGAAAGCCTCGTACCAAGCGTCGATATGGGGCAACGCGCCGTCCACGCGCCAGCGTCCCAGCGAATGGGGGTCGCTCTTCGTCCGCACGCGGATTTCCTCGTCGCGGATGTTCCCGGCCCACAGGCTCGCGTAAGCCAGGAAGAACCGCTGTTCGGGCGTGAAACCGCCTTCCGTCCGCAAGGGCTTCTCTTCCATCGCGTCCCGGAGCGCCGCGTACGAGACCATCAGGCCGCCGTGGTCGGCCATGTTCTCACCCAAGGTCAAGGCGCCGTTCCCCCTCAAGCCGGGCAACACCTCTATCCGTCCGAAGAATTCCTCCATCACTTTGGCGCGGGCTTCGAAGCGTTCCGCATCGCCCGGCGCCCACCAGTCGGTCAGGTTCCCGTTCTTGTCGAACTGGCGGCCCTGGTCGTCGAACCCGTGCGTCATCTCATGACCGATGACCACGCCAATGGCGCCATAGTTGTAAGCGTCGTCGGCCTCCATGTCGAAGAACGGCGGCTGAAGGATGCCGGCCGGGAAACAAATCTCGTTGGTCGTCGGGTTATAGTAAGCGTTCACGGTCTGGGGGGTCATATACCATTCGTCACGGTCCACGGGCTTGTTCAGCTTCTTGTCGACGACATACGCCAGATCGAACTCGTTGCTGCGCACGATGTTGGCCCAATAACTGTCGTCCTTGATTTCCAGCCCCGAATAGTCACGCCATTTGTCGGGGTATCCCACCTTGACATAGAAAGAGGCCAGTTT
Organism: uncultured Paraprevotella sp.; assembly: GCA_964412085.1. Lineage (GTDB taxonomy): Bacteria > Bacteroidota > Bacteroidia > Bacteroidales > Bacteroidaceae > Paraprevotella. The sequence continues at coordinate 4,947 of CAYPMY010000064.1, read as the reverse complement.
GTCCAAGGCCACTTTCTTCGTCTCGCCGCTCATCCATTCCTGCACCTTGATGCGTTCGGCCAGCGCGTCTTGCAGGTTCCTCACCAGCTTCACCATGCGTTCCTTGGCCGCGGCGGGGAAGTACTTCTCCACGTATTTCTCGCCCAATCCCTCTCCCATCACGCCTTCCACGGCGGCCACGGCTCTCTTCCAGCGCGGGCGGTCCTGCTGTTTCCCGCTCATCACCCGCCCGTAGAAATCGAAGTTGCAAGCCCGGAGCTCGTCGCTGAGGTAGGGCGCGGACGAATTGATCAGCTTCCATTCCATGAACGCCTTCTGGTCTTCCACCGGCGTTCCGGCCACGATCTTCTCCACCTCGTGAATCGGCTCGGGTTGCCCTACGCTGACTTCCTCCAGCCCGCGGATGCCCATCGCGCCGAAGAACGCGTCCCAATCGATTCCGGGAAAGTCCTTCTTCAGCTCCCCGTACTTCATCTTGTGGTAGTTGGCTTCGGGGTCGCGCCGCCGCACGGCCGAATAAGAGGGGACGGCGATGCGGGTCTCTATGCCCATCACGGCCTCCGTCTTGCGTTTGGCCTCTTCCGGGGAAGAGCCGCACAGGGTGAACATCTTCTCCACGTGAGCCTTGAACGACTCGCGGATATGCGCCGTGGCCGAGTCATCGTCCAGATAGTACTCTCTCTCGCCGAGGCTCAGGCCGCCCTGCACGATTTGAAGGAGGTTCATGCTGCTGTTCTTGATGTCGGCGTCGATGTAGAAGCCGAAGTAACCGGGAACCCCTTTCCTGCCGAGCCCGGCCATTCGCGCCACGATTTCCCTGCGGTCCCGGATGGCCGCGATGGCCTCCAAGTCGGCCCGGATAGGGGCATAACCGTCCTTGTTCTGCTTCACGCTGTCCATCGCGACGTTATACAAATCGCCGATTTTCTGTTCCATGGTCCCCGCTTCGTGCCGTCCCCCGGCCATGGATTCAATCAGGTCGCGCAACTGCTTGTTGTTGTTCTCGACCAAGACGTCGAAGCTCCCGTAAATGGAATACTCGCCCGTGAGGGGATGGGCTTTCATCCAGCCGCCGCAGGCGAACTGGTAGAAGTCGTCTCCCGGCTTTGCCTTCCGGTCCAGGTTGCCCGGATCGATTCCCGTCTTGGGAACCGCCCCGCCACAGCCTGCCAGCGCCAAGGAAGCGAAGGCCAGCATAGGGGGGAATCTCTTCAGTTTCATTCTGTCGTTCATTTAAAGATGGTATTTATAGGATATTCATTCTGTCCGGGTCCGGGCTTCCTCGAGTCCCGACGAGGCCTCTTCCCACGCGTCGACGGCCTCGTCCAGCCGCCTCTTCAATGCCCCGTGGCGCTCGCGGAGCGAAACGTCGGCGGCTCCTTCGGGAGTGGCCATCCGCTCTTCCAGCGTCTTCACGGCGTCCTCCAGCTCCCCGATGCGGGCTTCGCACTGTCCCACCGCCTTCTCCATCCTGCGGATTCTCTTCTGCCGTTCCTTCTGCCGCTCGTAGCCCGAACGGCTGGAAGCCGCCGCCTTTCCTCCCGCGGAAGCGGCGGCCGCCGGGGGCGCGGGAAGCGAGGGCTTCTGCAATTCGTCCAGCGATTCGATGTCCTTGCGCCGCAGGAAGTCGTAGATGCCTCCCAAGTGTTCCTTGACCAGCCCCCCTCCGAACTCGTACACCTTGGAGACGAGCCCGTCGAGGAACTCGCGGTCGTGGCTCACCACTACCGCCGTCCCGTCGAAATCCCGTATGGCCTCTTTCAGCACGTCCTTGGAACGCATGTCCAGATGGTTCGTGGGTTCGTCAAGGATCAGGAAGTTCACGGGCTCGAGCAGGAGCTTTATCATGGCCAGCCGGCTACGCTCCCCTCCCGACAGCACCTTGACTTTCTTGTCGGAAGCCTCGCCGCCGAACATGAACGCGCCGAGTATGTCGCGTATCCTCGCGCGGATGTCGCCCTTGGCCACGCGGTCTATCGTGCCGAACACCGTCAGCTCCCCGTCCAGAAGCTGCGCCTGGTCTTGCGCGAAATAGCCTATCCGCACGTTATGCCCGATTTTCAAACGCCCCTCGAAAGGGATCTCGCCCATGATGCACCTGGCCAGCGTCGTCTTGCCCTCGCCGTTCTTCCCGACGAACGCCGCCTTCTCGCCGCGCCTGAGGGTCAAGTCCACGTCGTGGAACACGACGTGCCCCCCGTATGCCTTCCCCACGCCTTCGCAAACCAGGGGATAGTCGCCGCTACGCGGGGCGGGCGGGAACTTCAGCCTCAAGGCCGGGCCGTCCGCCTCGTCCACCACCACGGGCTTCATCCTCTCAAGCTGCTTGATGCGGCTCTGCACCTGCACGGCCTTGGCGGGCTTGTAGCGGAACCTCTCGATGAACTCCCTGATGCCGGCTATCTCCTTCTGCTGGTTCTCGTAGGCTCGGAGCTGCTGCTCGCGGCGTTCGGCGCGCAACCGCACGTACTCGCCGTACTTCACCTTGTAGTCGGACACCCGCCCGCAGGAAATTTCCAAGGTGCGGCGCGTCACGTTGTCGATGAAGGCGCGGTCGTGGCTCACCACTACCACGGCGTTGGCCTTGGTGGCCAGGAAATTCTCAAGCCACCGTATGCTCTCGATGTCCAGATGGTTGGTAGGCTCGTCGAGCAACAGCACGTCGGGCCTGCCCAGCAACAGCTTGGCCAGCTCTATGCGCATGCGCCATCCTCCGCTGAACTCGCGGGCAGGACGGTCGAAGTCCCGCCGCGCGAACCCCAGGCCCGTCAAGGTGCGCTCCAACCCGGCCTGGTAGTCCAGGCCGCCCATCATCTGGAAACGCTCGCTCTCGCGCGTGAACTTCTCCACGAGGGCCATGTAGCTTTCGCTGTCGCAATCCGCGCGGGAGGCCAGTTCCCGGCTCATCCGCCCGAGCCGCTCCTGCATCCGGCCGATATGGGAAAAGGCCTGTTCCGCCTCCCCGCGCACCGTCAGCCCGTCGCCCAAGGCCATCGTCTGCGGCAGGTAGCCCACGGTGGTCCCGCCGGAAACGGAAACCGTCCCCTCCGTGGGTCGCAGCTGCCCCGCGAGGATGCGCAGGAGCGTGGTCTTCCCCGCCCCGTTCTTCCCCACGAGGGCGACGCGGTCCTTGTCGTTGACCGCGAAGGACACGTCGCGGAACAGGGGCGTCGCCCCGAACTCCATTCCCAGCTTCTCTACCGTTACCAATTTCCCGCCGATTTGCCGCAAAAATACGAAAAAAAACGCAGGCCGCGAACGGAAACGCGCAAAAAGCCGCGACGACGCGGACAAAACCCGGGCCGCGCCGGACGCCGCGCACACCGCAAGGCCGCACGGGCGAGGCAGGGGCGAAGCCGGCAGGACACCGCGGGACGCTCCCGCCGCACCGCCGGGTCCGGCGCGGGGCATCCTCCCTCCTGACGTTTTGACAGCCTTTCCCCCGTTCCGGCGAGCAGGATGACAGGAAAAAGGCCGTCCGGCGCGTCGCGGACTGCCGTCGGAAGACGTGAATTAGGAGCAGAAAGAGGCGTTTCCGGGAACGTTTTTTCAGGATTCGGGCAGGTTTTTCACATCCGTTAAGCAAAAACGCCCGTTTTTCTCCGCAGAAAAATCCGCCGTTCTGCCGGGAAAACGTTTTTTTCCTCCGCCAGACGCGGCACAGTTGTACGCACGGCGGCGGATTTTCCCCTTGGAGACGGCGCGACGGACTGCGGAAAGGCGCGTTTTTCTCTCTATCCGGAGGGGAAAAGGACACGGGACGGGAGTGACACTTTGCAAGGCAATCCGCCCCGCGCGCTTGCGCGCCGTCCCCCGGCCGGCGCAGAAAGCCGCCGGCCGGCCCGCGTCACGCAAGCGGAAGCCCCCGTCCCGCCGTCATCCTGCTTTCCGCCGGAGGCGCGAGAATCGCGCGTTTGCCGCCAAGCCGGGGAAAGGACGCGTATGCGCGGCCTACGCGAAGCCGCGGCTGACATTCTGTCACGGCGCCGGGCGGGCGTCCGACACGAGGGGACCGGCATGCACCGCGTCGCGCGGCCCCGGCAGGGAACCCCCTCCCCGGCCAAGCCTGTCGCCCGGGGCCGTGCCTGTCCCTCCTCGCCCATCCCCCGGACAGAGACACGCGGCGAACCGCAGGCAGGAAAGGAGGCCTGCCCCTCCGCGCCGGCGAGCGTGCCGGAGGAGAGGAGCCCGCGAGCCTTGTCCACGACGTGGAAGGCGCGGGCGCGGTGCCCGCAGACGAAGAGGGCGCGTTGGCAGCCGCCTGTCATCCCGGGGCCGATCCTGTCCCTCCTCGCCCCTCCCCCGGACAGAGACACGCGGCGAACCGCAGGCAGGAAAGGAGGCCTGCCCCTCCGCGCCGGCGAGCGTGCCGGAGGAGAGGAGCCCGCGAGCCTTGTCCACGACGTGGAAGGCGCGGGCGCGACGCCCGCAGACGAAGAGGGCGCGTTGACAGCCGCCTGTCATCCCAGACGTGCCGTCCCCCGCTTCCGGCCGGCGCACGGCGGCGGGAGGGAAGCCTTCCAAGGACGGTCCCTCCGGCAGGGCGGGCGCATGCCGGGACTGCCGCCGGAAGCCCGCCTGCGAACCGCGCCCGTGCGCCGGCTCCGATGCCGTCTCCATGGCCGCTTCCTCTTTCTGACAAGGATGCGGGCGCAAGTCTCCTTGCCGTTCACCACGAGCCTATGCCCGTAACGCGGTTGCCTTCGGCACGACGGCCCAAGCCCCCTGTCCCGGACTGTCCGGGATTGCACTTGTCGGGGAACGTCGTCGGCACGCCCGTCGCCCTGCGTAGTCCATCGGGACGTCGGCGGCGCGGCGGAGGGACGGGCTTGCGCCCGGTCCGCGCGTCCTGCCGCCCGTGCCGTCACCGCGGCGCGGGCGGAACGCCCACCGCTTCCGGCGGGCACGGTTCACAGGCGGCGAAAGAGTAGTCGTCCACGGCCAGCA
>CAYPMY010000063.1:0-11207 GCA_964412085.1 uncultured Paraprevotella sp. | reverse complement strand
GTTCCTAATATCCAGCAGATTATTTTGAACCTTATATCGAACTCACGTTACTTTACCAGCAACAAGTCGCAAATAGTCGAGCTTTGTTGGTGGTTGAACGACAACGCAGCTTCAGTTGGCAATCCATTCAAGGACGCAGAAGTGCGCAAACGTCGCAACAACCTGAACTACAACTCCAGCTTCACAGACATAATGCTTGTGAAAGGCTAAAAACAGAGCATTTCAGCGGCGATAAAAAGGCGTTTAATGACCATTCAAACGGTGATTAAACGCCCTTATTTTGCGAGTGCGAAAAAACGTGGAAATTGTACGTTTCGTTTTGAAAAGTTGTACGTTTCGTTTTCGCGATTATATGATGCATCGTACATCTCCCAAAAACCATTGTTGTTTCGTACGAAGAAACGCCCGTCGCGTATTATGGTCGGCTTGTTCTTGAATTCTTCAGGGAACAATACCTTGCCGTCCATGGAAATCATTCCCCATTGCCCGTCCGCAGTTTCCTTGAAAGGCAGGTATTCCACTTCACCATTCCCGGATTTGGAACATGAAACCATTGCCAACGCCATTACGATGACACTGGACATACTGAATGAATTGAGTATTTTCATAACAATAATCAAAGGTGGGTTCTATAACTCACATACCGCAAAGATCGGGTGAACCCGTTTTGCCCGACCGGCACGGATTTGTCAATTCACATCGCAAAAGTATGCATTTTAATTCATATAGTAACACTCCCCCCCCCCCCCCGATTTAACTCAATTTAATATATCCGGCACGGTTATTCCTGCAGGCGGTTGACCACTCGCCATGACAGCAGACAATACGATAGAAAGGCGGATATTGTACACAAGGCTTGCCGGTGCGGTATCGGCTTTGCCCGGATTGTTCCGACCGTCCGGACAAAGGCAGACGCACGCAGACATGGCCTGCAAGTCAACCATCGCAAACCGCCTGAACTGCGGCGTAGGCCGGATGATAACAGAGGAAGACTGGTCGTTCAAACCGTAGTAGCGTCGCAGGAACAGCACCTAAAGCATTTATGGAACCAACCTTATGAATCTTCAGGAAAGGAACTTCCAGTGCCATTCCGTCGTGGACGATGACCGGCCACGGCCATCGTCCACGATAAAGAAAGACCCATAAGAAGAGGACGGCAGGGAACCAATATCCCGTCCGACGGACGTTGCCTCATGATTCCGAATGGGACAAGTTGGAAATGCAGAGCATAATAATGATAATGACCCCATGACGACGGCCAGAAACGTGTTACGGTAGAGCGGCAGGGGCTTCACGTTTTCCTTCCGAAACTTTCAGCTTGAGTCTGTCGCTATCGTCACGACGCTCGTGATACTGCTTGCGCAGAGGATGGGCATACGCCTCTTCGTAACGGACGCGGTTACGGTATACATCCAATGCCGTATAGACCGCCTGACGGAAAGATGCCTCATCGGCTTTTCCCTGCCCGGCAATATCGTAAGCCGTTCCGTGGTCGGGAGAAGTACGGACTATGGGTAGCCCTGCCGTATAATTCACTCCGTTCTTCATAGACAGTGCCTTGAACGGCACTAATCCCTGGTCATGGTACATGGCCAGCACACCGTCGAAATGCTCGTACGTACGATTCCCGAAAAAGCCGTCGGCCGCATAGGGGCCGAAACAAAGGATGCTCTCTTTTTCCATCTCCTGAAGGGCTGGCTGAATAATATCCTTTTCCTCCGTACCCGACAGACCGTCGTCGCCGGCATGGGGGTTCAGTGCCAATACGGCGATACGCGGATTAGGCACACTAAAATCCTTGCGCAACGCCTCATGGAAGATACGGATTTTTTGCATTACGGTTTCCTTGGTTATCGCCTGCGCCACGTCACGGATGGGCAAATGTGTGGTCGCCAAAGCCACGCGAAGCGCATCGTTCATCAAGACCATCAATGCTTCCCGGCCTTTCCCGACGCACTCCTGTAAATATTCCGTATGCCCGGGGAAATGGAAGCCCTCGCCCTGAATCGTTGCCTTGTTGATGGGTGCCGTCACCAATACGTCGAACAGCCCCTCGCGGTAATCCGCCATGGCTCTTTCCAAAGCCGCCAAAGCCGCCTTTCCGCTTTCGACCGAAGGCTGTCCGAAATCAATCTTCACCTCGTCCTTCAGACAGTCCACCAGATTCAAGCGACCCTCCACCACCTCGTCAGCTTTCTGTATCGTGACGAAGTTTGTCGTCAGTCCCATCGCCTTACGGTGATAAGTAGCCACTTTGGGCGAACCATATATAATAGGTGTACATAGTTCCAACATCATCGGTTCGCTGAAAAGCTTCAGGATAACCTCGTATCCCACGCCGTTTATGTCACCGTGGGTTATCCCCACCAAAATCTTATCGTTCTTCATATCCTTTATTCTTGATTTTATTCTTGTCCTTTTCCTGCCATCACGCTGACTTCGGGTATGTCGGCCTTTAATTCACGTGCCTGCTCGCCTGGCAAGCAGAGTGTGTACAACGCGGCCTCCAACCGACGAATCAGCCCCCGCTTCATTTTCTCTGGCGCATAGGCAAAGCCTTCTGCCACCACCACGCGGTTGTTCAGCGTGTCCACTCGGGAATGGCTGACGAACGGGCCGCCCATGGCATCATGCTCCATCTTCCACAGTCCGCGTGTCTCCATGGCATACGCTCCTTTCACCGTGATGGGTTTCACCGACGTGCAGAGCGTATCGGTGGCCATATACATTCGCGGTTCCGTACCGGGAATGTTCGCTTTCATCACCGAATCGCGTTTGGCCAGCACATATCGTTTATTAAATGTCTGGGGACCTTCGTAGGGATAGGAATACATACAGATGTTCACTATCCCCGAGGCCGTGTTGGAAGAAGCCCAAAAGAAGTCCTTTCCTTTTTTGTAACTCTTGATTTCGGACGGTGCCCACAACTGGCATTTGAAGATGTCTCCCGCCAACTGCGATACGGTTTCCGAATGCTTCTCTTCCAATTCGTTGATCTGACGGTTCATTTCTACCTTCACCAAAAAGTCAGTAATGGCTTGGGAATTCTTCTTCACAAAAGCGGCAAAGTCCTTTTCATCCGGACTTTGAATAGTCAGCACGACTTGCGGTTGGGCATACACGTCGCGCATAAACTTCATTTTGGTTTGCGTGTATTGCGTCGAGTCTATATCCACCTTGATAATCGTACGGAATATGTCCAGCACTTGGCTGAAACGTTTTTGAGCGGCCTGGGATATACGGAAAGAACGTTCCGGTTGAGGCAGGCCGGGAACGTCCGTATCCAACACATCGAACAGAGCCCTCCCGGCAGGACGTTGCCACAGCTGGTCGTCCACTACGACCAGTACTTCGTACGGGCGTCCGCTGGAGGTCGGCTTGGTCAAGCGGTCACAAGCCGCTATAAGCGTTATGACTATCCATATTCCACACCATGATGCCCACCGATGTTCCAATTCTCTTTTCATAGTCTTGTCCCGTTTGTTAAAGTTCCACACCTTGTCGACTCGCCGTGTTCAACAATCCGCAGGCGGCGAAAATATCCTCTCCGCGCGATGCCCGGATGGTAGAAAAGAGTCCGTGTCCGGTCAGATAATCCCGAAAACTCAACATTCCTTCCTCCGATGTCCCCTTCAAGTCCACACCAGGGACGGGATGGAAACGAATCAGATTCATCCGGCATTCCAACCCGTCGAGCAAGCGTAAGAGTTCCTTGGCATGCGCTGGGGTATCGTTCACCTCCTCGAACATCGTATATTCGAAAGAAAGACGACGCTGATGCGTAAAGTCGTATTCCCTGAGCAACGCCACGATTTCCCGCAGACCGTAACTGTTCTCAGCCGGCACCAGCCGGGCACGCTGGCTGGCAAAGGGACTATGCAGGCTGACCGCCAAATGGCACTCACTCTCGTCCAAGAACCGTTTCAGCCCCTTGCGCACCCCGACGGTAGATACCGTGATGCGTTTAGGACTCCAAGCATAACCATAATCAGCCGTCAGAATCTCCATGGCACGCAACACGTTATCCAAATTGTCCAACGGTTCTCCCTGGCCCATAAATACCACGTTGGTCAGGGTGTCGCGTTCCGGCAACGAATACAGTTGGTTCAAGATATCGGTTGCCGTCAAATTCCCGGAAAAGCCTTGTTTCCCAGTCATACAAAAACGGCAGTTCATCCTGCACCCCACTTGGGAAGACACGCAAAGCGTAGCTCGTTCGCCGTCGGGGATATACACCGTCTCCACATACCCGCCCGCCATCGTATGGTACAGATACTTCACAGTCCCGTCCGCTGAGCGTTGCCTGTCCGCCGGTGCCGAACAGCCCACAACATGGCGTTCGTTCAACGAACGCCGATTTTTCACCGAAATATTGGTCATTTCGTCAATGGAGGCCACTTTCTTCCCATACAGCCATTCCGCCATCTGACGGGCGGCAAAGGATGGCATGCCAATCTCTCCCACTACGGCTTTCAACTCCGCCAGCGTCATGCCCAATAATGCTGTCTTATCCTCCACGGTTATCCATTTTCCCTTATTCCACAGGCAAAGTTACGGAAAAAAGAGAGAACTTTCCACTATAAACGGACTTCAATTAGTATATTTATAGAAATCAGGCTGCATCTCGGCAAAAAAGCCAAGCAAGCGTGGCTTTCTACATTCGATTTACACTATCTTTGCAAGGAATAATCCACATAAGTCATCACATGAAATCGTCATCACGTTCTCCACGAATAGACTGTTTCCTCCCTTGCGGAACGGAAAGCCAAATGGCCGGACTGGTACAGGAACTCCGCGAGAGCGTATGGGTAGGCCGTATCTACGGACTATGCCCCGCAGGTGTCGAGGCAATTCTGCCGGAAACCTGCTTACCATTACATACCGACGGGATTTTCAGTACACAGGCTATTCTGGACATGGCTCACCTCTGCGAGGCCGAATACTGCTTATTCTATCACAAAGACCTGCCGCTTGTACTGGGATTCCATGCCCTCGACCGAATGCTACGTGTGGCTGATGACACCCGTGCCGACTTGCTTTATGCCGACCATTACGCCATACAGGACGGGACACTGCATGTCCATCCTCTCATAGACTATCAAAAGGGCAGTCTGCGCGATGATTTCGATTTCGGCCCGTTGGTTCTGATACGTACCGAAGCCCTGAAAGCATACGCTGGACAAGAGAATTTGCCCGACTATAATTTCGCAGGATGGTACGATTTACGCCTGTATCTGAGCCGCCACGGCGAACTGTTCCATTTGGACGAACTCCTTTATACGAAAACGGAAACCGATGTTCGGAAAAGCGGAGAGAAAAATTTCGACTACGTAGACCCGAAAAACCGAACCGTGCAAATCGAGATGGAAAGAGCCTGCACGGAACACCTGAAACAAATCGGGGCTTATCTGGCTCCCGACGAATTCGATGAGGTGGACTTCCGTTCCGAAGATTTCCCTTGCGAGGCCACAGTCGTCATCCCGGTACGCAACCGAGTCCGCACTATCGAAGATGCCATTCGGAGCGTGTTGTTCCAAGAAACAGATTTCGACTTCAACCTTATCGTGGTGGACAATCATTCCACAGACGGAACGACGGAAGCCGTCGCGCGTCATGCCGCGCATGACCCTCGCGTCGTCCACCTTGTCCCCGAACGCGTCGACTTGGGCATCGGGGGATGTTGGAACTTGGCCGTACACCATCCGCGTTGCGGACGTTTCGTCGTCCAGCTGGATTCGGATGACCTGTACAGTTCTCCACAGACTTTGCAACGTATCATACAAACTTTTTATAATGAAAATGCGGCCATGGTCATCGGAGCCTACCGTATGACCGACTTCTCCCTGCAAACTCTGCCGCCGGGCTTGATAGACCACAAGGAATGGACACCCGAAAACGGTCGTAACAATGCCTTGCGCATCAACGGACTGGGTGCGCCGCGCGCTTTCTTCACCCCGATTCTGAGGAAGCTACAAATCCCTAACACCAGTTACGGGGAAGACTATGCGCTCGGCCTATGCTTTTCACGCTACTATCGCATCGGGCGCATCTATGAAGAACTTTACTTGTGTCGGCGTTGGGAAGGCAACTCCGACGCAGTGCTGAGTATAGAAAAAGTCAACGCCCACAATCTTTATAAGGATCGAATGCGTACTATCGAGATAGAAGCACGCCACCGACTGAACCGACGGTGGACACACCCGCTGGATTCCGGAGAAATGCGAACTTTCTTCCGCAAGCAACTGAAGGACTGGGACGAAGCCCGGCAACGTTACGAAAACCTGCAAAAAGCGGAAACCAAGGAACTGGTCATCGGCGACCATACGCTGACCGTCCAGTTCAATCCGGCACGCATGGTCTCGAGCGGAGCCAGCATCTCCGCAGAATCATTGGCTGCACGCCCGTGCTTTCTTTGCGACCAGAACCGACTGGAAACGCAATATGCCCTACCTGTAGAAGGACATTATCAATTGTTGGTGAACCCTTACCCTATCTTGCCGGAACACGTTACCATTCCGACCCGGAGGCATATTCCGCAAAGCATCCTGCCTCACTTCAAAACCTTGCTCGACATGGCCTGGAACATACCGAAAGCCATCTTCTTCTACAATGGACCCGTATGCGGTGCTTCTGCCCCCGACCATATGCATTTCCAGGCCGGGAAACGGGGAGTGTTGCCCATCGAACGGGACTGGAAAAGCTACGAAAAGGGGATGGAAAAGCTCTATCCTTTGCCCCCGACCGAAGAAGAAGGCATCGAAGAAATCATGATGCAGGATGCAAACTGCGGACTTTACATCCTCAAAAGTTATGTATGCCCGGTATTCGTCATCCGTACCCGTCCGTCGGAACATCCTTGCCTGCTTTTTGAAAAACTCTACCATGCCCTTCCGCTCTGCGACGGGGAGAGCGAACCGCGCATGAACATCCTTTGCTGGCGACAATCATGGAACGCCGGACGCGAAGACGAAATCGTCATCCTGATTTTCCCACGCAAGAAACACAGACCGGCTTGCTACGGACAAACCGGCGAGCGTCAACTGCTCATCAGCCCCGGAGCCTTGGATATGGGCGGTCTGCTCATCACACCGAGAGAAAAAGATTTCCGGGCAATTACGGCCAGACTGGCTACAAACATCCTGCGCGAGGTGACGCTGAGCGGGGATGAGCTGAATTTGGTCATCGGGCAGTTCTCCCGCCATCTGAAGAAAGACGGCGCAGAAAACACGGGACTGCGCACATCTCTGGAACGGCTAAATGAAAGCGCGGAACCCGAAGTCAGTGTATGTATCATGAGCCGACAACGCATCCGCTTCTATCTCAACGCTACCTATTCGGCCAAAGGTAGTCTCGTGAGGGGTGAGCAAACGGTAGAATGTAGCGAAGGGGGCATCCTGTGGAATGGGAGCTTGTATCGGGAACTGACTTTTACCCCACAGGGAAATAAATCTTCTTTTTCGCTTTACGATGTGACAATCGGTGTCAAATTCCATTGGGAACGGCAAGAGACGCAAATCTTCAGCGGCACACTGAAATTAGTGGTGGAAGAGGAAAAGATCGTGGCCATCAATGTGTTGCCGGTAGAAGACTACCTCGTCAGTGTCATTTCCAGCGAAATGAGTGCTTCCGCCTCCCCCGAGTTCCTGAAAGCATCGGCTGTCATCAGCCGGAGCTGGCTCTATGCCCAGATAGAAAAACGCAAGCAACTGAGTAACCGCGACCGAAGCTTTTTCTCGTTCAGCAAAAGCGACGGAGAGCAGATCCGCTGGTACGACCGCGCAGACCATACGATATTCGACGTATGTGCCGACGACCATTGCCAACGCTATCAGGGCATCACACGGGTCAGCAACGAGGCTGTGGTGGAAGCCGTCAAAGCCACACGCGGAAAAATCCTCACGTCGGGAGATGAAATCTGCGATGCACGTTTTTCGAAATGCTGCGGCGGAGCGACCGAAGAATTCGAATATTGCTGGGAAGACAAGCATCTGCCTTACTTGGCCAGCATCAGGGATATTGCACCTGAGAACTTGCAGGGTATCCGTCCGGCGCTGCCAGACCTTACCCGGGAAGAAGAAGCGGAAAAGTGGATACGGAGCAATCCGCCTTCGTTCTGCCGCACGGAAAACGAAGATATACTTCGCCAAGTGTTGAACGACTACGATCTGGAAACCACGGACTTCTACCGTTGGCGCGTGGAATATACGCAAGACGAATTGGCCGAGCTCATCGCGGAAAACCTGAAAATGGATTTCGGCAACATCCTCGACCTTATCCCTGTAGAACGCGGACGGGGCGGACATATCAGTCGGCTGAAAATCGTCGGTACGCAAGAGATGCTCATCATCGGGAAAGAGTTGGAAATACGTCGTGTGTTGAGCCGCACCCACCTGTTCAGTTCGGCATTCGTCATCGACAAGGAGGATTTCCACGATGGCATCCCCAGCCGGTTCGTCCTCCACGGTGCCGGATGGGGACATGGCGTAGGTATGTGCCAAATCGGAGCGGCGGTCATGGGTGCCAAAGGTTACCGCTACGACGAAATACTGAAACATTATTATGACGGAATTACCATCCGGAAAGTTTGCCCCTGACATCTTCATGAAAAGAAGCCCATACACCAAAGACGAACGGCAAACGCTGGAAGCCCCAAGCCGGAATCCGTGGGGATGGATTCCGACACTGTACTTTGCCGAGGCATTGCCCTACGTGACGGTCATGAGCATTTCCACCGTCATGTACGAACGCATGGGACTTTCCAACGCCGAAATCGCTTTCTATACCAGTGCGCTCTACCTCCCGTGGGTAATCAAGCCCCTGTGGAGCCCTTTCATCGACGTAGCTAAAAGCAAGAGATGGTGGATACTGGCCATGGAGATGCTCGTTGCCGCCGCGATGGTAGGAGTAGCCTTCACACTTCCTTCAGCCCATTTCCTCGTCTTTACCCTGATGTTCCTGTGGCTGATGGCTTTCAGCAGTGCCACTCACGACATCGCGGCCGACGGCTTCTACATGCTGGCACTTGACCCACACGAGCAAAGCCTGTACGTGGGAATCAGGAGTACGTTCTACCGCGTCGCCACCATCATGGGCAGCGGACTGCTCATCATGCTGGCAGGCATGTTGGAAACCCTCACCCGCCGCATTACCCTTTCGTGGAGCTTCGTTTTCTATTTGACGGGAGCTTTCTTCATCTCTGTCACCGCCTACCACTTTTTCCGCCTGCCGCACCCCGACAGTGACCGGACGCGGGAAGCCGTTCCGCCCCGCATCCTGCTGGAGGACATTTGGCTCACCATCACGTCGTTCTTTCAGAAACCGCAACCTTTCGCTGCTGTTCTCTTCATGCTTTTCTACCGCCTGCCGGAAGCCTTGCTCGTGAAAATATCCAACCTGTTCATGATTAAGCCCGTCAGCGAAGGGGGACTGGGACTTTCCACGCAGGAAGTAGGGTTCGTGCAGGGAACGGTAGGCGTTCTCGGCCTGACCCTCGGCGGCATTATCGGCGGCATCGCGGCCTCACGCGGTGGACTGAAGAAATGGCTGTGGCCAATGGTGTGGAGCATCACTCTCCCCGACCTTGTGTATGTCTATCTGAGCTACTTCCAACCAGCGGACTTCCTGACCGTCAATGCCATGGTGTTCGTTGAGCAGTTCGGTTACGGCTTCGGCTTCACCGCCTATATGCTATACCTTATATATTATTCGCGCGGAGAGCGGCAGACTTCGCATTATGCCTTCTGCACGGCTTTCATGGCTCTGTCTATGATGCTACCGGGTGCTGTGGCCGGAGAATTGCAGGAAGCCGTGGGCTACTTCCATTTTTTCCTTGTCGTGATGGCCTGCTGTCTGGTGACAGTCGGAGTCACTGCACTGCTGAGAATAGACCCGGAATTTGGGAAAAAGGAACGCCATGAAGACAAAGCATGACATACGGGAATCCTTGTTGGTAGCCGATGGAGGCTCCACAAAAACCGACTGGTGTCTGGCAGTCCCCCACCGGGAACTCCAGTTCTTCCGTACGTGTGGCCTCAACCCGGCACTGTCGGATTTTCCCGTCATCCGGGAAATCCTGCAAACGGAACTGATGCCCCATCTGACATCCCATCTTCAATATCCAGAAACGGAAACCCGTATCTATTATTACGGTGCGGGCTGTATCCCTTCCGTCCGCGCTAAGATGGGACAGGCACTTACCGGACTCATCCCACACTCTACGGTCGAAGTCCATTCCGACCTGTTGGGAGCCGCCCGAGCCTTATGCGGACACGAAGCCGGCATTGCCTGTATTTTGGGAACCGGTTCCAATTCCTGCCGTTACGACGGACAGGACATCGTGCAACATGTGTCCTCGTTGGGATATGTTCTGGGTGACGAAGGCAGCGGTACGGCTTTAGGCAAACGTCTGGTAGGCGACTGGCTCAAAGGACTTTTAGACGAAGAACTAAGTGGCAAACTGACGGAAAGTTACGGATGGGACGAAGCCGATATTGTCCGGAAAGTATATCGGGAACCGGAAGCCAACTGTTTTCTGGCTTCTTTCACGCCTTTCATGGAAGCACACCGTACCCACCCCGACATCCATCGTATCCTCACAGACTGCTTCAAAGATTTTTTTGAACGGAACATCATGGCTTACCGTCCAGAGTCGCTTGCCGTACACTTTGCGGGCAGCATAGCTGCCATTTTCCATGAAGAACTGGAAGAGACCGCTGAAACATACGGCATAAGGATAGGAAATATCCTCAGAGAACCGATACACCGGATGGTGGCTTACCATCAGCAAAAAATGGGAAACGGAACAGATTAAAAGTTTCCGGAATCATCCACTTTAAGCATATGCACCAAGTGGCATGTAACTTGTGGGAATCATGTATCGCCATCAGATGCCACACCCATGGCTTCCCAATTTGTAAACCTATTGTTGAAAACAGCAAACTTAAAATGAATGATTCCGAAGGATTTTAAAGGGAATGTGGCTTTTTTCGTAAATGTGTTTTATAGCATAGTTTTACGTTTGCACACACCTGAAAATGGCCTTATCTTTGCACCGTTATCCTGAAAACAATCTTTTTACCTTAAACAAGACTAATACCTAAGAACTGAAGAATACGGGTTGCCGTGAGGCGACCCGTATTTACTTGTATTTCCCAGTTCGCCCGACAAGGGTATAATCCAAGGGGTTCAAGTCCCCAAGTCGGCCTAAT
>CAYPMY010000062.1:0-11659 GCA_964412085.1 uncultured Paraprevotella sp. | reverse complement strand
GCGGATTCCAAGGCCGGAGGGGCTTCTCGCGCGACGGATGCGCGAGGCACTTCCCATGTCGCTTCTATGCCGGGCGTTCGAGCTTTTCCTTCAGGTAGCGTCCCGTATGGCTGTCGGGGCAGGCCGCCACTTCGCGCGGCGTGCCGCACACTACCACGCTGCCGCCTTGCGCGCCTCCTTCGGGTCCGAGGTCGATGATGTGGTCGGCGCATTTGATGATGTCCATGTTGTGTTCGATGACGACAAGCGTATGGCCGTGCTGGATGAGGGAGTCGAAAGCCGCCAACAAGCGTTTGATGTCATGGAAATGCAGGCCGGTGGTCGGTTCGTCGAAGATGAAGATGGTCGGTTCCACTTTCTCCATGCCGAGATAGCAGGCCAGTTTCACGCGCTGGTTCTCGCCGCCCGAAAGCGTACTGGACGATTGCCCCAGCTTGACGTAGCCCAGTCCCACTTCCTGCAGCGGCCTGAGCTTCCCGGATATCCTGGATTGCCCGTGCGCGTCGAAGAACTCGATGGACTGGTCCACCGTCATGTTGAGCACGTCGTAAACGTTCTGCCCGCCGAATTTCACTTCCAGCAGGTCGCTCTTGAACCGCTTGCCGTGGCACGATTCGCATTCCAGCACGAGATCGGCCATGAACTGCATTTCCACCGTGACCGTCCCCTCGCCCTTGCATTCCTCGCAACGCCCGCCCTCGGCGTTGAAGGAAAAGAAGGCGGGCGTGAAGCCCATTTGCCGGGACAGCGGCTGGGCGGCGAACAGCTTGCGTATCTCGTCGTATGCCTTGATGTAGGTGACGGGGTTGCTGCGCGAGGATTTGCCGATGGGATTCTGGTCTACGAACTCGATGTTCTTCACCATTTGCAGGTCGCCTTCCAGTCCGAGGAACTCGCCCGGACGGTCGGCCACTTCGTCGAACTGCCGTTTCATGGCACGATAGAAGATGTCGCGCACGAGGGTGGACTTGCCAGACCCGCTGACTCCTGAGACCACCGTCATGACGTTGAGCGGGAAACGCACGTCGATTCCACGCAGGTTGTTGGCCCGTGCGCCTTTCACCTCGATGTAGTTCGTCCACGGGCGCACGCTGTCCGGCAAGGCGATGGTTTCCTGCCCCGCAAGGTATCTCACGGTGTAGCTTCGCGTGTCCTGCGGTTTCCCGGCCAACATTTGCCGCAAGTCTCCTTGGAACACCACTTCGCCGCCTAACCTTCCGGCTCGCGGGCCGATGTCGATGATGTAGTCCGCCGCACGGATGATTTCCTCGTCGTGTTCTACCACGACGACCGTGTTGCCCAATCGCTGCAATCGACGAAGCACGCGGATGAGCTTGTCCGTGTCGCGGCTGTGCAGGCCGATGCTCGGTTCGTCCAGGATATAGAGCGAACCCACCAGGCTGCTGCCCAGCGACGTGGCCAGGTTGATGCGCTGGCTCTCGCCGCCCGAAAGCGTATTGCTCGGGCGGTTCAGGGTGAGGTATCCCAGTCCCACGTCGAGAAGGAAACGGATGCGGTTGTCGATTTCGGCGAGCAGGCGTTTGCCCACTTCCGCCTCATGGGGGGTGAGCGTCAGCGTGTCGAAGAACTTCTTCAGTCCGGTGACGGGCAGGTTTACCAAGTCCGAAATGGCCCGCCCGTTGATTCTCACATATCCGGCTTCCGGGCGGAGGCGCGTGCCGTGGCACCGGGGGCAGAGCGTTTTGCCCCGGTAGCGCGCCAGCATGACACGGTTCTGTATCTTGTATTGGTTCCTCTCCAACATCCTGAAGAAGTTGTCTATGCAGACTTCCTCTTCCGGCGTTGAAGCGCCGCCGGTCGTCCCGTGCCACAAATAATCCTTTTGCTCCCGCGTCAGCTTGTAATAAGGCTCGAAGATGGGGAAGCCGGCCTTTTGCGCCCGGCGACAGAACTCCGCTTTCCATTCGCCCATCTTTTCTCCGCGCCAACAAGCCACGGCGTCGTCGTACACGCTGAGAACCGAGTTGGGGACGACCAACTTTTCATCAATGCCGATGACGCGCCCGAACCCTTCGCATACGGGGCAGGCGCCGGCCGGCGAGTTGAAAGCGAACAAATTGTCCGACGGCTCTTCGAACGTGATGCCGTCCGCCTCGAAGCGCGTGGAGAAAGTGTGCAGGATGCCCGACGGGGCTATGCGCAGCATGCATTGCCCGTTCCCCTCATAAAAAGCGGTTTCAGTCGAGTCGGCCAGCCGGGAGATGCTGCCTTTGCTGTCGTCGCAGCTCATACGGTCGATGAGCAGATGGATGGTACGGTGTTCGCCTTTCGACGGATCCGCGGCAAGTTCCAGCATGAAGTCCTCTATGCGTCCGGCTTCGCCGTCCACTTCGATGCGCGAGAATCCCTCCTTGATGTCGCAGTCCAGTTGCTCCTGCAGGGTGCGCCCCCCGCGGACTATCAGCGGGGCAAGCAGGGAAAAGCGCGTGCCTTTGGAATAGGAGAGCATGCACTGCACTACGTCTTCCGTGGTGTTTTTCTTTACTTCCTGTCCGCTCACGGGGGAGAAAGTGCGCCCGACACGGGCATACAGCAGGCGCAGGTACTCGTAAATCTCTGTGGAAGTCCCCACGGTGGAACGGGGATTGCGGCTGCTTACCTTCTGTTCGATGGCAATGGCGGGCGGGATGCCTTTGATGTAGTCGCATTCCGGTTTGCCCATTCGTCCGAGAAATTGCCGGGCGTAAGCCGACAGGCTTTCCACGTAGCGCCGCTGTCCTTCGGCGTAGAGCGTGTCGAACGCCAGCGACGACTTGCCGGAACCGGACAGGCCGGTGATGACAATCAGTTTGTTGCGCGGGATGTCAAGGTCTACATTCTTCAGGTTGTTCACCCTTGCCCCCTTGACATGTATGTAGTCGTCCATCTGTCGTTCTCGTTAATTGTCCTCATGTCTGCAAAGTTAGTCAATGTTTGGCAAACGAATGATGGATCTTCATTGTATTTTCGCACCGAGATCGCATTATCCGCAACAGGAAGCGACTTGCCTGTTCCGGCTTAAACAAAAGAAAAGATGGACGCGACGGAAATGGCATTGAATATATTATATGGTGGATTGATCAAGGAAAGGACTTCCAAGGGAATTCCTGTCAAATCGAGGGTGAAATCAGTCATCGGTACGGTTCAAGACGATCGGATGAACTTCTTTCCATCGGCTACGACACGAGATTCCAATTCTTTCGCGTCTGCGAGCATGGAGTGCCCCAGACACGCCGGAGGTTTATCTTCGTCGCAGGCAAAGACGGCGCGCTGGAACATTTCCGGTTCCCGTCGCCCAAGGAAGAGACGCCCATCAAGGACTTTCTTTTCGAGCTGGCGCAAGACGACCATTTGCAACCAGAGAATATGCACGCTTGCAGACTTTTCCCGACGACGGGGTGTTCTGTAGCGGGAACAAGCGCGAGCTGCAACTTCAGATAGGCAATGCCGTTCCGGTGGTCTTTGCCAAACGGATTGCGACTTGCGTAAGGAACGCGCTCGAGGCTTCGGACGGGAGAAGCGCTTCCGCCGGGAAGGAAGGTTTGCAGTTGCGCCTGTTTCAGGATGATTGGTCGCAAGCGGCGGATTAAGGATGGAACTTTTTACTCAAGGGCCTGCATTATTGTTCAGATTACCTATAATATTTGGCCGAGTTTCCCTATTTTTGCACGGAAACAACGTGTATGATGAATAAGAAACCACTTTTGCTCTTCATGGCTTGGCTTTGCGGCCTTGCGCTTCGGGCCCAGCTGTCGCCCAAACGGGAGTTTCGCGGCGCATGGATCCAGTGCGTGAACCGCCAGTTCATGGGGCTGGGCACGGCGGAGATGCAACGCGCGCTGGCCTACCAGTTGGACGAGCTGCGGAAATGCGGCATCAATGCCATCCTGTTCCAGGTGCGCCCCGAGTTCGACGCGCTTTACGCCAGCAGCTTCGAGCCGTGGAGCCGTTACCTGACCGGGCAGCAGGGCACGCCGCCTTCCCCCTACTGGGACCCGTTGCAGTGGATGACGGCCCAATGCCACGCACGGGGCATGGAACTGCATGCCTGGATCAATCCCTACCGCGCCAAAACGAAAGGGACGAAGGAACTGGCCGCCACGCATGATTACAGGAAGCATCCCGAGCGGTACTTCCGGTACGGCGAACAACTGATCATGGATCCTGGCATGCCCGAGAACCGGGATTATATCTGCAACGTCGTGACGGACATCCTGCTTCGTTACGACGTGGACGGCATCCACATCGACGATTACTTCTACCCCTATCCCGAAAGCGGACTGCGCATCCCGGACGACCGAACGTACGCGCGCTACGGGAACGGCATGGAACGCGGCGACTGGCGGAGGGAGAACGTGAACCTCCTCATCCGCCAGCTGCACGACTGCATCCATGCCGTCAAGCCCTGGGTGAAGTTCGGAGTGTCTCCTTTCGGCATCTACCGGAACTTGAAGAGCGACCCGGAGGAGGGAAGCAACACGAACGGATTGCAGGACTATGACGACCTCTATGCCGACGTGTTGAAGTGGGTGAAGGAAGGATGGGTGGATTATAACATCCCCCAGGTGTACTGGGAAATCGGGCATCCCGCGGCCGACTACGACACGCTTGTACGCTGGTGGAGCGAGCATGCCGGGCACCGGCCTCTCTACATCGGGCAGGACGTGGACCGCACGGTGGCCAAAGCCGACCCCGTCGACCCGAACAGGCACCAGATGGGGCGCAAGATGGCCCTGCAACGCTCGTTGCCCAACATCGAGGGCAGTTGCCAATGGTACGCCAAGGCCGTGGTGGACAACAAAGGGAACTACGGCACGATGTTGCGCGACCACTACCACCGCTATCCGGCCTTGCAGCCCGAGATGCCGTGGATAGACCGCAAGCGGCCGAAGAAGGTGCGCAGGCTGGCCGCCCTGTGGACGGAAGATGGCTACATGCTGGTCTGGCGCGCGCCGCGCGGGACGGGCGAGACGGACCGCGCGCGCCAGTACGTGGTCTACCGCTTTGCCGAGGGCGAGCCTGTGGACCTGCGGTATGCCGAGAACATCGTGGCCGTCACGCCGTACACTTTCCATAAACTGCCTTACGAGGACGGAAGCCAGGAATACACGTACGTGGTGACGGCGCTCGACCGTCTGCAAAACGAGTCGAAAAAGGCGAAGAAGAAAATACGTCTTTAGGTTTCCACGCGGGCGGCATGAAAATCGTTTGTCTGAAAGGAGGGATAGGGAACCAGATGTTCGAATACTGCCGTTTCCGGGACCTGACGGAGTCGGGGGACGGCAAGGTCTACCTGTTTTACGACCGCCGCAGGCTGAAACAGCATGGCGGGGCGAGGATTTCCGACTGCTTTGAACTGGAATTGCCTCCTTGTCCGTGGAAAGCGAGGCTGGCGGCGTGGGGGCTCAAGATCTGCCGTTCCGCGGGAGTCTTGAAGAGGCTGTACGACGACGAGAGGCCGGAAGCCGTGCTGATAGACGATTACTGCCAGCACCGGCGCTTCATACTGAACGCCCGCCGCTATTTCTCTTTCCGCCCGTCTCTGGCGGGACTGCTGGAAGGCCCCGCGCGGACGATAGGAGCCGCGGGCTACCCGGTATCGGTACACGTGAGGCGCGGGGACTATCTGGACCCCTCAAACTCGAGTTTCGGCTTGTGCGGGGCGGACTATTTCCTGCGGGCCGTGGCTTATGTCAGGGAAAGGCGGCCCGGCGCGCGTTTCTTTTTCTTCTCCGACGACATGGGATGGGTGCGGGAGAACCTCCGGATGGAAGATGCCGTGTATGTGGAACACAGGGGACAGACGCCCGACTACGCGGACTTGTACTTGATGACCCTGTGCCGCGGGCACATCATTTCCAATTCCACGTTCGGCTTTTGGGGAGCGTACCTGGCCGCGGACGGCGGCGGCGTGAAAATCTACCCCCGCAGGTGGTTTCGCAACCCGGCATGGGCCAGCCCGCCCGTCTTCTCGGAGGAGTGGGTCGGGTTATAGGGCGCGCCCGCGGCGGCTCGCCGCCATGCCCCGCCCCGCAAGGGGCGGCACAGGCCGTTCGCCCGGGCCTGAAGGCACGGCGAAAGGGAGGGGGCACGGCCTCGCCTTCCCGAGACGGGGAAACGACCCCGCGCGATGCCGCCCCCGATGTCCGGATGATTCCGTTTCCCGTCGGGACAGAAGCTAATCACGCCCTTTTGCTGACAATATGACAGCGGAAAGGCGTTTCCCGGACGACGCGGAATCCCCGTTCGGGACTATCCAAGCGCGTTTCCCGCGCGGAACGTACACACTTTTTCACATTCGAGGCGCGGTTTTAAGTGTTTTTAAGCCAAAACGCGTTCCTTTCGCAAGCGATCGGTTCCCCGATCTGAGCAGAAAACACTTTTTTTCTCCGCAAGACGGGCGCGCGACGTCCGCAAAAACGTCCGGGACGAGGCTGGAAACGGCGCGCGGACGGGCTTCCGCGGCCCGTTTCCCGTCTGTACGGAGCGTCTCCGCCCGCAAGAGCCGGATGTCAGAATGCAAGGAAAAACCGGCCCGCGCCGACTCGCTTCCCGGATTTACGGGCAACATCCCGCGGCTCCGCCTCCAGAATGTCAGCGGGAAGCCCCGCCCGGCTTCCAGATTGTTTTCCGGCGGCCGCGCGAGAATCGCGTATTTCCGCCGGCTTCCGCGCGGGGACGCGAACGACGGATTCTCGCGGAGGCCGATTTGACATTTTGACAAACACGCGCGCCCCCGGCGTTCAAGGATTCGGGCCGCGGCAGTCAGCCCGCGAAGCATCCGGCCTGACATCTTTTCGCGTTTCCTGACATTTTGTCAGACCGCCCCTTGTGGCAAACACTTTGATGGACTACAAGTGCGGCCCGGCAAGGCCGCGCCGAGAAGCAGGAATACAAACAACCGAACATAGAAAGGAAAACAACCATGAATCTTGACAAATTCACCATCAAGGCCCAAGAGGCCATCCGGGAAGCCGTCAGCCTCGTACAGGCAAGGGGGCAACAGGCCATCGAACCGGAACACTTGCTGGCCGGAATCCTCAAAGTGGGGGAAAACGTCACGAATTTCCTCCTCCGGAAATCAGGAGCCAACGGCAGGCAGGTCGAACAGGCACTGGAAAGCCAGATCGCTTCGCTCCCGAAGGTCCGGGGAGGGGAGCCCTACCTGAGCCGCGGGGGCAACGAAGTGCTGGCGCGGGCGCAGGATTACGCGTCGGAGGGCGGCGACGAGTTCGTCTCGCTCGAACCGATGCTCATGGCCTTGCTGACCGTAAGGAGCACGGCTTCCAGAATCCTGAAGGACGCGGGCGTCACCGAAAAGGAGCTGGCATCTGCCATCAACGAACTGCGCAAAGGGGAGAGAGTGACCTCCCAGAACAGCGAGGACACTTACCAGGCACTCGGCAAGTACGCCAAGGATCTCATCGAGGAGGCCCGGAACGGGAAGCTCGACCCGGTCATCGGACGGGACGAAGAGATACGGCGCGTGCTGCAAATCCTGAGCCGGCGCACGAAGAACAACCCGATACTGATCGGCGAACCGGGCACGGGCAAGACGGCCATCGTGGAAGGACTGGCTCACCGCATCCTGCGCGGCGACGTGCCGGAGAACCTGAAAGACAAACAGCTCTACTCCCTCGACATGGGGGCGCTCGTCGCCGGTGCCAAATACAAAGGGGAGTTCGAGGAACGTCTGAAATCCGTCATCAACGAAGTGACGAAAAGCGAAGGGCGCACCATACTCTTCATCGACGAGATCCACACGCTGGTGGGCGCGGGAAAGAGCGAAGGCGCCATGGACGCCGCCAACATCCTGAAGCCGGCCCTGGCGCGGGGCGAGTTGAGAAGCATCGGCGCCACCACGCTGGACGAATACCAGAAGTACTTCGAAAAGGACAAGGCTCTGGAACGCCGCTTCCAGACGGTCACGGTAGACGAGCCGGACACGCTAAGCACCATTTCCATCCTCCGGGGACTGAAGGAAAGGTACGAGAACCACCACAAGGTGCGCATCCAAGACGACGCCATCATCGCCGCCGCAGAACTTTCCGACCGCTACATCACCGACCGTTTCCTCCCGGACAAAGCCATCGACCTGATGGACGAGGCGGCGGCCAAGCTGCGCATGGAGCGCGATTCCGTGCCGGAAGAGCTGGACGAAATAGAACGCCGGCTGAAGCAGCTGGAAATCGAACGGGAAGCCATCAAGCGGGAAAACGACCAGCCCAAACTGGGACAGCTGAGCAAGGAGATTGCCGCACTGAAGGAACAGGAAAGCGAATACAAGGCCAAATGGGAGACCGAGCGCGGGCTGGTGAACAAAATCCAGCAG
Source organism: uncultured Paraprevotella sp. (assembly GCA_964412085.1). GTDB lineage: Bacteria > Bacteroidota > Bacteroidia > Bacteroidales > Bacteroidaceae > Paraprevotella. Next base: position 3,327 of record CAYPMY010000062.1, on the reverse strand, counting down.
AACAAGCAGCAAATCGAGCAGCTGAAATTCGAGGCCGAGCGGGCCGAGCGCGAGGGCGACTACGGCAAGGTGGCCGAAATACGCTACGGCAGGCTCAAGGCGTTGGAGGACGAAATCGACAGGATACAGGGGAAGTTGAAGGAGACGCAGGGCGGCAACGCCATGATAAAGGAGGAGGTGACCTCGGAAGACATCGCCGACGTGGTGAGCCGCTGGACGGGCATCCCCGTGAGCAAGATGCTGCAAAGCGAGCGCGAGAAGCTGCTCCGCCTGGAAGAGGAACTGCACAGGCGGGTCATCGGGCAGGACGAGGCCATACAGGCCGTGAGCGACGCCGTGCGCCGCAGCCGCGCGGGACTGCAAGACCCGAAACGACCCATCGGATCGTTCATCTTCCTGGGGACGACCGGCGTAGGCAAGACCGAGCTGGCCAAGGCTCTGGCCGAATACCTCTTCGACGACGAGACGCTGATGACGCGCATCGACATGTCGGAATACCAGGAGAAATTCAGCGTGAGCCGGCTGATCGGCGCGCCTCCGGGATACGTCGGATATGACGAGGGCGGACAGCTCACGGAGGCCGTGCGCCGCAAACCTTACTCGGTGGTCTTGTTCGACGAAATAGAAAAGGCCCATCCGGACGTTTTCAACATCCTCCTGCAAGTGCTCGACGACGGCCGCCTGACCGACAACAAGGGCCGCACGGTGAACTTCAAGAACACCATCATCATCATGACGAGCAACCTGGGCAGCGGCTACATCCAGAGCCAATTCGAGAAGCTGACGCCGGAGACCGGCGCACAAGCCCGCAAAGCCCTCGTCGAGGAGACGAAGAAAGAGGTGCTCGGCATGCTGAAGAAGACCATCCGCCCGGAGTTCCTGAACCGCATCGACGAGACCATCATGTTCTTGCCGCTCACGCAGGGGCAAATCAGGCAAGTCGTGCGCCTGCAGATAGACGGCATCACCAGGATGCTGGCGGGCAACGGCGTGACACTGCGACTGACCGATGCCGCCCTGGACTTCTTGGCCGACGCGGGCTACAATCCCGAATTCGGCGCCCGCCCGGTCAAACGGGCCATCCAGCGTTACCTGCTGAACGACTTGTCAAAGGCCATGCTGGCACAGCATATCGACCGGACGAGACCCATCGTCATAGATGCGGACGGAAACGGGCTGGCGTTCAGGAACCAGGCATAAGCAAAGAGCGGGAATGTGCGGCTCACACGTTCCCGCTCTTCCCGTTTCGCATTTCAAGACGTCCTTATCCCCAAGCATCCACAGGCGCGTTCCTTCGCCCGCATGGACTTGTAAGGGCCATCAAGGAATGCCACGACGCTCAAAGACAGGTGTCCTCCAAATCCACGAACCGCTGATTTTTCCGACGATCGCGGGAGTCTCTTCCCGAGTCGTACTTTCTGCGCCTGCGAAACAGCGGGGAAGTCTTGATGCAGGACAAGCGGGATCCAAATGCCGCAGCCGTTCTTATCGGATGGTCCCGACCCTGAATTTCCCGCCGTTCCCGGCCTTTTCGCGAAACCGTTCCGTACGTCTTCGGCTCCTGCCGTCGCGGCGCCGGGGATGCCGACGGGCCTTTCCTTGAAGCCATGCCCTTTCCTGCACAGGACAGCCGGCAAAGAAATGACAGGCTCTTGCCGTTCGTCGCCCGGGAGTCCCCACGCGGACGAAGCGACGCGGGGCGGCGTCCCTCGGGAGTCCCCTCCCACCGGATTCTTTCTCCCGCATCCCGCCCGGCCTCCTGTCCCGTCCCCTGCACGGAGCGGACTTTGCCATGCCCGACCTGCGCTTGCGGCGACAAGTCCGGGGGTATGACAAAAAAAAGAGACATTGAACAAGCCTTTTCAATGTCTCTTCCCCGATAGGGAAAACCACAGTGGAGTATACAGGACTCGAACCTGCCACCTCTTGACTGCCAGTCAAACGCTCTAGCCAGATGAGCTAATACCCCAACCTTGCCTATCGCACACCGCAAAGTTAATCACAAAATCGCGGACGGCAAAACAAATCCGCAGTTTTTTTCGCCGCAATCCCTTTTTCTCCCGCAATCAGAACTTGTACCCCAACGTGAAGAACACCTGATGCGTGTCCAGATTCACGTCCACGGGAGAAAGCCCTCCCCCGATATACGTATCGTCGAAAGCGTAAAAGTCGCCCGACTGCTGACGGTACTTATAGGCCACGTCCCCGTAGAAGTGCTTCCCGTGGTAACCCAGCCCGAGGGTGAAGATGTTCACGTCGCCCTTGTTCATGAAGTCGGTCGTGGAGAGGTAGTTGTAAGCGGGCGAATTTACCGTCTGGTCGAGCCTCGCTTCCTCCTTGAACATGGGGGAATAATAGTTGTACCCGAAGCGGAAAGCGAGGGTTTCCGTCAGGTTCAACTCGCCGCCGAACTTGAACGAGTGGGTGCCGCGCAACGTGGCCTTGTGCAATTTGTCCATTTCGTGGTCTGACTCATAGTCGTCGTAATACCACTCACCGAACCAACCGTCGTAATACTCTTCCTCGTAGCCTTGCTTCGTCTTGGAGTAGTCGGCGTATTCGTATTCCGCACCGAGAGCCAGGAAAGTTCCGACCGTATGACCCAGCGAGACGCGGAACTTCCACGGTGTCCGGATTTTCATCTGCAGGTTGTCAAGCTCGTAGTCAGGGGCATACTGCCGATATTCACCCACTTCGATTTCATGGCTTTCTTCATTTTCCTTCATGGGAGAATCGATGCTGTAGGAGGAATAATACTCCAGATGGTAGAAAGTCGGTGTCTCGATGGCCAGCCCGATGCGGAAAGGCGAGTTCTCCACGGGACGGAAGATGGCGCCGAACTTCGCGTTGATGCCGTAGCCACTCACGTGCTGCGTGTTGTACAAGGAATAATTCTCGAAGTCGTCGAAAGTGTTGCCGTCGCCGTCCGTCACGGTTCCCAGCTCGGAGTACGTGCTGTAGCTATAGTAGTCCACGTCGTTCACGCCCAACGTGAAGCCCAAGTACAGGCGGTCGTTGACGTTGGCCGACACGTTGAAATCGTAACCCGCGATGTGGCCTTCCGTCGTGCGGTCGTACCTGTTTGAATTGGCTTTCAGCGCGTCATAACTTTTCACTACGGGATTGCCGTCCTCATCCACCTTCACGTTTCCTTGGTTGTCGGTCTCGTACTCGGAGGGGTTCACGAGGAAGGCTTTGTACATCAAGTCCGCCAGCGGCGTGGAATAACCCGTGTTGTTCAGGATGTCTGCCATTTGTTGCGTCTGCGACAAGCCGCCCAAGGAAAAGTTGTCCGCGATGAACGACTGGTTGAAGTTGGCTTTCTTC
>CAYPMY010000061.1:2383-11744 GCA_964412085.1 uncultured Paraprevotella sp. | reverse complement strand
TTATTATAAGTATATGCGCTTATATGTCGGGAATACGGCCATTTCATTTATGCGATATCCGTCACAGCCTTGAGAGGCTTGGACAGGCCGGTGTGAAACTTGGTTGCTAGAATGCCCGCCGAAACGGCGATACCGTTGAAACACGTCCGCGTCGTGTGGTGCTGTCCTTAAGGGTTTTGTTTTGAGTTTAGCCTTGTTTTTGAGGTGACAAGTGAAAGGATAGTGCTAAAATGCTATTCTTTGCAAATATAATCCTATGTTTGTTTCTTGCCAAACACTTATCTTTGCTTTGCCGACAAAGACTTAATTCTTTATCAATAATCTAAAAATAACACTTATGAATGTAAGGACTTTAAAAATGTGGGTGACAGGATTCGTGTTATCCGTCCCTTTCACGTCGAACGCGCAGAATGAGCCCGTGGCTACGGGACAATATGCTCCCGATTGGGACAACCTGGCGCAGTGGGAATGCCCTGAATGGTTTCAAAACGTGAAATTCGGTGTCTGGGCTCATTGGGATCCGCAGAGTCAGGCGGCGGACGGGGACTGGTATGGCCGCGGAATGTATTTCAAAGGTGGCGGGAACTATAATTGGCACGTGAGCCATTATGGCGATCCTTGCGTGGCCGGCACAGACTATGGTTACAAGGACTTGTGTAACCTTTGGAAGGCTGAGAAATGGGAGCCCGAATATCTTGTCAAGCTTTATCACGACATGGGAGCCCGGTATTTCTTTGCCATGGGGCAGCACCATGATAATTTCGACTGCTGGGATTCTCCCTACCAGCCTTGGAACTCGGTGAACATCGGTCCCAAACGCGATGTGATAGGGGATTGGGCCAAAGCATGTGAAAAGTATGGTCTTCCCTTGGGCGTATCCATGCATGGCAGCCACGCATGGCTTTATTTTGAAATCGCCCAGCCATACGATGGCAACATGACGAAAGAAGATGGTAAGGGCAAATGGTGGGATGGTTACGATCCGCAAGACCTTTATGCCCAACGCCATACTCCCAGTACGGGTTGGGAAAATTCGGGTACCATACACAGCCAATGGGCGTGGGGCAACGGTGCTTCACAACCCAGCGAAGAATACAAGATGAAATTCCAAAACCGTGTGTTGCAGTGTGTGAACGCCTATCATCCCGCCATGCTTTACTTTGACGACACAGTGCTTCCTTTCCATGGCTGTGACGAGAGCGTGGGACTTAACATCCTGGCTCATTGCTATAACACCGACCCGGAAATGGTGATTACCGGCAAGATTCTTGAATCCATGCACAAGGAGGCCATGTTGTGGGACGTAGAGCGCGGAATACCCGATCGCCCGCAGGAAAAGCCTTGGCAGACTTGCACCTGTATCGGCGGATGGCATTATAGTGAGAATGATTATAATGCCGGTTACAAGTCGGCTCAGCAAGTGGTGGACATGCTTGTCGACATTGTCAGCAAAAATGGCAACTTGTTGCTTTCCATTCCCCTGAAAGGGGACGGGACTCACGACGACAAGGAAATGCGTTTCATTGCCGAGATGACGGAATGGATGAAGCAGAACGGACGTTCCATTTATGAAACCCGCGTTTGGAAGACCTTTGGCGAGGGGCCGTTGGCGGAGGCAAGCAATCCTCTCAATAGCCAAGGGTTCAACGAAAGCAACAATTATTCCGCGAAAGATGTGCGTTACGTCGTCAAACATGCCCGGACGGAACAGGATGCAGATACCGTGTTTGCGACCATCATGCGTTGGCCGGAAGAACGTACTTTCACGTTTACTCATTTGGGACGTGCCAGTGAATACTTTTCGGGCGAGATCGGAAGTGTGGAATTGTTGGGACATGGTGCGGTTGAACACGAACTTACGATGGAGGGCTTAACGGTGCAACTTCCGGCAGAAAACACCAACGGCATTGCCCCCGTGTTTGCCGTGACCTTCAAGCCCGGCACTGACAATCCTATTTCATTGGCCGAGTTTATCGACTATTGCAAGCCCCTTGTTGAGGGAGCCGACGGAAATCTGAAGCCTGTCAACACGGGTAGCCCAAACCTCTCGGCCTTGTCCGATTTGGGATACTACGTGTCTCAGGCGGAGAAAAGCCTGGGCGGCACTGCCGACGAACAGGCCGCGGCTCTCGCCGTGTTGCGTAAGGCTTTTCAAGCATACCTTAAGGCATCGGTTACCGAAGCCGGCGCGCCCCTTTATGAAGGAGAAGACCTTACTGCAGAGATGCTCGTGGAGGCCGCAGGCTTCAGCCGTACCCCGGATACCCGGAACGGCAAGCGTTTCGGCGAGCCGCTCAATTGGACTGTGACCGATTTCAACATACCCAATGGCAATGACGGGGTCAAGCAGGGGCTTGATGCCTACGAAGGGACTGAGGCTTTGATGCTGGGAGTATGGAACGACCGTACCGACGCGGCCCAAGGTTGCGACCTTTCGCAGGCTGCCATACGCCGTACCGTGCATCTTACTCCCGGTATTTATTATTTCGGTGCCACTTTCAATGCCGTTTACCAGTTGCCCGACGAGTCTTACATGTATGCCTTCCCGGGGGATGCCGAGAATCTGCAGACTTCCGATGTCCCTGCCCGATCCATTGCATGGGCACATCTTAATACAGCGCCTGATGACGGTAGCTGGTGGGGAATCACCTTTATCGTGGAAGAAGAGCAGGACGTGACATTGGGGTTCCAGGCTGACTTGATGACGGGAAGCGACACACAGGAATTCCGTGCCACCCGCGTACAGCTGTGCCGTTACGATGAAAGCAAAATCGTGGTGGCCCGCGATGTGACGTTGCAATTGCTTGACGAACGTTCCGACTTTTCCCGCCTTGACGAAAGCGTGACCACGCGTTTTGCCACGCCCAAATATTGGCAGGTGGAAAACTTCAAAATCCCGAACGGGGGAGACGGCACTAAAAACGGCATAGACAATCATCCCGGATATAATTGTCTGATGCTCGGAGTTTGGAACGACAGGAGCGGCAACCAGGAGGGGAATCTTTCCGAAGCGCGTATCTACCGCCTGCTTCATCTCGAAGCAGGCACTTATACCATGCAGGCAAAGTATGAGACTACTTATGGCATGACTTCCAACGCCTATATGTTCGCTTCTACCGAGTTGTCAAGGTATGTCCGTGATGCATTGGCCAGGCTTGCAATCAACAAGGCCGGCGAGAACGACGGCAAGTGGTATTCCATCACTTTCACCATCAACGAACCGCAAGACGTTTACGTGGGCTGGCAAGCCAATTTGAACGCGGACAGTGAAACCCAGGAGTTTCGCGTGAAGGAAGTGCGGATGCTTTACGAGTCCCCGCAAGGCGAGGATGCCGTGACGGCTGTCAAGAACGCGCCCGACAGTCAGGACACTCGATATTATAATCTGGGAGGCCAGCAGTTGGACGATGCCCCGCAGCATGGCCTCTATATCGAAAGGGTAGGGGGAAATGGCCGGAAAGTGCTGAAATGACGGGCGATTCATTGTAGCCCATAATCTTAATGCCATTTTGGACTGTCGCCTTTCGTTGGCATCTCCGGAAAGGCCGATGGATTATTGCGGATTGTGCGTTGGCACAGACGGCGGCCATCAAGGCTTCGGGAACCAGCGCGGCCGAGCATAGGGTGCCGGAAGAAGCTATCGAGGAAGCCGAGGCGCTTGTGCCGGCGGAGGCGTGGGTGGCAATGGTGTCATTGATAAGGATGGCGTATCGGGGACATTTCGGGGATGCCGTTCCGGCATCCCCGTTCTTGTGACGGGGGAGGACGACTCTTGGTACTGCGTACTGCGGATTCGCGGTCTTTCCGGCGCGGCACGGCGGGGATTTGCCTCGGGACGGCGAGACCGGGCGGTGGTTCAGGAACGGTTGCCGCCATGTCCTCGGATTACAAACTTACGGGGGATGCATCGAACGCGGATGATTTCCGCCCGGGAACATGAACCTGCATCAGTCTTTTGAATTTTTCTCTTCCCCTGCGTGTCTGCCGTAACCGGCATCAGAACACCGCCCGTCCAACAGCTTCATTGCAAGCCCGTTGTCCCCACATCCCCGTCCATTGTCCCTTTGACAAGAAGACTGCCGTCGGTGTCGAACTTGCCGATGACGGGCGGTTCTCAAGGTCTTGGTCTATATCGGATTCACGTTAAAACGACGCGCGGCTCTCCTTGTCCATTTAGTCCGTCTAAATTAGGCGCAGTGTTCCGGGGGATGTCGTAACCTGTTGTCGTACATCCAGTTGCCTGCGTTCGCGCTCTGGATTCATTAGGCGGAGCATTTCGTCGGGAGCCGTCCTTGCCTTTTCGCGTCCCGCGATATATCTTTGCGGTCGTGGGATTCGTGTTGGACTTTGAAACTGATAGCCATGAAGATGACGCGGACAGCCGAGGACATGAAGTTGATTGCCGAGGTCTACGAGGGCAGGCGCGGACTGCTGGCCCGGTTCATAACGAGCCGGATACACGACGCGTCCGCCGCAGAGGACATATACCGTTTGAGCCGCTACGAGGGCCTTTCGCCGTCCGAGATTGCGGAGCGTCTGGATTTGAGCGTCCGCACGGTGGAAAGGCACTTGTATACGGGGAAGCTCGAGGTTCGCGCGTACATGAGGAAGGCGGTCTGCATGGACTGACGTGTTGAGATTGTGTTCGTCACATATTTATTAACTTATCAAATGCTTTGTTTTATGGAGAAGAGAAACATTCTTTACGCGGCCCTTTTGACTGCGGCGACGCAGGCGTGGGGTCAAGACCCCGTCCACGGGGTGGACGGCTACTACAACTGGACTCCTGCCCGGCTGAAAGTTTCCGGCGTGCTGTCCGAAAGGGTCAACACGAACAACGGCTTCAAGGGGGGGGAAATGGAATCCGCAAATCGGCTATACCGATGACATGCGGTATGTCCGTTTCCTCTTCGGGATGAACAGCACCGATTACAAAGAGAAGTACGGAGGTTACGCGTTCCGTTCGAACTTGTGGCTGACGGAAAGCGAGGCGGGAGCCGGAGTGATGACCATCACGAGGGCTTGTCCTGTCGTCGCGATGAAATTGTCCATGCCCCTGAACGACGAGACACCGAACAAAGACGGATATTTCGAGCCCGAGTTCAGGTGGTACGACCCGAGTACGGGAGAGGGCGGCGGCAGGCTGCCCCTGAGCGGGCTGGACGGCAACAGCCGCTACCGTTTCCTGCAGTACGGGGGAGCGTTGAAGGACATGCTGGGGCGCGATTCCGTACAGCTGAACAAAGGCAACCACGGCTATGACACCTACCGAACGGCCAACGCCGTGCATTCCACGCCGGTCAACGCCGACACGATATGGCACGTGGTGCGCCTGAATCCCGGGGCGGACGACAAGGCCGATTTCCTCGTGGCCATGGACTTGTCCACCATTTGCGCGGAAGCGACGGCGGAGGGAGGCATCCGCTGCCTGGACACCACCGACATAAAGCTGAGCTCGTTCTCTCTCGGCTTTTGCAATCTGAACGCCGACACGCTGGCTTACGAGACTGGCGAGGAGGGCGACACGCTGGGCTCGCACACGAAGACGCTTGAGGAGCGGCCCCTGTTCTACCTGAAATGGATAAAGACCTTCCCCTCCATGAAAGATTTCAACGCTTCGCTGACGGAGGAGAACGGCTGGGGCGACGGATTCGACCTGGACATGTCCGAGGGAGTCGCCACGTATTATCCGTCAAACGCATTCGTAGTCCCCAAGGGGCTGACGGCGGGGATAGTCTCGAGTGCGGCATCCGACAAGTCCAAGGTGTTCGTCGATTGGTGCTATCCTGCCGGCTCGGCGGTTCCTGCACGCACGGGCGTGGTCTTGAAAGGCTCCCCGGGGTCTTACAATTGTTTCTTCCGCGACGGGGAGGCCGCGGAAGACGGTAGGGCCGGAAACAATCTGTTGAGGGGAACGGAGGAAGAGCAATTGGTCGATGAAGCCGGTTACAAGTACTTCAAGTTATCCGAAGGAAGCAACGGCATAGGCTTCTATTATGCGGAGCCCGGCGGGAATTCCATCACGAACAAGGCGAACAAGGCTTACCTGGCCTTGCCGGAAAATGTCGCCGAGGAAGTCGGCTTCTTCTCGTTGGACTGGGGCGCGACGGGCATTCCCGGAATGGCGGCCGGCGAGGAAAGGCGGGTCGGCGTCCATACGGCGGCTGGCGTCCGGGTAAGGTCGGACGTGAAGGGAAGCGAGGCTTTGAAAGGCTTGCGAAAGGGAGTCTATATAGTTGACGGCAGGAAACTTTTAATCAGGTGAACACGATGAAAAAGGTATATGTCACGCCTTCCGTGGTAGAGATGGAGGTACGGACGGAGAGCGCATTGGCGTTGTCCGGCGATATAAAGGTGAACGACGAGTATTCGGAGTATGAACAGTTGTCTAACGAAAACGTGTGGGACAGCCTGTGGTGACCCCCTCGTCGCTGACATTTTGTAAGAAAGGCCGTAACGGGGGCAGGGCGGAAAAGTGGAAAACACACGTCCGGATTTGAATATCCATGCAAAAATGCGCATATTCATGCAGGAATCCCTGCATGTCATGCAATCGTTCGCAGTCGAATGAAAAACCGTTCGGCTGAAAGAGAGAAGAAGTTCTCCGCACAATTCCCGGGAGTCGTGCGGAGAACTCGCGTTTACGGCGGTGCCGGAGGGGCCGTCTTGTCCCGTGACGGCCTTTTTTTTCTCTATTTCAAGGGGAATCCCCCTCGTTTCCCCGCTTTCATTTGTCCGCCTTCCGGCCCGTTCCGGTAGACGGCCTTGCGATTTTGTCCGCCGGAGGAGGCGGCGGGCTTGTCAGGATGCAAGCGAAAGGGGAGAAAGGCCGACATTTTGCATCCGCCGGGGCTCGCGAGAATGGCGCGAGACCCACGAAGCCGGGATTCGCGCCGAAACGGACGATTCTCGCGGGGCCGTCCTGACAAAATGACATTATGGCAACGGCTCGAACTCCATGGCCGCCCCTCCGCTGGCCAGCAGGCCGAGCCTGAGGGTCTCGCCCCCTCTGACGGTTTTCCGCGACACGGCTACCTTCGTGCGCGTTTCCAGCTTCGGGTCGTCTTGGTAGAGGGTGAGCATGTACTTCTTCCCGGCGGCCAGGAAGGAGGTGGGGAGGGAGAGTTCCCGGGCTTCCAGCCCGTTCATCACGCCCACGAACCATTTCTCCCCGTCGCGTCGCGCGACGGCAACGTATTCGCCTGGACGGCCGTCTATGGGGCAGGTCTCGTCCCACGTGGCCGGCACGTCTTTCCAGAAGTCCAGTTCCTTTTCGCCCTCGTAGAGCGACGGGGTGTCGTACCAATAGAGGAAGGTGACGGGGCTGTAGTACACTACGGGCATGGCGAGCTGATGGGCGTGGGTGTTCTTCACCCTCGCGTTGAAGTAACAGGGGGTGTAGTCGGCGGGGCCGCAAAGGAAGCGGGTGAACGGCAGTATGGTGTTCTGGCGCGCATCGGGCATGGTCTCGTTGCCGGCGATGCCTTCCTGCGTCATCAGGTGGGGCAGGGTGCGGCTCAGTCCCGTGGGGCGGTATTCATCGTGTATGTCCACCATGATGCCGTAATCGGCACAAAGGCGCACGGCCTTGTGGAGCCAGACGGTCCAGAACTGGCTGCCCACCTGCACGAAACCGAACTTTATGCCTTTTACGCCCCATTCCTTGTAGAGCGGAAGCAACCGGTCCAACTGCCGGAAGAGGGCGCGCTGGTTCACGTAGAGCCACACTCCGATGCCTTTCGTGGAAGCGTAGCGGCAGATGGCCTTGATGTCCAAGTCCTTGCTCGCGGACACGCGCGTGGCGTCGCTCGCCACGTCCATCTCCGGCCCGTACCATCCCGCGTCGAGGTGGACGTACTGCAGGCCGCGGTCCGCGGCGAAGTCGACGGCGGCGAGGGCTTCCTTTTGCGTGAGCCTGCTGCGGAACGCCTTCCCGGGCTTAATCCATGACAAGTCGCCTTGCAGGGCGTTCGGCTCGTTCAGGTTGAGGTAGATGAAGTCGTGGGCTATCAGGTCGACGGGACGTTCCGCCGCCATGATGACGCGCCACGGCGTGTCGTAGGGCGTGATGACATCGGCGCAGCCGTACATCGAGGTCTTCAGCGTGCCGGGCTTGGCGGGGGAGAGCGCGAACTTGGTGCGGACGTAATCTTCCATGCGGGCTTCCCCGAGGGAGACCGTCAGGCCGTCCGCGAGGTTCATCGTGAGGGGGCGTTCGCTTTCGCCTTGCCAGCCCTCCAAGGGGAGCAGGGTGGCGGGAGACTGCGCCCACGGCTGGTGCCAGGCCATGGTGCCCTCCGGCATGGCGAATTCGGTGAGTTCGTCCGTGATATGGAGGAACAGTCCGTTGCCGGTGGCTGGGAAATGGTAGCGGAAGGCTACTCCCTCGTCGTAAGCCCGCACCACGACGTCGAAGAAATAAGTGCGGGAGCGGTCGTAACCGTCCGCCGCCCCGCCGGCAGGCGCCTCGCCTTTCCTGAACTTCACCTGCAGGCTCCGGTAGCAATCCGGGATTTCCTTGCGCTCGCCGTACAAGGGCTGCCACGCGCCTTCGTGCGAGGCGGTGTCGGCCCCGATGAACACGAGGTTGTCCCTCCATTCCGCGCAGGAGTCGTTCTCTATGCCGAGCGCGCTTTCCAACAGCCTGTTCTCGATTCCCACGCCCAGTTCCGAACGGCGGACAATCTCTTTGCCTTTGTAAGACAAGGTGTAGTACATCCGGGTCTTGCCGTCCGGGTTGTCCTGCGTGAGAGTGAACACATAATCGCCTCGGGGCGACGAGACTTGGAACGTGCGGGGCGAGGCCCATCCGGCGACGGCCAGACATGCCGTGACCACGGATATGAACTGTTTTTTCATCATGGATAATTTTGCGGTTTCAAATACACTTCTATTCCTATATACGATTGAAAAGGGCGTTTAGCGCATTCCGGGAGAAAATATTCGTGCGCGGCGTGCGTGAACGGGGCCTTTCAACCGTATTAGGATATGGAGGGGGCAGGCCGCGAGGCATGCGGGCGCGGCATCGTTGCCCCCGGCGTTTCCGCCGGCGGAGGCTTGGCGGACACGGCGGCCGCCGGCAAGGCCGCGGGATGCCGTTGCGGGCGGGGAAACGGTCGGGCGGCCGTTCCCGCAGGCCGGTTCAAGGCGGGAGCCGTCTCCTTGGAGGCCGACGCGGGACTTCGGCCGGAGGAGGGCGGCGCGCGTTCGCCTGCCGGCGGGAATCCGGAAGATTTCCCGTCGGCCCCGTCCGCGGCCTGCCGTTCGTCGGGGGATGAAGGAGGACGGCCGGCGCTTGCCCGTGCCGGGGAGGCGCGGACGGGCTTCGTCGGGTCGCGGCCTGCTTCCGGCGGATACGGTA
>CAYPMY010000061.1:0-2283 GCA_964412085.1 uncultured Paraprevotella sp. | reverse complement strand
GGGGAGGCGCGGACGGGCTTCGTCGGGTCGCGGCCTGCTTCCGGCGGATACGGTAAATTCTTGCCCGACAGTCAAAAAAGACAAGTGATATGGAGCTTTTCAAGAAGAAGATTCTGGTGGTGGCGTCCTCTCTCGCCGTGGCCGCGTGCGGTTGCGCGCAATCGGTTTATCCCGGGTGTTTCGAGGGGAAGTTCAAGGTAAGGACGGCAGTCCCGTTGGCTGCCAGGTCGTTCGATTTGCAGGACGTGAGGCTGTTGCCCGGACGTTTCCGCGACAACATGGCACGGGATTCGACATGGCTGGTTTCCATCGGGGTCGATCGCCTGCTGCATGCTTTCCGGACCACTTCCGGGGTGTTCGCGGGGCGCGAGGGCGGATACATGACGGTGAAGAAGCTCGGCGGGTGGGAGTCCTTGGATTGCGACCTTCGCGGGCATACGACGGGGCATGTGCTTTCGGCCTTGGCCTTGATGTACGGTGCCACCGGGAGCGACGTATTCAAGATGAAGGGGGACAGCCTCGTGGCCGGGCTGGCGGAGGTGCAGGCAGTGGGGGAGGGCGGTTACCTGAGCGCCTTCCCCGAAGAACTCGTCAACCGGAACATCCGGGGAGAGAGCGTCTGGGCGCCTTGGTACACGCTGCACAAGATTTTCGCGGGATTGATAGACCAATACCTGTATGCCGGGAACGCGCAGGCGTTGGACGTGGCGCGGAAGTTGGGGGACTGGGCCTGCGGCAAGCTCTCCCCGTTGCCGGAAGAGGCGCGCCGGAGGATGCTCCGCAACGAGTTCGGGGGCATCAACGAGGCTTTCTACAACCTGTACGCCTTGACGGGAGACGAACGTTACCGCCGGCTGGCCGCTTTCTTCTACCATAACGATGTGATAGACCCCTTGAAAGAACGGCGCGACGATTTGGGGACGAAGCACACGAACACGTTCATCCCGAAAGTGCTGGCCGAGGCGCGCGCATACGAGTTGACGGGAGATGGGGACGGCAAGGCTTTGAGCGAATTCTTCTGGCATACGACGACGGCCCGCCACACCTTTGCCCCCGGATGCAGCAGCGACAAGGAACATTATTTCGACCCGGGCGAGTTCTCAAGGCACATAAGCGGCTACACGGGCGAGACCTGTTGCACTTACAACATGCTGAAGCTGAGCCGCCATCTGTTTTGTTGGGAGGCTTCCCCCGACGTGGCCGACTATTACGAACGCGCCTTGTACAACCACATACTGGGGCAGCAAGACCCGGCGACGGGGATGGCGGCTTATTTCCTGCCCTTGCAGTCCGGCGCGCATAAGGTGTACAGCACCCCGGAAAATTCTTTCTGGTGCTGCGTGGGCAGCGGCTTCGAGAGCCATGCCAAATATGCCGAAGGCATTTATTACCGCGGGGAAGGCTGCCTCTACGTCAATTTGTTCATCCCGTCCGAATTGGCATGGAAGGAGAAAGGGCTGAAATTGCGTCAGGAGACCCGTTTCCCCGAAGAGGAGACCGTTCGCCTGACGTTGGCGCTGGAGTCGCCCCTGCGGATAGCCGTGAAGCTCCGTTATCCGTCGTGGAGCGGTCTCCCGTCGGTGAGGGTGAACGGGAAGCCCGTGCGGGTGAAACGGCATCCCGGCTCCTATATCTCCTTGGAACGCCGTTGGAAAGACGGCGACCGCATAGAGGCGTCTTACCCCATGCGCCTTGCGATGGAACGCATGCCGGACAATCCCCGCAAGGGCGCGTTGCTTTACGGGCCTGTCGTCCTGGCCGGCGCATTGGGGACGGAGGGGATGCGCCCGCCCGCCCCGTATTCCGACCCCTCGCGGTACAACGATTACTATACTTACGATTACCACATCCCCCAAGGTCTGCCTTGCTCGCTGCCGTGGGACGACCGCCATCCGGAACGTGCGTTGAGGCGTGCGGGAAAGGGACTGTCTTTCGTCACCGGAAGCGGGGTGCAGGTGCTTCCGCTGTACGATGTCCATCGCCAGCGGTACGTGGTGTACTGGGATTGCCCGGAATAGCGGCACCGTCGGCAAGTGAAATTCCCGTCGGTCTCCTTGTGCCAAGGGGCTGCCGACGGGAATTTCATGTCCGATGCCGTGCCGCGTGTGTCCGGGGCTTGAAGCAGGACGGTTTCCCCCGCAGGGAAACAGAGCCGCCCGCGCCCGCCAGAATCCTGCGGGCGCGCGGGAACGCCGTTGAGGAAAAAGCCGCCGCGGACGGGCGTTTCCGCTTGATTTCCAAAGGGTCAAACGCAAGCGGTCGCTCTCTTGGGAAGAGAGCGAC
>CAYPMY010000060.1:1266-12339 GCA_964412085.1 uncultured Paraprevotella sp. | reverse complement strand
AATGCGACATTACGCACTGCTCGTGCGAAGGCGTGTTTACCTCAAGCGTCGTCTTTTGGTTCAGCCATACACACCGTTTGCATTGGTAGGCATCACAGCGGCGGCAAATCGGCGCATACTGTATTTTGTACAGCGGCGGGTTCTTAACGTTGAGTCCAGTCTCGATTGAGCCTATGTCGTAAATTTGTTCGTGATAAAAAGCCGGGCATACGTAGAAGCGGCCGTCAGGTGCAAGAGTCATTACTTCGTCCCCGGCGTTGCAGTTGTTCATCCCTTTCAGCATCATCCGATCTGTCAGAAGATTCAATTGGGGAAAACGCTCGTTGCGGCAAATGGCGCGGATGCCTTCGGAAAAGGCAGCCAGCACGCTCTTGTATTTCTCGTAGTATTCCTCCGTAAAAGTTTCCACGTCAGTGACAACCACATTCAGCCGTCCCGCCTTTCCAAGGGCAGGAACAAGGCTTTCGTACCGTTCGAACAAATCGTTTTTGGAAGTCCTGATTACGTATGCCTTTTCTGCGTCCCAACCATAACCTGCGATGTCAGACCAGTCGTTGAAAACGACAATGCCAGCCCGCTTCAACAGCGAGAGGACGGTGCAACGTGACGATACAATCTTCACATGGTCGACACTTTCGACAATCGCTTCGTATTCAGCCGGAATCCCGTGGTCAGGATATACGAATTGGACGTTCAAATTCTCCTTCATCGCGAATAACACACCGTTGCGGAGATGCTCCAAAGAAATGAGTGCGCTTCCGGCTTTCAACACCGGATAGTGGCAAAACGAAGTCGATGTATCGTCCAGCAATACGACAAGATATTTCAACATAAAGTCAACACGTTAGGTTAAGTTTGCCTTCAAGAACCTCTTCACCGCAAGTCCCTATCTTGTGATAAAGTTTGTTCCAATAGTAATTGTTCGCTCTTACGCGGGCTTTGTGCATCTTGCAGATGGCTGTCGACCGTTGGTATATCGTAGGTGTCTCCGCCGAATCGTAATTTTCGCCTTGACACCACGCGCATCCACTTGCCACCTCGCAATCAATGCACTCCCGTAGCGATTGAGTGCAGCGGTCAAGCGTCAGGAAGGGACGAAGCTTGTTCTTGTCGATTCCGTTGCATACGTTCCCGATAATCCATGCCTTTTTCTCACGAAGGGAATATTGGGCGAAACGGGTGCAGGGATAGAAATTTCCTGCCGCGTCGATTGCCAGCATCTTGCCGGCTCCGCACCAGTTTTGGTTGTCTTCTCTGTCCATCGGCTTGCCGATGAGTTCGGAAAAGAACGAGCAAACGTAATCCCGGTAATAGCCATTGTCGATGATGGCATCCGCCAGTTGCATCAACTGTCCCTCGAACAATTCGTCATCGCCTTCCTTCCAAACGTTTTCGAAGACCACATTGATGTTTACCTCGTGAATGCCGAGCGAATACAGATGCAATACGCTCTCCCTGATATAGGGAATGTCCGCGCTGCTGACGGTTACTTTCGTCCCGCCGTTGGGGAATTGGCTCAACCAAAGAGGAATATTGCGGACGACATCGTCATAAGAGCCTCTTTCTTTTCCTTCAACTTTCCATATGCGGTTCAAGTCATGCTTGCGCTTTGTCCCGTCGATGGTTATCCCTACCGAGATATGGTCGCGGTTCTTTGCGATGTATCTTTGGACTTTTTCCGTATGGTAATTGATGCCGTTTGTGGAGAAGCTGAATCGGTAGGAATTAAACCAATGATGGTTTCTGCGGAACAGCTCTGATTTGATGTAGTCGCAAATCTTGTCAATCAGGTCTATTTCGAGAAAAGGCTCCCCTCCGATGAAATCCCATATCACCGATTTCTCCACGAAGTCCTCTTCGTGGCTGAGAATGTAGTCAATCGCTTGTTTAGCTGTGTCCCACTGCATCCGCTCCTTGTCGTTCTTCCCGACCAAATAGCAGTACTTGCAAGCCAGTTGGCAATCCTTCGTGACAATGAACGTGATGTTCTTTGCCATTCCGGATTGCCACCCGTCTTTGATAGTCCTAAGGTGCACGTCACCCATTCTGGCTATTGGTTAAAAATAATTTCCCCTACTACAACCACCACCACATGTTGTTGTACAGGAGATTGAACACGAGCCGCTACACCCTTTGCATCCTTGACAAGTTCCCCGGCAAGTGTTTTGGCAACTAACAGAACATCCGCCACCACATCCTCCGCTACAACCGAACACACACCCGTAATCGCATCCGGAAGGATCGCTTTGGGAAGCAAAGAGTTTCAGCGGAGTAGATGCCACGATAGCCATTCCGAGGATTGGCAAAGCTGTCTTGACGGCTTTCTTGAAGAAATCTCTGCGAGATTGCAGTTCATCTTTTTTCTTTTCCATAAAACGTTTGATTTAATGTTTGACAATAATATATGTGAGTACTCTCCATATCCCGTATGTTCCTGCATTGCGCCTCTTCGGACTGACTCCATTCCCGTATGGAAACAGCCTTGGAACCGTCCATTCTTTTCCATGTAAATTCATTGTTCATTATTCAACACGGCGAAGATAAGTATTTTGGATGGAACAATAATACCCCCATTTAGATTTAACATATATACATGATTGTTAACCTTATTCCGTCGCTTCACCTGCCCGGCTATGCTGTGCGGTAATCCCTTGTCGGATGCCGATTTTCATGTTCTGTCCGGGAAACCTATCCCACGAATGGCTTGACTTGGATCATAGTTCAAGGAAAGCAAAAATGGTTCGGTCATGCAGGGTGAAGATGTTGTTCCTCATTGCCGAAAAACATTTGCAGCAGATTGAAAAATCATTTGCCGCGTCGTGAGATGCCCTTGAATGCCTTGCGGACACTTATCCGTCGTTCCGGCAAACACTCAATGGAGTGCTGTCCACGAAACTTGTCCCCATGCATTTCTTGGGGCAAGACTTCCCGACGGACAGGACAATAGGGCATGGCAACGTCCCGTTCCTGTTCGGCAAACCGGTTGCGCGGGACAGCTTCCGAAAAGGGACGGCGCGGGTGTCTGCATACTTTCGCCAATCACCAAGGTGAAAGATGTTTTCACAAAAAACCACGGAGAAAGGAAAGACACACCTCCGCTCCCCTTACACAAAACGGAAACGGGACGGGCGGGACAGGAGATGCGCGGCAAACTACTTTTCCAAAAGAGCGACAAGTTCTTCCACCCCTTCGGAAGCTCCTTTCATCAGATGATGCACACGCCCCCCGCCATGGATACCTGCCACGGGCTTGGGGTCTATCACATAAATGGGAGCGTGGGAGGGGACATAATTCAGCAACCCTGCCGCAGGGTAAACATTCAGGGAAGTGCCGATAACTACAAAGACATCAGACGTCGCAGTGATGTCGATGGCAATCTCTATCATCGGAACCGCCTCGCCGAACCATACGATAAAAGGCCGCAACTGGCTGCCGTCCGCCGCACGGTCGCCTATTTTCACTTCCCACTCTTCAGGACGAAGCTCACGGACGTACTTGGGATTGTTCGGCTCGAAGCTCGACGTGACTTTCATCAGCTCGCCGTGCAAATGAACCACTTTCGTACTGCCGGCTCGCTCGTGCAAGTCATCTACATTCTGCGTGATGACAGTCACCTCGTAATCTTGCTCCATGGCTGCCAGCAACAAATGCCCCCGGCATGGCTCCACCTCCTGCAACTGACGGCGGCGTTCATTGTAAAAACGAGTGACCAACCCCGGATTGCGGGCATATCCTTCGGGAGTAGCCACATCCTCCACCGGATAGCGATCCCACAGCCCGCCTGAATCCCGGAACGTACTCAAACCGCTTTCGGCAGACATGCCAGCACCTGTCAAGACAACAACTTTTTTCATCTATTTTGGTTTTTTACCTGCAAAAATAGGAAAAAATACAAGCGAACCATCCTAAATGCCAAATAATTCGATTAACTTTGCGGCTTTGGTGAGAACATTTTGATAAAAATGCCGCAAATGGATAAAGTAAGTTACGCATTAGGCTTGGGCATCGGGCAACAACTCAAGAGCATGGGAGCGCAAGAGCTCTGCATCGACGGTTTTGCACAAGCCATCAAGGACGTACTCGAAAACAAAGAACCGGCGGTATCGCACCATGAGGCACAAAGTATCGTGACCCAATATTTCCAGGAAAAAGGAGCATCCATGAACAAAGAAAAGGAAGCCAAAGGCAAGCAGGCGAAAGCCGACGGAGAGAAATTCCTTAGGGAAAACGCGCGGAGAGAAAACGTGTCCACGACCGCCTCCGGATTACAATACATGATATTGCGAGAGGGCCACGGCAAAAGCCCGAGGGCGACGGACACGGTGCGTTGCCATTATGAGGGGATGCTCGTCGACGGAACGCTCTTCGACAGCAGCCTGCGGCGCGGCGAACCGGCCGATTTCCCTCTTGACGGGGTAATCGCCGGATGGACCGAGGGGCTTCAACTGATGAAAGAAGGTGCGAAATACCGCTTCTTCATCCCTTACTTGCTGGGCTACGGCGCGGGCGGCGCAGGAAATTCCGTTCCGCCCTACAGCACATTGATTTTCGATGTGGAACTCATTAAAGTACTTTAAAAATTCATTTAATCATAGTAACAATGAAAAAGACAGGTATTATCGCGGCTGCCTGCTTGGCGGCACTCGTTTCTTCTTGCTCTTCCTCTTCTCCGAAGGCAGACATGAAGACGGACGTAGACTCTTTGAGCTATGCTATCGGCATGGCGCAGACCCAAGGGCTGAAGCCTTATTTGGTAAACCGCCTCGGCGTGGACACCACTTATTTGGCCGAGTTCATAAAAGGTCTGAACGAAGGCGCCAACGCAGGTGATGACAAGAAGAAAACGGCTTACTATGCCGGCATCCAAATCGGCCAGCAAGTGAGCCAGCAAATGATCAAGGGCATCAACTACGAAGTGTTCGGCAACGACTCCACCCAAACCATCAGCTTGCAGAATCTCATGGCAGGCTTCATTGCCGGCGTAATGGAAAAAGGTGGCGAGATGACCATGGAGCAGGCCCAGGAAATGGCCCAGACCAAAATGAAGGAATTGAAAGACAAGGGCCTCGAAAAGACCTACGGCGACAACAAGAAAGCCGGTGAAGAATTCATGAGGGGCATCGCCAAGAAGGCCGGCATCAAGAAACTGGCCAACGGCGTGTATTACGAAGTCATCAAAGAAGGCAACGGCGAAATCCCAGCAGATACCAGCCGGGTGGAAGTGAACTACGAGGGCAGGCTTATCAACGATACCATATTCGACAGTTCATACGAACGCAAGAGCCCGACCACTTTCCGTTGCAACCAGGTGATTCCCGGCTGGACTGAAGCTTTGACCCACATGCCCGTCGGTTCGACGTGGATGGTATATATCCCGCAGGATCAGGCATACGCCAAAGGGGAATTCGGCAAAATCAAGCCGTTCTCTGCCTTGAAATTCAAAATCGAATTGCTGAGCATCAAAAAATAGGAGCGGGAAATGAGCGGATTAAAATACGCGGTCCTTTCCCTGTCTATCCTCGCCTGCTTCGACGGGAGCGCGAAGAGGAAAAACAAGAAGGCCGGGAAAGCGGAGGCAGTCCGCGTGGACACATGTTCCGTGGACACGTTCAGTTATGCCGTGGGCATGGCTAACACGCAGGGATTGAAAAACTACGTGACCAGCCGTATGAACGTGGACACCGCCTACATGGCAAACTTCATCGAAGGCTTCAACGCTTCGATTCCGGAGGCCGAACGCAAAAAGTTGCAGGCATACAGCGCAGGACTGCAAATCCGGCGGCAGGTAGAGGAAGAGGTCATTCCCGGCCTCGACCGGCGAATCACCGGCAATGATTCGGCAAAGGTACTCAACCGGGTCCTTTTCTTAGAGGGATTCGGCAAAACGCTGGCAGGATTGCCGACGGACATGAGCCTGCAAAAAGCGGAGGAAATAGCCCAGAAACAGATGAAGTACTACCATGACACGGACATGGAACGCAAGTATGGCGATAACCGCCGTGCGGGTGAAGATTTCCTGAAAGCCAACGCAAAAAAGGACAGCGTAAGGACTTTGCCATCGGGAGTGCAATACAAAATATTGACCCAAGGCAACGGGGAAATCCCCACCGCCGCCTCCAAAGTAAAAGTGAACTACGAAGGGCGCCTGGTAAATGGTACGGTCTTCGACAGCTCTTACGAACGCAAGCAACCGGCCACTTTTGGCTGCGGCCAAGTCATCAAAGGCTGGGCGGAAGCGCTGACCCAAATGCCTGTAGGTTCCAAATGGGAAATTTACATTCCGCAGGAACTGGGCTACGGCTCACGCGAAGCCGGCAAGATTCCACCTTTCTCCGCATTGATCTTCACGGTTGAGCTGCTGGAAATCGAAAAATGAGTGACTCTTCCCCATAAAAAGACACCAAAAACACGTTTTGGTGTCTTTTTATTTGTTAAAGCCACTCGCTGTTTGCAGAAAAACGGCTATATTTGCTTACAAAATGTTCAACCGATACAAAAACAGACCCATGGAGAAGATAGACAGCTTAGATAAGAAAATCTTGGAAATCATCACGGGAAATGCGCGCATCCCATTTAAAGACGTGGCTGCAGAATGCGGCGTATCACGCGCGGCCATCCACCAGAGGGTACAGCGTCTCGCCGACCTCGGTGTCATAGTAGGCTCGGGATACCACGTGAATCCCAAGACATTGGGTTACAGCACCTGCACCTACGTGGGGGTCATCCTCGAACGCGGCTCGATGTACAAACGTGTAGTGGAGGAACTGAACCGCATTCCGGAAGTCGTGGAATGCCATTTCACCACCGGGCCTTACACCATGCTCATCAAACTGTACGCCTGCGACAATGCCCATCTGATGGAACTGTTGAACAACAAGCTGCAGGAAATCCCGGGAGTAATCTCCACCGAAACCTTGATTTCATTGGAACAAAGCATCAACAAAGAAATCCCTATCGTCTTAAACAAGAAATAACGCCCATGGACTCCGGGTACTTCGACTGGAAAACCGCTTACGGCCAATTCCACGACCGCTTCCCGGGATATAAAGAACAACCCGTAATAGGCATTACGGGCAATTTCGGGGAAAAGGGGTGTGAACTGGCCGAGGGTTATTTCGAATCCATACTGGAAGCGGGAGCCACCCCGGTCGTCATCCCTCCCTTCGAGGAGCGGGACGCGTTGGCCAATGTGCTGGAGCATGTAGACGGCCTCTTGCTTTCAGGCGGAGGCGACCTGAACCCGCTGTTCGCCGGCGAAGAACCGATTCCGCAACTGCACGGCGTCGATTACAAACGCGATCTGGCCGAGCTGCTGCTTGTCCGTTTGGCTTACGACCGGCAGATCCCGATACTGGGCATCTGCCGGGGCATGCAAATGCTCACCGTGGCACTGGGAGGTTCCGTCTATCAGGACATCTACAGCCAACAACCGGGTCGGCAACTGCTCGGGCACGAGCAACGACTGGATAGAAGGTATGCGTCGCATACCGTACAGCCTGCCGCCGACAGCATGGTTTTACGCCGTTTGCTCGGCGAGGCTCCGGTCGCAGTCAATTCTTTCCACCATCAGGCCGTCAAGGACACGGGGCCGCTCCTGCGGATTTGCGCCGCGTCGCCGGACGGCCTTGTCGAAGCGGTAGAGTCGGCGGAATACAAATCGGTGTTGGGCGTGCAATGGCATCCCGAATGTTTCATCCTGCGGCAAGACGAGAGCATGATGCCCTTGTTCCGGTGGCTATGCGGAGAAGCCTGTTCTTTCCGCGAAGCCAAAGACCTTCATCGGAAGATGCTGACGCTGGACAGCCATTGCGACACCCCCATGTTTTTCCACAAAGGCATTCGTTTCGACCAACGGGACCCGGACATCCTCGTCGACCTCCACAAGATGACGGAAGGCCGGTTGGACGCCGCAGTCATGGTGGCCTATCTGGCGCAGGGCGAACGGACTGACGAGGCTTCGCAGGCCGCCACCGCGAAGGCCGACCGCATACTGACACAAATAGAAGAAATGGCGGCGGCCCACTGTACGGCGGTAGGCATCGCTCACACCCCGTCCGACTTGCCGCGTCTGAAAAACGCCGGCAAGAAAGCCATCATGCTGGGCATCGAGAACGGATACGCCATCGGGAAAGACCTCTCCCGCTTGCGCCACTTCCGTGACAGGGGCGTGGTGTACATGACTTTGTGCCACAACGGCGACAACGACATCTGCGACTCGGCACAAGGGAAAGGGGAGCACGGCGGCCTCAGCGCATTCGGCCGCAAGGTCGTGCGGGAAATGAACCGCTTGGGGTTAATGGTAGACCTCTCCCATGGGGCGGAAAGCAGCTTCTACGATGCGCTGGAACTCAGCTCCGCTCCCGTCGTCTGCTCCCATTCGTCCTGCCGTGCCTTGTGCGACGTGCCGCGCAACCTGACCGACGGGCAGCTGAAGGCACTCGCCCGGAAAGGCGGCGTGGCCCAAGTCACGCTCTACAAAGGCTTTCTGCGCGAATGCGGCGAGGCTTCCATCCTCGATGCCGTAGGACACCTGAACCACATGGTAAACATCATGGGCGTGGAGCATGTGGGCATCGGGACGGACTTCGACGGCGGCGGCGGGATACCGGGATGCGCGTCGGCCTCGGAAGCCATCAACTTCACCCGCCGCCTGCTGGCCGAGCGGTACAACGACACGGACATAGCCGGCATCTGGGGAGGGAATTTCCTAAGGGTCATGCAACTCGTGCAGGACGGCAGGACTTGCTGACCGGAAAACAGAACAATCAAGACAAATTCATGGAAAGAACGATTCCAAACTTGCAGTGGAGCGCCGCGTTCGGCGTTTTCCTGTCAGCCTGCACGGCCTGCGGCTATAAAACCGGGAGCGGGACAGGCACGGCCGACAGCATTCCCATGGCCGCCGCGCCGGAATTCAACGCAGACAGCGCGTTCGCTTATACGGCCGCACAATGCGCGTTCGGGCCGCGGGTGCCGAATACGGAAGCCCACCGTCGTTGCGGCACGTACATCGCCGAGAAATTCAAAAGCTTCGGCGCGACCGTCACCGACCAATATGCGGACGTAAAGGCATACGACGGCACGGTACTGAAAGCCCGCAACATCATCGCGTCTTATAACCCCGACGCGAAGGCGCGCATACTGGTCTGCGGGCATTGGGACAGTCGCCCGTGGGCCGACAACGACCCGGACCCCGCCAACTGGCACAAGCCGGTGCTGGCGGCCAACGACGCAGCCAGCGACGTGGCCGTCATGCTGGAAATGGCGCGGCTCATCCGGCTTCATCCCATTGAAACGGGAGTGGACTTCATCTGTTTCGACGCGGAAGACTACGGCGTGCCGCAATGGTCCGAGCAGGACGGAGACGCTTCGTCATGGTGCCTCGGCTCCCAGCATTGGGCGGCCGAACCGCACGTGTACGGTTATCAGGCGCGCTTCGGCATCTTGATGGACATGGTCGGCGGGCGGGGCTCCACTTTCTCCAAAGAGGGATATTCCCGAAGATACGCCCCGCAAGTCGTCGACATGGTCTGGAACACGGCCGACCAGTCAGGCCGCGGGCAATTCTTCCCGATGCGCGAGGGGGGCTACGTCACCGACGACCACGTGCCGGTCAACGAGATAGCCGGCATCCCCTGCATCGACATCATCCCTTATTTCACCGACGCCCCGTCCAGTTTCGGCCCCACCTGGCACACGGCAGACGACGACATGGAACACATAGACCGGCAGGTGCTGAAGGCCGTGGGGCAGACGGTAATCCAAGTGATTTATAACGAAAGCCAATAAAATGGGAACGATAGACGAAATACAAGACGAAATCATCGGGGAATTCAACGGCCTTGACGACTGGATGGACAAATACCAGCTGCTCATCGACATGGGCGGCGGGCAGGAACCGCTTCCCGAAGAGTACAAGACCGAACAGAACCTGATAGACGGCTGCCAAAGCCGGGTGTGGCTGCAAGCCGACTGCCGGGACGGACGTGTCGTGTTCCGCGCCGAAAGCGACGCGCTGATCGTAAAGGGCATTGTGTCGTTGCTGGTGCGGGTGTTAAGCGGACATACCCCGCAAGAGATTCTCGACGCCGACCTTTACTTCATCGACCGTATCGGACTGAAAGAGCATCTTTCCCCCACCCGAAGCAACGGCCTGGCGGCCATGCTCAGGCAAATGAAGATGTACGCTCTGGCCTTCAAGGCCAAAGAGGGAACGGCGGAAACGGCCTCCTTGGAAGGGTAAGCGGGACCAAGGCGCGGGGAAACGCGCATCGGTCCCGCTTCCGGGGCTTGCAGGAAAGGCTCCGCGGCGGGCCGTGCCATCTTCTTCTGCCGTCATGCCGGACGCACGGCACGAAACTCCTGCCGGGCAGGCCGGCATCGGCAAGCGGGCCTCCCGAATTTCCCCTCCGAGGCGCCATGCCTTGCCTCGCGCGCGAAACGCGAACCGGCACCTGCGGAGCCGCCGCGCCGCGCCGCAGAACCGGCCGCGGCCTGCAGCCCTGCCCGCCGATTCCGCCGGGCACACAAAAGCGGGAACGGCCCGGCAAAAGACGGCGGGGCGTGCCGTACCTTCCGGGGCAGGGCCGCCCCCGGATTCCATCGCATGGCCCGGCAGGGAATTACAATCCGACACGCGGCTGTAAGACAACGCCTTACACGTCATCAATAGAGGCGGGAACCCATCTCAGCCGAACGAAAAACAAATCTCTGCCGATTGAAAAACCAGTCTCAGCCGAACGAAAAATCAATCTCTGCCGAACGAAAAACAACCTCGCCCGAACGAAAAAACAACCTCGCCCGAACGAAAAAACAACCTCGCCCGAACGAAAAACGACCTCAGCCGAACGAAAAATCAATCTCTGCCGATTGAAAAACAAATCTCAACCGAACGAAAAACCAATCTCGGCCGATTGAAAAAACAACCTCTGCCGATTGAAAAACCAATCTCGACCAAACGAAAAAACAATCTCTGCCGAACGAAAAATCAACCTCTGCCGAACGAAAAATCAACCTCTGCCGAACGAAAAATCAATCTCTGCCGAACGAAAAATCAATCTCTGCCGAACGAAA
>CAYPMY010000060.1:0-1166 GCA_964412085.1 uncultured Paraprevotella sp. | reverse complement strand
CTCTGCCGAACGAAAAAACAACCTCTGCCGAACGAAAAAACGACTTCTGCCGAACGATTTTTCAATCGGCGCAAGGCGATTCCCCCTCCTCCCCGTTCCGGCCCGCGGCCTGCCCCACAGCCTCGCGGGCGCGTTCCATGACGGCGAAAAGCTCGTCCACCGTAGCGGCACGCAGCATGGCGACGCGCGTCCCGCGGAAGCCGGGGATTCCCTTGAACACCGGCGTGGCGGCGAGATGGCGGCGGGCGTGCAGGATGCCCCGGCGTTCGCCGATGCGGCGCACGCCGGCAAGCACCTGTTCCTTGAGCACGTCTATCTTCCAGTCCGCGCTCATCACGGGATAGCCGCTCTCCACGGCCTCGCGGGTCGCCGACGCGCCTCGCGGGCACAAGGTGTCCGTGATTTCCTTGAAAATCCACGGGCGGCCGAAAGTGGCGCGCCCCACCATGACGGCATCCACCCCGTAGCGGTCGAAACACTCTCGGGCGCGGGCGGGCGAGTCGATGTCGCCGTTGCCGACGACGGGGATCGTCATGCGCGGATTGTTCTTCACCTCACCGATGAGCGTCCAGTCCGCCTCGCCGGCGTACATCTGCGCGCGGGTGCGGCCGTGTATGGTCAGCGCCCGGATGCCGCAGTCCTGAAGCCGCTCGGCCAAGTCCACGATTACCTTGCTGCCCTCGTCCCAACCCAAACGGGTCTTCACCGTGACGGGGACCGGCACGGCATCCACCACGGCCCGCGTGATTTCCAGCATCTTGGGAATGTTCCGCAGCATGCCGGCCCCGGCTCCCTTGCCCGCCACCCGCTTCACGGGACAGCCGAAATTCAAGTCGAGCACGTCGGGGCGGGCGCGTTCCACCACGATGCGGGCGGCATCGGCCACCGGCCCCGGCTCCCTGCCGTAGATCTGTACGGCCACGGGGCGCTCGTCGTCGCACACCGCCAGCTTCTCCAAGCTGCGGCCCACCCTGCGCACCAAGGCGTCCGCCGCCACGAACTCGGAATACACCATGGCCGCGCCGAAACGCTTGCACAAGAGACGGAAGCCAATGTCCGTCACGTCTTCCATCGGGGCCAGGAACACGGGATAAGGGCCGAACTCCACATTTCCTATCTTCATGGGGACAAAGGTAGCGAAAGTGAGGGCAGGGACAAATGAAAAA
>CAYPMY010000059.1:0-12357 GCA_964412085.1 uncultured Paraprevotella sp. | reverse complement strand
ATTATAAGACAAGCCTAACCCGTTGCCCGACTGGCGGAACGCGCTTTCCAACCGGGAAGACAGGCGATGGCAAGAATAGGATATGGGAGAGTCGTTAAAGTCGCCGCAGACAATCACGGCCTTCTTCCCCGATTTTCCGACATAGTTCAAAACCGAATCGACTTGCGGCCCGCGCAAACGGCTCGCCCCGGTCATCTTCTGCACCAGTTCCTTTGAGTTGCTTTCTACATGCCCGTTCTCCGGATTCCTAACGATTTCCTTATATTTCATCTTGTCTTCCGAAGTCAGCTTGTAAGACTCCAAATGGTTATTCACCAACAATATGGTATCCTGGCCATACGATAGTTCTGCGGCAAGGCTTCCGTTGGTCGCGCTTTCATAGGCAATCCGATGTACGGACAATACGGGCAGGCGGCTATAAACGGGCTGGGACTCGGCCTTCCCGTCATGCAAATGGCAGACATGATAGCCAGCCTTCGCCATGACGCTGTCCACATACCCGGATTTGAGATTCTTGGACGCCACTCCTTCTTGAAGACAGATAATGTCGGCCCCGGAAGCGACAAGATAGTCCAGAATCGGGTACCGCCCTTCTGCGTTCTTCTCGCCCCGGGCAAGGTACTCCGTGTTGTAGGTAAGTAATTTGATAGCGTCTTCTGGTCGTTCCCCGGGCCAGTTCACCGGACAATAGTCATATATATAGGAGACGGACAACAACATTCCGGCAAAAGGCAACCAGACGTAGCGGACGGAAAACACCAGCCAAAAAAAGACGAAAGCAATGTTGAGCAACAGCAATAGCGGAAATCCCAGTCCGAATAAGGCCATGCGGGGATAGACCGCCGGATTCAGGCCGGAACTTAGTCCGCAGGCCCACAACATGAAAGCCGCCATCACGTTTGCGCCGACCGACAACTGTACCAATATACGTTTCAGTGTATCCATCCTCAACGCTGACTGGCATCGAACAACTTGCGCTTTTCCTCGTCTGTCAAACTTGTGTACCCGGATTTACGTATCTTTTCCAAGATACGGTCTATCTCATCCTCCGCTGCCTTCCTGCGGGCGTTGTACTCATAATCGTCCTTCCGCGCCCCCATTGGGAAGCCCCTTTCGGGCTTACGATAAGAAGAGAACCGATCGCGCCCTTCGGAGAACCACCTCTTCATCCGCTCTGCCACCGACGGGCGCTCGCCATAGTAGCCCCCGCCTCCGTTCCTCCTCCAGTACAAGATGAGCAACAGCCCGAATATCATTCCTCCGAGATGCGCGAAATGGGCTATCCCGTCGCCGGAGTTCCCCAAGGCGGAAAGCAACTCTATGACGGCATAGCCTATCACAAAGAACTTGGCCTTGACAGGAACGGGAAGCGGGAAAACAAACAAGCGTTCATTAGGGAACGACATGCCGAAAGCCAGCAGAATCCCATATACTGCCCCGGAAGCACCGATAGTAGTCCAACGATTCAGATAGTCGCCCATGGAAATCACGGCATAACCGACGATGTCTATCCTGTCGTAAGCTTCCAAGCCCTGCCACAGGTACTGTGCATATTGCACTCCCTCCTGCACCAGGCCGGCGCCCACTCCGCACACGGCATAATAAAGCAGGAACCGCCGACCGCCCCAATAAGACTCCATCACCCGTCCGAACATCCACACGGCGAACATGTTGAAAAGGATGTGCGCGACGCCGCCGTGCATGAACATGTACGTGAAGAACTGATAGAAGCTGAAGTCGGGAGCCAAGAAGAAGTGCAGTCCCAGCGAATCGTCCAGATCCACGCCATAGCGTTCTGCTACCAGCTTGGCCAAAAAGAACAGGAGATTGATTATAATCAGGTTCTTCGTCACGGGAGGCATGTTCATCATGTTCACACTCTAATTCCATTATTCGTTGAGACCGCAAAAATACTAATTTTATCCCATTCCATTTGAAATAATCCGTTCAACCTTGTGCTTTTTCATAAAAAGAAATATTTTTTCAATGAAAAAGTTTGTTTTGACGGCTAATTTACATACATTTGCACGATAGGATGCAAATTACGCGAATTATTATCTACTAAATTTTTTCATCAAATGAACAAAACAGAACTTATCAACGCCATCGCGGAGAACGCAGGCTTGAACAAGACAGATGCCAAGAAAGCTTTAGACGCGACTATCAGCGCCATCTCTGGAGCATTGAAGAAGGGTGACAGGATTGCACTTGTGGGTTTCGGAACATTTTCCGTAAATGAAAGGCCGGCCCGCACGGGCATTAATCCCAGGACAAAAGAGCAAATCACCATTGCGGCCAAGAAAATAGCCAAATTCAAAGCTGGTGCGGAATTAGCCGACGCACTTCAGTAATCGGAATAAATCTATTATGCGGAAAAAGGGGGAAGCAAACTTTTTCTTCTCCCTTTTTATTATGTATCTTTGCGACGTGGATGACAAGGCAAAAACAAGGTTATGGAGATAGGAAAAGAAATCGTATCGGCCGTGGTTCTCGGCATCAAGACTTTATACGGACAGGACATAGCTCCCGAAACGGTGCAACTCCAAAAGACGAAAAAAGAATTCGCAGGACACCTGACGTTGGTCGTTTTTCCTTTCCTGAAAATATCTCGCAAGAAACCGGAAGACACAGCCTTGGAGCTTGGCCGTTTCCTGAAGGCAGGAATCCCTTCCGTCGTGTCCGATTTCAATGCCGTCAAAGGCTTCCTGAACCTTGTAATCGCCCCGGCCAGTTGGATAGGTTTGCTCACCGACATCCATCGAGATGCACGGTTCGGCTTGACAGAAGCTACCGGTCGTTCGCCTTTGGTCATGATAGAATACTCTTCGCCCAACACCAATAAGCCCTTGCACCTGGGACATGTCCGCAACAACCTGTTAGGATGCGCCTTGGCCAACATCATGGCCGCCAATGGCAACCGCGTGGTCAAGACCAATATCGTGAACGACCGCGGCATACATATTTGCAAAAGCATGTTGGCCTGGCTGAAATACGGAAACGATGCCACTCCGGAAAGTGCCGGCATCAAAGGCGACCACTTCGTCGGCGACTACTATGTGGCCTTTGACAAGCACTACAAAGAACAAGTCAAGGAACTTATGGAAGGGGGGATGAGCGAGGAAGAAGCCAAAAGTAAAGCCCCGCTCATCAAGGAAGCCCGTGGAATGCTGGTAAAATGGGAAAACGATGATCCGGAAACCCGTGCCCTTTGGCGTAAGATGAACGAATGGGTCTATGCCGGCTTCGATGTCACCTATAAAGCCCTTGGCGTAAGTTTCGACAAGATATATTATGAGTCGGAGACTTATCTCGAAGGCAAGGAGAAAGTCTTGGAGGGGCTTGATAAAGGACTGTTCTTCCGCAAAGAAGACGGATCGGTGTGGGCCGACCTGACTTCGGAAGGATTGGATGAGAAACTTCTGCTCCGTTCCGACGGGACTTCCGTCTACATGACACAAGATATAGGTACGGCCGAACGTCGGTTCCGCGACTACCCCATAGACAAAATGATTTACGTGGTGGGTAACGAACAAAACTACCACTTCCAAGTGCTTTCCATCCTGTTGGACAGGCTCGGTTTCGAGTGGGGCAAAAGTCTTGTGCATTTCTCTTACGGCATGGTGGAATTGCCCGACGGTAAGATGAAAAGCCGCGAAGGTACAGTCGTGGATGCCGACGACATAGTGGCCGAGATGATAGGCTGTGCGCGCAAGATGTCTGAAGACAAAATCAACAAGCTTACGGATTTGACTGAGGACGAAGCCAACGAGATTGCACGGATTGTCGGTTTGGGAGCCTTGAAATACTTCATATTAAAGGTGGACGCACGAAAGAATATGTCGTTCAATCCTGCTGAAAGTATCGATTTCAACGGAAATACCGGGCCGTTCATCCAATATGCGTATGCGCGTATCCGTTCTATCCTGCGCAAAGCCTCAGAAGCAGGCCTCTCCATCCCCGAGACGCTGTCAGCCCGAACGGATTTGAGCGAGAAAGAAATCGGCTTGATTCAAATGCTGGCCGACTTCCCGAACGTGGTAAGGCAAGCAGGTTCGGACTATGACCCAAGCCGCATCGCAAACTATTGCTACGACCTGGTGAAAGAATATAACCAGTTCTACCACGATTTCAGCATCTTGCATGAAGAGGACGAGAACAAGAAAGCTTTCCGTCTGGTCTTGTCAGCCGAAGTCGGAAAAATCACACGTACGGGCATGGGCTTATTAGGCATAGAAGTGCCTGAACGCATGTAAAAACCTCCTCTTGCGATGGGGAAAAAGAAATTCTACGTGGTTTGGCATGGAGCCAGTCCGGGCGTTTATACGTCTTGGGCTGACTGCAAACTGCAGATAAATGGTTTCGTAGGAGCCGTTTATAAGTCTTTCGGCACCCGGGAGGAAGCCGAAAAGGCTTATGGCAACTCTCCTTATCTTTACGTCCGGGGGAAGAAGGCCGCTGTTCCGGCAGTTCCCGGGGACAACCCGACAGACGTGCCGTCCTATCGGCATGACACCGTGTTGCCCCTTCCTCCCGGAATCCCGGCCGAAGCCTTGGCGGTCGATGCGGCATGCAGTGGCAACCCGGGGCCGATGGAATACCGGGGCGTTTATCTCCGAACGGGCGAAACCGTCTTTCATTTCGGGCCTGTGTACGGCACCAACAATATCGGTGAATTTCTGGCCATTGTACATGCCTTGGCCCTGATGGAACAGAGACGCATCCGAATGCCGGTTTTTTCAGACAGCCGGAACGCCATCGGTTGGGTCAAGCAAAAGCGTTGCAAGACCAGGCTGGAACGCAGTCCACGTACGGAAGCACTCTATCAAATGATAGAACGGGCTGAGACCTGGCTCAAGACCCACAAGGCAGACATCCCCGTCCTTAAATGGGAGACGGAACGATGGGGCGAAGTCCCGGCCGATTTCTGCAGAAAATAATCATTCCAGCCTGTGTATCCTAAAAAAGAGAAACGATGAAACGACGTATATCTTACCTTATTGAATTGTTTTTAGCCTTCCTGCTTTTCTTCGTGTTGCAGAAAATCGTATTCGTCTGTTTGAACGAGCCCTTGCCGGCAGGCGATTTGTTTCAGGTCATCGTCCACGGTGCTGGCCTGGATGCTTCCACGACGGGATATTTGCTCATCTTTCCATACCTCGTCGTATGGCTCAGCATTTGGATGCGCCGTATGAATGCCAGATCCGTGTTGCGCCCTTATTTCATCCTTGTTGCCATCCTGCTCTCACTGATTTGTGTGGCAGACACATCGCTCTACGCATTTTGGAAATTCAAGCTCGACGCCACGATCTTCAATTACATGGATGCTCCCAAACAGGCTATGGCCAGTGTCTCCGCCGGCTATGTCGTCATGCGCCTGCTTTGGATTGCGGTCTTCTCCATCCTCTTGTCATGGAGTTGCATCCGCCTTACGCCCAAGACATTCCCCGTCCTGCCCATAAACCTGAAAATGATGCTCCACAATTTCACATACGTGCTATTGGGCGGCCTTGTCTTTCTGGCCATACGCGGGGGGATAGGACGTTCTACCATGAATATCGGCAACGCCTATTTCAGTGAAAGCACCTACATGAACCATGCCGCCGTAAACCCGGCTTTCAGCCTGGTGTACTCTTGGAACAAATCCGAAGACTTTGCCGAAAAATACAATTATTTGGACGAACATAAACGGGATGCCTGCTATGCACTTCTCTATCCGGACTCGACAGAAGACCGTACCCGGCAATTGCTACGCGACACACGTCCCAACATACTCATCATCATCCTTGAAGGATTCGGGGGCGAATATATAGAAGAGCTGGGCGGGGCTAAGAACGTGTCGCCGAATATAAGCCGGCTCATCCGTGAGGGCATCTTCTTCGACAACGTATATGCCAACAGTTTCCGCACCGACCGCGGGCTGGTCAGCACGTTAAGCGGGCATATCAGCTACCCCGCCACCTCCATTATGAAACTCCCGGCCAAGTCACGCCTTTTGCCCGGTATAGCCCGTACATTGCAACAAGCAGGATACCAAACGGATTTCCTCTACGGCGGCGACATTGACTTTACCAACATGAGAAGTTATTTTACGACTACGGGTTACCAGCACCTGACCAGCGACATGGATTTCAGCCTACGTGAACGCACCTCAAGCTCCTGGGGCGCACACGACGAATACGCATTCGACCGATTGTATGAAATGCTCAAATCCCGACCGTCCAGCCGACTGTGGCATACCGGATTCTTGACTCTCAGCAGCCACGAACCGTTCGAGGTCCCCTACAACCGACTAAAAGACAAGCGGCAAAACTCTTTTGCCTATACCGACCATTGCTTGGGTGACTTTATCGACCGGCTGAAACAACTCCCGGTGTGGAACAACCTGCTGGTCGTCTGCCTGCCCGATCACGGCAGTTCACCCACTTTCAATGTCACGCGGCCCACTTTCTACCACATCCCCATGCTATGGTTAGGCGGAGCCATAAAAGTGCCGACCGTCATCCACACCTTGATGAACCAAAGCGACATGGCGGCCACATTGCTTGGACAACTCGGCTTGCCGCATCGGGACTTTAAGTACAGCCGCAATATCTTTTCGGCATCCTACACCTATCCTTTCGCTTACTCCACATTCAGCGATGGATTCATGTTCAAGGACAGCACCGGCGTGACCATTTACGACAATGCAGCTCGGAAGCCGATTTACAATGAACCTGCTCCCGATGGCGCACGCGAAGAAAAAGGTATGGCCATCCTGCAGACTTCATACGACCGATTGGGGGAGATGTAAAAACTGACACGCCCCATAACATCGGACACGTGCATGCTGGCCAACAGATTGTTCATGCACATGGGGCGACTGGAAGAGATGCGGCTACCCGTTCAGTCGTCAGCACGGCGGAAGAGTCCATGTATCCGCTCGTTAGGGATTTGCCGATGCACATGACATCCGGCCTGCGCCGGCGTGTTTCAAAGGAAACAACTTCTCCGCCCGTCTGGAATCCGTCTCTATCTCGTCGAAGACGAGCAACAAGCCGTATTTCTCATACAGCTTCGTCGTCTCGCGCCAGCAAGCGGGATGTATAGAGGCGCATTTCGCCCGCACCTTTCCATTGGTTTTGGTATCGGTGCGGTCAACGTGCGGTGATGCCGACTTGTCGTCTGGCGTAACGGGAGAATCTCCCGTCCCATACTTTGCCGAACCGACACCGGGAAGCTGGAACGAAATGGCACACGGGGAGAGACAGACCGAACAGGCTGTGCATGCCCGTGACGGAGCCGTATGCTGATGCCGGGTTTACGCGCCGTCGTAGCTGGAACACTTCTCGGACTTCCACAGCGTATGGATACTGCACGCGGTCGTATTCAAGGCGATTTTCATGGCTACCGACCCGCTTTTGGCGGATGACCCTCCCGCAGAGTTTCATTTCCACACGGTGCTGGTCACACACCTGACAACCGATTTTAGGGCAAGGACTTATAGACGGACATTATGCGGATAATCATTTTCCTTTAAACCCGGGATTGGAGGGGAGCTGTGCGGTGGCATCGAAAAACTCTTCCTGTTCTTCTTTGAGGTCTACGGTTTCGATGAGGATTTCGCTTCCGGCGGCTTTGACGGACACACAAGATTCTTGTTCCACAATGACCGGTGAAGTCAGTTTTCCCCCGTCAGTCCAAATCGTGACTTGGACTTGTTGCTTTTGTCCGCTATAATTATAAAGGTAAGCACCACAAGAGTCGTTTTCCATCTGCCGGGCGGAAATCCCATCGCCTTGGATGAACACGCGGAGCGTATTGGCCACGCTATGGTTCACGTCGCAACGGAATGTGGCCGTAGCGCCTTTTTCGCCGACAGCGGTCATTTCCGTAAAGACCGGTGTGCCGTCAGGCAAGAGGATGTCTTTCAAGGAGCAGGTCGTTTCCCCGAGATAGTTGCTCAACAACAGATAACGTGCGCTGTCAGGGTCGCTGACGATGACACCGTTCCATCCTTCGGCCACTTGTGCCGTCAGGGGCAGTGCATCGGCGGCCAGCCGTTCCGTGCCGGCCGAGTCCACATTGCTATAATATATGATGTGTCGGCGGTCTACGATGCTTCCGTTGCTGAAGCTACGTCCATCGGCCGAATAAACTGGATAAATCTTGGACAGGAAGATGGAATTGTTCAGCTCACGGTCTCCGAAGGCAATGGACTTGTCGGTGGCCGTGCTTACAATCCCTACTTCATTGTCGATATTGACCCAGTTCCCCACGAATGATTTCAACTGGCTCCCATCAGTCTGCAGGTGTCCTTTGCTATGGTAGAGCGTACGTTTCTCTTTGGTGAACGGGTCGGTACTGACGGCCATCAGGCCTCCTTTCTCTTCGGTAATGGTTCCATTGGTTTTCCCCACCACGTAATCCATGTAGATGAAAGCGTTGCCCGGGGTGGAGAAGAGGGTGAAGTTGTTCTCCAGACTGTTCCCGTTAGTCATCAACTTGCCATTCATGATGTAACTGTTGCCGTTCAGGTCGTAGATGCCGCTGATGACGGGCGAGGCATCCGTGGCCTTGCCGTTTACGGTGTACCAACCCAGGATGTTTCCCGTGTTGTTCTTCTTATAGGGCACGATGATTTTGTTTTTGTCAGGCGTGTTGGACGCGATGTATCCGGTATAGTTCTTCAGTCCGTTACTCCACGAGAATACGCTGAAACGGTCGGGCGTGTTGGCTCGTACGATATTCTGCGGTGCGAAAATATAGGCTTGTTCCTGCGACCGGCTGAAGTCTTTCCAGGATGTGGCCTGCATATCGACCGTAGAAGCTGTCTCATGCATCAGATAAGTCATCATGACGCGATGCCCTTCCACTCCCATGCGCCGTGGCCCGATGTCGCTGTTGAGCAACCAGCTTCCGTCCTGTGTCGTACCCTGGCGGGCTTTGATATGTTTGTAAGCCAGATTTTCCAGCATCAGTGCGTTCGGGTCGCGCAGGAAACAGGCGGCCGTGGTGTAGCTGGTGATTTGGTCGTAGAGGAACATGCTCCAGTCGTTGCCGTTGGGCATGGCCAGTTCCCCGTCGGCCAACGCCAGACGGCAGAGTACCTCGTCCATGACTTTCTGGTTGTTGTGCATCAAGGCGTTGGTCTTCCATTTCGGATTCTTTCCTTGGAACAAATGGAGAGCCAGATGGGATTCGCCCAGTTCCTGCATCACGACATTCTGGTAGGAAGTATGGAAGTAGTTGTGATTTTGCAACGTATAGTCATCATACAGGTTCTTGCCGATGTACAGATCCTGTACGGTGGTCTCGTCATATTCGGGGTCTATGACCGTAGTGTTTTGGGCGTCACCGACGTGCGAATAGCAATTGATGGCAAATGCACGCAGGCGGTCGAACCATTTGGGTGCCAGCGTGTCGTCGGGATAGAGACCCAAAGCACAAGACAAGATGTTGGTTTCCCAGCCGTTTTCCTCGGCTTTCGTGTCGCCGTTGTAACCTGTGGGAATGACGCGTTCCAGTTCGTAATTGCATTCCGCCTTGATCATGTTGTAAATATAGGTCTTTTGGTTTTCGCTCAATTCTTCGTTCAGGAAATAAGAGGCGTATGCCAATGACATGGCCCAAAGCGAACTTTCCCATACGTGGTCGGCGTTGCTGACGGAACCCCAATACTTGTTGTCCGAGGTAATCTTGAATTTATTGGCTTTATGGGTGGAATAACCGAATACGAGCGACTTCACGGCCATGTCTTTCACCATGTCCCAAGTGATGCCTTCGGGAAGGGTTGCTTTGCCTTTGCCATATTTATAAAGGAAAGCGCAAATCATGGAAAAGTCGGCATTTGTGCGAACTCCGTCCTCGTTGCTTTGCCCGGCACTTTGGGCTTTAAAATATCCGCAGGTTTCATCCTTGCTGTTGGGAGCCGTGCAGTCGTACCATATATTACGGGCGTATGTCAGGGAATTGGCCAACATTTGCAACAGTCCCTGCTTCATAGCGGATTCTTCCACGAACTCATGGGATATGACCCCCTCGGTGGGGGACTCCACTTGGTCTTCCGTACCGCCTTCAATTCTCGGTGCGTTGGGGTCGAGGCTGTCTTTCGGAAGTCGCGTCAGCGTAAAATGGTCGTATGCGATGCAGCTTCCGCCGCTGCCCCAACTCATTTGTGCCGATAGGGTAATGGCGGATTCTTCCTCCAGTTTGAATTTCAGGGAATTTTCCGTCCATGAGGAAGCCCCCATGATACCTGCGCTTCCGTTCATGCAGGTAATCGTCAGTTTGTCCAACGGTTCAAACTCTCCGTTGCTGACCGTGACGGTCGCACTGGTCGCGGCACTGTTGATGGCAAAAGCCTTGCTGGAAAACTTCAGCTCGTATTCCCCGACCGGCAAGGGAGTGGGCGTGGTTTGCCGCATTTCCGAATTTTCACTGCCCCAACCGAAACGTTGGTAGTAGGCGAAATCCCCGTCGGCTGCTTCCGTCTTGCCGAAACCGTTGTCCATGGCACATTCCTTGTCGATAAGAAGCGCTTTCCCGGGACTGGTGGTTTGCCATCCTTTGGGCGACAGATTCCAGCCTCGCAACCCTTCGGTACCTTCATAAAGTGCGTCGGGGGAATCCTGTGTACAGGCCGTTGCGTCCTCTTCGAAAGACGGATTGGCCAAATAAATGGATGTGATATCCTGTTGTCCGTACGTAGCCGCGCAACAAAGTAACATGCTGTAAAATCCTGATACAGTTCCTTTCATGGTTCCATTATTGATGAGGTCAGCTGTTTGGTGTCAAATATACGATAAAAGTGTGCGTGCACAAAAAAAACAAATCTATTTGTCTTGGGAAAATCACATTGTCATGTTTTATAACATGGGAAAAGGACAAAAAGTAGTCTTTTGTTGTGAAAAACTGTAGGATTGATTAATTTTACGATTCAGATTAAATGAACGGTGAATTATGGAACTGGTAAAACGATTTTTGAAATACGTGAGTTTCGACACACAGTCGAATGAAGACGGAGAAGGTTGCCCGAGTACTGACAAGCAGATGGTGTTTGCGCGATACTTGGAGAAAGAACTGAAAGCGATAGGACTTGAAGAGGTGTCGCTGGACGAACATGGATATTTGTACGCCACATTGCCTGCAAACACGGAACGTGAAGTGCCTACGATCGGTTTTATAGCCCACATCGACACTTCACCGGATTGTTCGGGCAAGGATGTGAAGCCGAGGATTGTGGAGCGATATGACGGAACGGACATCGTATTGTGCGCCGAAGAGGGGATTGTCACGTCGCCGAGGCAGTTTCCCGAATTGTCGGATCATGTGGGAGAAGATCTGATTGTCACGGACGGTCATACCTTGTTGGGAGCCGACGACAAGGCCGGCATTGCGGAAATCGTACAGGCCATGGTTTACCTTCGGGAGCATTCGGAAATCAAGCACGGTCGAATCAGGGTGGGCTTCAATCCCGATGAAGAAATCGGCATGGGTGCGCGTCTTTTTGATGTGGAGAAGTTCGGTTGCGAGTGGGCTTATACCATGGATGGTGGGGAAGTCGGCGAATTGGAGTTTGAGAACTTCAACGCGGCGATGGCCAAGGTGACGGTGAAAGGACTGAACGTGCATCCCGGATATGCCAAAGACAAGATGCGGAATGCCATGCTGACAGCGACGGAGTTCATCCGCAGAATGCCTTCGGACGAAACCCCGCAAACCACGGAAGGCTATGAAGGATTCTATCACCTGACGGGTATGAGAGGAACGGTGGAGGAAACCATATTGTCTTATATCATACGCGACCATGACCGGCGGAAGTTTGAAGCCCGTAAGGCATTCGTGCGGCAGTTGGCGGAAGAGCTGAATGCGGAAGACGGAGAGGGTACGGTGACGGTTGAGGTGCGTGACCAGTATTACAACATGCGCGAAAAAGTGGAGCCAGTGATGCATGTCATCAATATCGCGAAGGAAGCCATCGAGGCATCCGGCGTGGAATGTCGGGTGAAGGCGATTCGTGGGGGAACAGACGGGGCGCAACTTTCATTTAAAGGATTACCGTGTCCTAACATCTTTGCGGGGGGACTGAATTTCCACGGGCGTCATGAGTTTGTCCCGGTGCAAAGCATGGAAAAGGCGATGATGACCATTGTGAAGATCGCAGAGTTGACAGCGTTAAGATAGTAGGAAATGGAACAGATTCCAATAAACTGAGTTTGTCAAGACTATATCCGCTGATCCGAAATATCCGCTGACCCTTGTTCTTTTCGTTTGCTTTGTTTTTATTAAATCATTGTCCGTGCAAAGATGATTTGTCTTAATAAGTAGTCGTCCCTTAAAAAGTCCAATTCTGCGAGATATTGTTCCTCAACAGTATCT
>CAYPMY010000058.1:0-12366 GCA_964412085.1 uncultured Paraprevotella sp. | reverse complement strand
CCCCTCCGTCGTTCCCGTCGCCTTACAAAAAAGGGAGCTTGATTCTCCGTATTCCGCTATTTTTTCGTATTTTTGCACGCCAACCGTAACGTATGCCATAATGAATGCTGTAAGCTCCAGGCAACTCCGTGCCTTTGCCGCCCAATACGGCACCGTGGTGGGGCTGATGTGGATTGTCAGCTTCGCTTTTTACATCATCGGGCTGACGCGGCCGCTCGCAGGCAACATGGGTCTCGTCGTCGGGCTGTCGTCCGTGGCGGCGGCCGGTTTCCTTATACGGAAGTTCAGGAACGAGGTGTCCCCCCTGCCTTTCGGACAGTCGTGGTGGATGGCGGCGCTGGTCTTCATTCACGCCTCCCTGCTCATGGCGGTCGCCCAGTTCGTTTACTTCCGCTACATCGACGGCGGGATGCTCGTCCGGACCTATTCGGCCGTCATGGAACGGCCCGAAGCGGTAGCCATGGTGCAAGGCTTGATGCCGGGGGACGACGCGGCCGACGTCGTCCGCCAGACCATAGAGCAGCTCAAAAGCATCTCCCCCATACAGCTGACCTTCGAGTTCCTGACATACAACCTCCTGTCCGGCTTCCTGCTGGCCTTCCCCGCCGCGTGGATCGGGATGGGCGGAAAGGGGCGCACCAATCACAGTCAAAACCGATAGACATGGACATCTCAGTCGTAATCCCCCTCTTCAACGAAGAAGAATCCATCCCGGAGCTGTATTCATGGATTGAACGCGTGATGAACGCGCACGGCTTCACATACGAGGTCATTTTCGTCAACGACGGCAGCACCGACCGTTCCTGGCGGCTGATCGAAGACTTGCAGGAAAAGCACGGCTGCGTGAAAGGCATCAAATTCCGCCGCAACTACGGGAAAAGCCCGGCCTTGTACTGCGGCTTCAAGAAGGCGGAGGGCGACGTGGTCATCACCATGGACGCCGACCTTCAGGACTCTCCCGACGAGATACCGGAACTGTACCGCATGGTCAAGACGGACGGATTCGACCTGGTGTCGGGATACAAGAAAAAGCGGTACGACCCGCTGTCCAAGACCATACCCACCAAGCTTTTCAACGCCACCGCCCGCAGGGTCAGCGGGATCAGGAACCTGCACGACTTCAACTGCGGATTGAAGGCCTACCGCAAGGAAGTCGTGAAGAGCATCGAGGTCTACGGGGAGATGCACCGTTATATCCCTTATCTGGCCAAGAACGCCGGCTTCGACAAGATAGGCGAAAAGGTCGTGCGCCATCAGGCGCGCAAGTACGGCAAGACCAAGTTCGGCGGCATGAACCGCTTCTTCAACGGTTATCTCGACCTGGTCTCCCTCTGGTTCCTGTCCAAGTTCGGGGTCAAGCCGATGCACATCTTCGGATTCTTGGGCTCCATCATGTTCATCCTGGGCTTCGTAGCGACCGGCATCATCGGGGCCGGCAAGCTCTACGACGTGTACTGCGGGAACACATACCGCCTGATTACCGAGTCGCCGTACTTTTACATCGCCCTGACCACGATGATACTGGGCACGCAACTCTTCCTGACCGGCTTCCTGGCGGAGCTCATCAGCCGCAATTCGCCGGAGCGCGACAAATACTCGATTGAAAAGGAAATCTGAAAACCGCACCTCCAGGGGATGAAGGAACTGAAAGGCATAACCCGCGCACTGGCCTGCACCGGCGTATTCGCCGCCGCCGTCGCCTGCGACTCCATAGACTGCCCGATAAACAACATCGTCTACAGCACGTATGGGTTCTACGTCGCCACGGACGAGGGGGAAAGCAAGGTCCAAGTGTCGGACACGCTGACGATCACGGCCGCCGGGACGGATTCCGTCCTGATCAACCGCCTGGTGCGGGGAAGCGGGGTGGAACTCCCGGTAAGCTACAGCGCCGCGACCGACACGCTCGTCTTCCACTTCACCGACACGGCGGGGCACACGCGGAGAGACACCATTTGGATTGACAAGGAGAACATCCCGCATTACGAGTCCCCCGCCTGCCCGGCTTCGATGTTCCACCACGTGACCGCCGCGCGCTGGACGCGGCTGCTCGTGGACTCCGTTTCGATTGCAAATCCGAACATCAACTACAATGCATCCGAGAATTTCAAGATATATTTCCGCGGCGGCGATTAGCTTGCTCCTCCCCCTCTCTTCGCACGCCCGGCAGGCCGGGGACGAAGAGGCTCGGCAGCCCGCGGAAGACCCGACGAAGGAAAAAGCTCCCGTGTTCGGGGGAGTGGCCGTGTCGGGCGACCTCGTGGGCATCGTCATGAAGTCCCTCGGCTCGGACTACTCGCAGATGGAAGTGGCCGCGCACTTGAACTTCAAGGAGAAATATTTCCCGGTCTTCGAATTCGGGTACGGGGAAAGCGACCGCGAGGGCGAGGAGACAGGCAACACTTACAAGACCAAGGCCCCTTACTTCCGCGTCGGCTTAGACTACAACTTCACCAAAAAGTGGTACACGGGCAACCGGCTGTACTTGGGCATACGTTACGCCTTCACGTCATTCAAGTACGACATAAGCTCCCCGGGATTCGCCGACCCGGTGTGGGGCAACGAGGTCCCGTTCGTGTTCGACGGGCTTTCGGCCAATTCCCACTGGGGGGAAATCGTCTTCGGCATAGAGACGAGGATATGGAAGATTTTCCACTTGGGGTGGAACGTGCGCTACAAGAACCGCTTGCGCCACGGCGAAGCCCCGCAAGGGCCTCCGTGGTACGTGCCCGGCTTCGGCAAATACGGCAATTCATGCATCGGCGGCACTTTCAACATCATATTCGACATCTAAACTCAGGCAGACATGTTACATCACAGAGGCCATATCGTCGGAGCCCGCCACGGACTGCCTTGCCGCGAGCTTCACCCCGGGCGCAAGACGCCATACGCCCATGGCGCCCGTCGGGAGTCCTGTCCCGACAGGCGCGGGGGACTGAAACCATCATAGGACATCCAAGTTTATGCACATGAACGACAAAAGGAAAAGACTACGCTGGCAGCTGCCGTTCCTCATCCTGCTGGTCATCGGCACGATATACGCCATACGCGGCTCGCGTCGCGACACTCCCTTCCAACGGGAAAAGGGATTCGCTTTCGGCACGCTTTACCACGTGACCTACCAATGCGATTCCAGCCTGCAGAAGGAAATAGAAGCCGAATTGCGGAAAGTGGACGCCTCCCTCTCCCCCTTTAACGAAGAATCGGTCATCAGCCGGATTAACCGGAACGAGGAAGTCGCCCCGGACAGCATGTTCGTCCACGTGTTCCGGCTGGCCAAAGCCATCAGCGAACGTACCGGCGGAGCATTCGACATAACCGTCGCCCCGCTGGTCAACGCCTGGGGCTTCGGATTCGAGGACGGGCAAGACCTTGCCCCGGCGCGGGTCGACAGCATCCTTTCGTTCGTCGGGTTCGAGAAGGTGGACTTGGAAAACGGGA
This sequence comes from uncultured Paraprevotella sp., assembly GCA_964412085.1. Taxonomy (GTDB): domain Bacteria; phylum Bacteroidota; class Bacteroidia; order Bacteroidales; family Bacteroidaceae; genus Paraprevotella. The sequence goes on along the minus strand of CAYPMY010000058.1, from coordinate 8,925 downwards.
GGGTCGTGAAGCAGGACTCCCGGGTGAGGCTGGACTGCGGCGCCATTGCCAAAGGATACGGAAGCGACGCGGTGGCCCGGATGTTCGACAGCAAAGGCGTCCTGAACTACATGGTCGAAATCGGGGGAGAAATCGTGGTGAAAGGGCTCAACCCCGAAGGGCGGAAATGGAGAGTGGGCATCAACAAGCCCGTAAACGACTCGCTGAACGTCAACAACGAAGTCCAAGCCGTACTGGACGTTACGGACCTCGGCATCGCCACTTCCGGGAATTACCGCAACTTCTACTACAAAGACGGGAAGAAATACGCGCATACCATAGACCCCCGCACGGGTTATCCGGTGCAGCATTCCATCCTGTCGTCCACCGTGCTGGCCAAGGACTGCGCCACCGCCGACGCGTACGCCACGGCCTTCATGGTCTCGGGACTGGAACAGGCCAAGAAGATACTGCGGTCCGCTCCCGACATACAGGCTTACTTTATCTATGCGGACGAGCAAGGGGAGAACCGGGTTTACTCCACCCCGGCTCTCCGGACGATGACGAACCGGTAAAGACAAGACGGAGACATGGAAGGATTCACATCGGACACTCTGGCCGCCCTGCCCTTGTTCCAAGGCATCGGGAGAAGCGAACTGGCACGGTTCTCCGCGTCCGTTCCCCACCGCGTCGTACAATACGCCAAAGGAGAGAGCCTGGCGGAACAGGACCGGCCCTGCCGGCAGCTGGTGTTGCCTTTCAGCGGCACCGTAGGGATGCGCACCCGCTCGGACGACAACCGTTTCGCGTTCCACGAACGGCTACAGTCGCCGGCGGCCATACAACCCGAAGCCCTGTACGGCATCAACCCGCGCTACACGCACACTTATACGGCGCAGACTGACGTACGCGCCCTGATTATCCCCAAGGACGGGATAAACCTGCTGTTCAGCCGTTCCGAGGTGTTCCGGCTCAACATGATTAACCTCCTGTCCACCTGCGTCTACCGCCGGGGAAGATGGCTATGGCACGACCTCTCAGGGAGCACGGAGAAACGCATCGTCAATTTCATTCACTCCCGCAGCGTATATCCCGCCGGGGAAAAGATTCTGGAAATCAGCATGGAAGACCTCGGACTGCAAATCAACGAACCGCGCATGAACGTGTCGCGCGCCTTGAACCGCTTGCAAAAAGAGGACTTAGTGTCATTGAAAAGGAGGAAAATCATCATACCGGCCTTGGAGAAACTCATCCAGGCTTTCTGAAAACGCAAATGCCGACATGGACGCCATGCAAGGAAAACGAACCGGAACCGAAGGAAGAACGAACCCGTTTCTCAGACCCGCCTACGGGACGCCCCGCGAGACGACGCCTTTCGGCCAGATACGCCTCGAAGACTATGAACCGGCCTTCAGGGAAGGCATAAGGCAAGACAACGAACTGACGGATGCCATCATCAGGAACCCGGAGCCGCCCACGTTCGACAACACCGTGTCATTCAGCGTTCCCGACAACCTGCTGGAGCGGGTGAGCAACGTGTTCTTCAACCTGCTGAACGCGGAAACCGACGACGAAATGGACAGGCTGGCGCAGAAGATGTCGCCGATATTGACGGAACACGCCAACGACATCCTGCTGAACGAGGAACTGTTCGCCCGGATAAAGGCCGTGTACGGACACCACCGCGAGCTGACCCCCGAAGAACAGACGCTTCTGGACAAGAGCTACGACAGCTTCATGCGCAACGGGGCGGCCCTCCCGGCCGAAGGCAAGGAAAAGTTCCGCGCGCTCAGCAAGGAACTGAGCCGGCTGACCCTGCGGTTCTCGCGGAACATCCTGAAAGAGACCAACGGCTTCCTCCTCCGCCTGACGGACGAAAGGGATTTGGCCGGACTCCCGGAATCCGCCGTCGAAGCCGCCGCGCTGGCCGCCAAGGAAAAGGGGCTGGAAGGGTGGGCCTTCACCCTGCACGCGCCGAGCTACGCCCCGTTCATGACCTACGCCGACAGCCGGGAACTCCGCCGGCGAATGTACATGGCGCGGAATACCATCTGCACGCACGACAACGGATGCAACAACCTTGGACTCGTCAAGCGCATCGTCGACCTGCGGCGCGAAAGGGCGCAGCTGCTGGGCTACCCCGCCTACGCCGACTTCGTGTTGAAGAAACGCATGGCGGGAAACAGCGGGAACGTCTACCGGCTGTTGAACCGCCTGCTGGAAGCCTACCTGCCCGCGGCACGGGAAGAGGTGAGGGAAGTGGAAAGGAAGGCGCGCGAGGAGGAAGGGAAAGGCTTCGTCCTGCAACCCTGGGACTTCGGTTATTACGCCCACAAGCTGCAACTGGAGAAGTTCGACCTGGATGCCGAGATGCTGCGCCCGTATTTCGAGCTGTCCCGCGTCAGGCAAGGCATCTTCGGGCTGGCCTCCCGCCTGTACGGCATCTCTTTCAAGGAGAACGCCGGCATCCCGGTATACCATCCTGACGTGACGGCATACGAAGTGTTCGACAAGGACGGGACCTTCCTGGCCGTGCTGTACACGGATTTCCACCCCCGGAAAGGCAAACAGGGCGGCGCCTGGATGACTTCCTACAAGAACCAGTGGATAGACGAGGACGGCACCAACCATCGCCCCCACGTGTCCGTCACCATGAACCTGACCAAGCCGGCGGGGAGCAAGCCGGCCTTGCTCACTCTGGGAGAAGTGGAAACGTTCCTGCACGAATTCGGGCATGCCCTGCACGGCATATTCGCCGACACGCGCTTCGAGAGCCTCAGCGGCACGAGCGTCTACTGGGATTTTGTGGAACTTCCATCACAAATCATGGAAAATTTCGCCGTGGAACGCGATTTTTTAAATACCTTTGCCAGACACTACCGGACGGGAGAGCCGCTCCCGGAAGAGCTTGTCGGCCGGATTGTCAGGAGCCGCAACTTCAACGCGGCCTGTGCCTGCGTCCGTCAGGTCGGCCTCGGCCTGTTGGACATGGCTTACCACACGCTGGAGGTGCCTTTGGGGGAAGACGTGCTCTCGTTCGAGAGGCGCGCGCGGGAGGCGGCGCGGCTGTTGCCGCAGCCCGAGGGGACTTGCATGAGCGCGCAGTTCGGGCACATCATGTCCGGGGGCTATGCGGCGGGGTATTACAGCTACAAATGGGCGGAAGTCCTGGAAGCGGACGCCTTCTCGCTGTTCAAGGAGAAAGGCATTTTCAACCGGGACGTGGCGCAAAGTTTCCGCGACAACATCCTGTCGAAGGGCGGCACGGAACCGCCCATGACGCTGTACGAACGGTTCCGCGGGCAGCCCCCCACCATAGACGCCCTGCTGAGGCGGAACGGCATCAAGCCCGCTTGACGAAGCCCGGAAGGGAGAAAGGAAAGGAAAGATGAAGACCCCGGAAGAGAAAAGGAACGAGCTGGACCTCCGCTACCTGCGCATGGCACGGATATGGGCGGAAAACAGCTACTGCGAGCGGCGCAAGGTAGGCGCCCTCATCGTGAAAGACAAGATGATTATTTCCGACGGCTACAACGGCACGCCGGCAGGATTCGAGAACGTGTGCGAGGACGGGAACCACCTGACCAAGCCCTACGTGCTCCACGCCGAAGCCAACGCCATCACCAAGATCGCGCGGTCGGGGAACAACAGCGAGGGAGCCACCCTGTACGTCACCGACGCCCCTTGCATCGAATGCTCCAAGCTCATCATACAGTCCGGCATCAGGAAAGTCTTCTATGCCCGGCAATACCGGCTCACGGACGGCGTCGACCTGCTCCGGAGAGCCGGCATAGAGGTGCGTTTCCTCCCGTTGGACGCTCGGACAGAAGAACCTTAAAAGAACACTGCTTGTTATGAATCAGAACAGTTCATCGCGATTCGCGCCCATCCTGCTGGCGTTGTGCCTCGTGGCAGGGATACTGATAGGGACGTTCTATGCCAACCACTTCTCGGGAAACAGGCTGAACATCGTCAACACGAACAGCAACAAGGTGAACGACTTGCTGCGCATCATCGACGACCAGTACGTGGACACCGTCGACATGACAGAACTCGTGGAAGGGGCCATGCCCCGGATACTGGCCGAACTGGACCCGCACTCGGGCTACATCCGGGCAAAAGACGCGGAAGCCTCGGTGGAAAGCCTGAAAGGGAGCTTCTCCGGCATCGGGGTCACTTTCAACATGCAGGACGACACGGCGCGCATCATCAGCGTCGTCAAGGGCGGCCCCTCGGAGAAAGTGGGACTGCTGGCGGGCGACCGCATCGTCAGCGTCGACGGCCGGACGGTCGCCGGGCAAGGGCTCTCCGCCGACGAATGCCGCAACAGGATGAAGGGCAAGAAAGGCACGAAAGTGAAATTAGGGGTCAGGCGCACCGGGGAGAAGGGCATGCTGTATTACACTATCACGCGGGGCGACGTAACGGTACACAGCATAAAGGCCGCTTACATGCTTACCCCGCAGACCGGCTACGTCAACATCGAAAGCTTCAGCGAGACGACATACCCCGAACTGCTGGTGGCCTTGGCGGAGCTTGACCAGGAAGGGTTCAGGAACTTGGTCATCGACCTGCGCGGCAACACGGGGGGCATCATGCAGACGGCCATACAGATGGCGAACATCTTCCTGCCGAAAGGGCGGCTGATTCTTTACACGGAAGGGCGGAAATTCCCGCGCGAGGAATACTGGAGCGACGGGCAAGGGGCTTTCCAGAGCCTTCCCTTGGCGGTGTTGGTCAACGAGGGGTCGGCATCGTCCAGCGAGATCTTCGCCGGCGCCATGCAAGACAACGACAGGGGGACGATCATAGGCCGCCGCACCTACGGGAAGGGACTGGTGCAGCAACCCATAGAGTTCCGCGACGGCAGCATGGTGCGGCTGACCATCGCGCGGTACTACACGCCCTCGGGGCGGTGCATCCAGAAGCCTTACGAGAAAGGGCACGGGGAGGAATACGAGAACGACCTGATGGAACGTTACGAGCACGGCGAGTTCTTCTCGCAGGACAGCATCAGGCAGAGCGGCCCCCAGTTCAAGACGCGGCTGGGACGGCCTGTCTACGGCAACGGGGGCATCGTGCCGGACATCTTCGTCCCCGAGGACACCTCCGACGTGACCTCGTACTACAAGGAAGCATCGCTGAGCGGGCTGATATACCAGTATGCGTTCAACTTCGCCGACAGCCACCGCCGGGAGCTGAACGGGATAGAGACGAACGAGGGGCTCGTCCGCTACTTAGACCGGCAGAACATAGTGGGCGGATTCGCCGACTTCGCGCAACGCAGGGGACTGCGCAGGCGCAACCTGATGCTCTACAAGTCGCGCAGGCTCTTCAGGAAAAGCCTCTACGCCTCCATCATCAACGACGTGAAGGAATCGGAGCAATTCTACGAGTTCGTCAACAGCGACGACGACGCCGTGGAACGCGCCGTCAAGGTACTGGAAGAGGGGAAGGCTTTCCCGGAAGCTCCCCGGAAGGCGGCGGCGGGAGACGGGAGGTGAGGCCATGGCTGCTACTATGGACAAGAAAGGACTGAGGGCGCTCGTCGCCCGGGACAAGGAGGGATTCTCGCGGGCGGCCTTGCTCGACCTTTCGGGCCCCGTACTGAGGCGCCTGGCGGCACACCCGCGATTTGTCGCCGCCCGCACCGTGCTGCTTTACCACTCGTTGCCCGACGAGGTGGACACGCAAGGTTTCCTGCGCTACTGGCGACTGCGCAAGCGCATGCTGCTCCCCGCCGTGAAAGGGAAAGACGTCGAACTGCGCCGTTACGCCCCCGGGGACTCCCTCGAGGCGGGGGCTTTCGGCATCCTGGAATCCACGGGCGGGGTCTTCACCGACTACGCCTCCATCGACCTGGCCGTCGTCCCGGGCGTGGCCTTCGACGCACGGGGGAACCGCCTGGGGCGCGGGCAAGGCATTTACGACCGCCTGCTGGAGCGGCTGCGGCCCCACGGCACGTACACGATAGGCGTCTGCTTCGGTTTCCAGCGGGTGGCGCACGTCCCCGCCGAGCCCCACGACATCCCCGTGGACGAGGTGCTATGAGCCTCCTCCGTCAGCGGAACACGATGCCACGGATGACCTGCGCGCCCACGTGTTCGTTCAGCCTGCGCACCAACGCCTCCCGCCCCATCATCAGGTCGGCCCTTAGGGCGGGCGACTTCAAGCGGACGTACAGCACCTGGTTCTTCACGAAGACGTCGCCGGTGTAACGGGCGACGGCCTGCCCCATCACCTCGGGCCACGCCGCCGCCATGCGGGTCTCGTTCAACGGGGTTTCCAGCCCTTCCTGCCGGAGATACCGCCTGACGACGTCGCCTATCCTTTCCGCGCTGTTCCGCCTCATGCCCTGATTTCCCCGTTTTCCACATGGAAGAGCCTGTAGTCCCCGTCCGTCCGCTCCAGGATCCTGTCCAGATGGTCGCGGTTGGTGTCCGTCACGAAGATTTGCCCGAACTGCTCCCCGGACACTATCCTGACGATCTGCTCCACGCGGACGGCATCCAGCTTGTCGAAGATGTCGTCCAGAAGCAGCAAGGGAGCGGTGCGGCTCCCCGTCCGCCGCAGGAAGTCGAACTGCGCCAGCTTCAAGGCGACTATATAGGTCTTGTTCTGGCCCTGGGAGCCTTCACGCCTTATGGGGAACTCCCCGAGGGTCATCTCCAGATCGTCCTTGTGGACGCCGTGGAGGGAATAGCCCACGATCCTGTCCTTGGCGCGGTCGCGGCGGATGACTTCCAGCAGGTCGCCGCGCTGCCCGTGGGAGACATAGCGCAGCCCCACGCGCTCCCTCCCGCCGGAAAGGCGCGCGTGGAAGTCCTGGAACACCGGGACGAACTCCTCCACGTAAGCCTTCCGCTTCCCGTATATCTTCTCCCCCTCGCGGGCCATCATCTCCTCCCACAGCCCCATCAGCGACTCGTCGGGTTCCTCCTCCTGCTTCAGCAGGACGTTCCTCTGCTGAAGGGCCTTGTCGTAACGCGACAGCGCCTCGAGGTACTCGCGGTCGTACTGCACGATTACCATGTCCATGAAACGGCGCCTGTCCCCGCTCCCGCCCGAAATCAAGTCCGCGTCGGCAGGGGAGACGGACACCACGGGCACCAGCCCGATATGTTCCGACAGCCTCTTGTACTCTTTCTGGTTGCGCTTGAAACGCTTCCTCTGCTTGCGCCTCAGGCCGCAATACACCTCCTCCGGCTCTCCCGACTCGCGCTCGTACTCGCCCCTCAGCATGAAGAAATCCTCGCCGTGGCGGATGTTCTGGGAATCCACGGGATTGGTCGCGCTCTTGCAGAAGGAAAGGAAGTACACGGCGTCCAGCAAGTTGGTCTTCCCCTCGCCGTTATGCCCGATGAAACAGTTCATCTTCGGGGAGAAGGACAGCTCGGCCCGCGCTATGTTCTTATAATTCAGTACAGAAATCCTTTTCAGTATCATCCGTGGCTTTCCCCCTTGACTCTGCCTGCAAAATTAAGGTTTATCCGCAAAATCCTGAAAATAATGGCCCGCAAATTTCATCAATCGGGAGAAATTCGCTACTTTTGCCCCGCTTCTCCACCGCGGCGGAAGCCGCGGGCGCGGGAAACGGGACAACGACAAAAACGACAGACAAGATGAAGAACAAGAAGACACAGGACGACGCGCCCGACATGCTCCGGGCGCTGGTTCCCACCGAGGCTTTCATCAGCAAGTACAAGAAGCCCCTCGCGGGCGTGCTCGCCGCCGTCGTCGCGCTGGTGGGCGGATACTTCCTCTACCGGAACTTCATAAGCGTGCCGCGCGAGGCGAGGGCGCACGAGCTGGTGTTCAAGGGACAGCAATATTTCGCCTCGGACGACTACCGGAAGGCGCTGGACGGCGACGGGCAGGGATTCCCCGGCTTCCTGAAGATCGCGGACGACTACGGGCGCACGAAGGCCGGCAACCTGGCGCGGCTCTATGCCGGACTGAGCCTCGCCAGGCTGGGCAAGTACCGGGAAGCCGCCGCGCGGCTGGAAGATTTCAGGGACTGCGGCGACGCCATGGTCTCCCCGGCGGCCGTCGGCGCCCTGGGCAACTGTTACGCCGAACTGGGAGAGCTGGACAAGGCGACCGCCACCTTGCTGGAAGCCGCGAGGAGAGCCGCCAACAACAGCCTCAGCCCGCTCTACCTGATCCAGGCCGGAGAAATCTTCGAGTCGCAGGGGAAGAAGGACAAGGCGCTGGACTGCTACATGGAAATCAAGGACAAGTACGTGAACTCCATGCAGTACGCCGAAATCGACAAGTACATCGAGCGGGCGAGCGAATGAGGGACAGGACGCAAAGGAAAGGCGGAAATGGCGACGAACCTGCATAACCTGTCGGAATACGACCCGGCGGCCGTCCCCCCGGCCGAGGGAATGCGCTTCGGCATCGTGGCCAGCGAATGGAACCGCCACGTAACCGCGCCGCTGCTGGAAGGCGCAAGGAGCACCCTCGTCAGGCACGGGGCCAGAGAGGAAGACATCCTGGTCATGACCGTGCCGGGCAGTTTCGAGCTGGTGTTCGGTGCCGCGCAGATGGCAGGGAGCGGCAGGGTGGACGCCGTGATAGCCATAGGATGCGTGATTCGGGGAGACACCCCGCACTTCGACTACATCTGCGGGGGCACGACGCAGGGGCTGGCCGGACTGAACGCCACGGGGGACGTGCCCGTCATCTACGGACTGCTCACCTGCAACAACCTGCAACAGGCGCAGGACCGGGCGGGAGGCATCCTGGGAAACAAAGGCGACGAATGCGCCGTGACGGCCATCAAGATGGTGGACTACAAGAGACGCATCAAGGGCTGAAAGACGCAAGGCCATGCGGACGGCGGCCGTAGTCCGGAAGGATTGCGGCCGCCGTCCGCGTCCGCGCCCCTCGGGACGAAGGCAAGGGACGGGGGCGGCTTCCCCGACCCCTGCGAACGGTTTT
>CAYPMY010000057.1:0-12665 GCA_964412085.1 uncultured Paraprevotella sp. | reverse complement strand
ACCTGAAATCGGGCGTGATGTTGATGTAGTTGAACAAGGTGAACGTGGCGCTGACGGGCACGCTGTGCCGCATGCCGTTGCGCCAGTCCTTAATCAGATTGGACTTGAACAGCAAGTCTTCTTTCGTGTCTATGCTGTTGCTCAGGCTCCCAGTGTAGCTCAAGGCTATCTTTTCGTACCACCTTTCCTTCCCCGCGGCCTTCCTGCGCTTGAAAGGGTAGAAGCGCGCCAAGGTAATGTCAAGGCTCGGCAAGGTCATCGACAGGGAAGAATCCCGGACGCTCTGCGACAGGTTGAAGGAGCTGGAAAGCGTCAGCCCTATCCGCTCGAAAGTCTTGGAATAAGCCACGCTCGACGTGCGCGTGCTCTGCGTGTAGTTCTCCGGATTGTACATGCTCGTCAGGTTGTTGCGCTCGTAGTTGGAGGTGGCAAAGTTCACGCTGGCGGAGAAACTTTGCGAGGGGTTGGCCTTGGCGTCCTGACGGTGCGTCCACTGTATCTTGAAGCTGGTGGCCTTCGAATAGTCCGGCATATTCTTCTCCCCCTCCACCGTATTCTGGTAACTCAGGAAGAAGTTGCCGCTGAAGCGGTAACGCTTGCGGTAATTGGACTGCGCGCTCAGCCCCCACGACCCCTTGGTATAAATCTCCCCGATGAGCTTCAGGTCGATCATGTCGTTGATGGCGAAATAATATCCGCCGTCGCGCAGATAGAACCCGCGGACGGTCTCCTCGCCGAACGTCGGGGGGATGATGCCGGAAGAATACTTCTTGCTGAAAGGGAAGAAACCGTAGGGAATGGCCAACGGCAAGGGCACGTCCTCCACCACGAGGTAGGCCGGCCCGAAGACGACATCCTTTCCCGGCCGCACTTTCGCGCGGGTCAGCGCCATGTAGAAATGGGGATGCCTGGCGTTGCAGGTCGTATATTTCCCGTGACGCAGGTACATCACGCCCTCCGCATCACGTTTGGACTCCTCGCTGATCAGGAAACCGTCGCCTTGCTGGGTGTAGACGTTATCGATAAACGCCTTGCGGGTCTTGAAGTTGTAGCTGATACGTTCCGGCTCATACTGGTCGCTTCCTTGCTTGAACACCGGCTGGTTCTGCACCTTTCCCGTCGAGTCGGGACGCCCTGCGGCATGCACGATGCTGCTGTCCATGTTCATCGTGATCCAATCGGCCTGCAACTCCAGGTTGGTGTAATTCACCTTGCTGTTACCGTACAGGTTGGCATTCCCCGGCCCGGCCTCGAAAGTCACCGAATCGGATGCCGTGTACTCCACAGGCTGGTCGAGCACCGACTTGCTCACCCTGGCTGTATCTTCCGCCACGGAATCGGCCCGCACGCTGTCCGCCGCCATCCCGACGCTGTCCGGTGCGGCAGCCTTCTCCCGCACGCTGTCCGCCGCCATCCCATGCAAGCCGGAGGGTATCGTGTCTTCCCGTAAGGAAGCCGCGGCTCCACTGTCCCTTGCCAAGCTATCGGGCATTCCTCCGCCTGTCTCAACGCAAAAGGACGAAAGCCCTTCGTTCAACCCGCCTTGCGCCGGCACACAGAATGAACTACCCGCCAAAAGGAATATAGCTATCTTCGTTTTCAACCGGATTCAGTCTTGTTCTAAATCAGTAAGCGAATGCAAAATTACATAAAATCCGCTTAAAGCCCGACATTTTCCGTGAAAAGTTCCATCCAACGCTGAAAACGCCGCGCCCCGTCCTCGCCGTACTTTTCCACGCTCTTCAACGCCTGTTGCGGCGTCTTTTCCCGCTCGGGATGGGACTTGGAATAAAACTTGTCCGCATAACAGACCAACTGTTCTTCCAAAGTCTCCGGGTAATAATCCCGTACAGGCATGGGCAAGCCCTGTGCCGCGATTTCTTCCCGCGAAAGCCCCGCGCCGGTATGGCGCTCGCACACCCTGGCGTGACGCGGGTACCCTTCCGCACGCAACATCTCCGCCCCGATATGGCCGTGGCAGATATAAGGTGCGTGCCCCATACACGAAATGCCGGGGGCATGGGTGTGCAAAATGCCGATGTCATGCAACAAGGCGGCTTCCTCCAGAAATGCCTTGTCCAAATCCAGTTCCGGATGGAGTGCCGCGATTTTCAGGCAACGGTCGGCCACCTGGCGGCTATGAATCCATAGAAGTTCCCTCAAACGGGGGTTATCAGCATAATATTTATCTATCAGGGCTATTGTATCCATTTTGTCCCGGCTCGGATTAATCGCTACAAAAGTACGACAAAAAGCAGAGTCTTCCTAAGAACCATCCTTAAAACACACGAAGGCGTCCCGGAAAAATTCGCCCGGATTCACCCATCTTGACGCCAACCGTCTACGGAACGACTACTTTTTCCTCAAAAGCGTTGCCGCCTTCCGCCGTCGGACAACCACACGGAATTTCCGACACCCTCCATTGGGTATGACGCTCTCCCCGTGCCTGCCACTTTGAAGTCATGGGAAGAGAGCCAAGGTCTATTGTAAGGATTCCAACAATCCCATACTTCGATAAGTACGGATTGCCCCCAAGGCCTCTCTCAGTTCAGAAATGGATGCATAATCTTGTCTCTCGTCCTTGCTGTCATTTACCTCTGTCGGTATATTCGTTCCTTCCAACACAACACCGACAGCGGGAATCTTTTTCAAAGTCTCACGCCCGCCACGATACAGGACACCGCCAAGTCCTTTCAAAAACCTTTTGAAAACTTCCTTGGAACCACCATACATGGAAATTTTTTGAACAATCTGCGCAAGAATCTTATAGACCGTCATTTCCGGGGATGACATCATCGAGTATTCCCAAGTGTTAATGCCAATCCCTTCAAACTCTGCATTTTCTCCTTGACACAAATCCCGGCAAAGACGATTCATCAGCGATGTCTTTCCGCTGCCCCATTCTCCCTGAATGGCAATTGTGATGGGAGTGTCTGATTTTTTGATAAATGCAACAAGTCCGTCTATGTAAGGCTGTATCCCTAAATCATTGATGACACCGCCATCATACGGCAAATCGGAAAGAGATGAACATTGCTCTGTCATAATCATACTAATTTCGGAAAAAGATATCAGGATATTTCTCAAGGAATTTTGCATAATGACACATAACTCCCGCATAAAAATCAGCGTGGCTTCCTCTGCAACTCGGATGAGCCGAATATATTATCAACACATTCTTGGTTTTGTCAAAATAGACGTTCTTGTCTATGCACTCCAAATCCTCCTTGTCGTACAAGATGTTCAAAGCGAAATCATATTGAGGCGCGCCACAACAAACGATAATATTGGGGCTAAGAATGGCAATCTCTTTCAACAAGAAATCCTTGTACTTTTCAATATACAGCTTCATTTCTTCATCCTTTACATTTGTACGGCCGTTCTGTTTTTTTGCTTCGACAAAGGCAAACGGCATCTCATTCCAGCATTTCACCGCTTCTTTTTCGTCAATGGACCAATAATCCAATTTATTATAGGCAAATCCATAAAGCAGCAAAGCCAGTCTTTTCAGAAATGTAGACCTCGCCTCCTTGTTACGCTTTGCATTACAATTTTCGTCCGGCAATATCAGCCAATTGCGTGTGTCATCTCCCCACCCGTTGGGCTGGTCTTTCATCAAGAACATGATTTTCTTGGGCGATTTGTCCCACAATTCATTCACGTCCGCATTCAGTTTGCGCATCAGGCCGTCTTTTGAAATCACGCCATCTCCTGCTTCAATGCTCTTGGATTCCCATTCCTTGAACAGAGCGTCCAGTTTTTCGTTGTAATTCTTCATAGCCCTGTACCCGTTGGTTGAATTGGTTTATATATATTTCATGTAGTTCGGAAAGCGAACTTTCATTCGTTGTTTCCCGCTACAAAGATAGGAAATAAAGCAGGTATCAAGAAACAAATAAGAAAAATGCTCAAGGAAATCATCATCAAAACAAACAGACGACCGGGACTGGAACTCGGATTCTCAACCCCGGTCGCCGAGTCCTTCAATTTTATTGCTTGATTTTGCACTTTCAGGTAGAATCTGCCCTCCCGCTATGCGTAATCAGCATACGGATTTTCCGGTTTAAGTCGTCGCACCCCATCAATGCCTCTATCGTCATGTGCATGCGGTAACGCCAGTAGTTTCGCGGATTGGAAGGCACATTAATCCGTTCAAAATCCGCATCGGGACAGCGAAGCCCTTCGTCCATTGACATCCAGTCCTGCCACGAAATCAGGCAGAGCATCGAAGGAGAATAAAGGTGGCGGGCCACCACTTCCTCGCACAACCAACCCGGCATGGAAGCAGGAGCCTCCCCGTCCTTTTGCAACACCTCGTTGAAATATCGTTGCGTACGCACAGCATCCTCTTCCCACCATCCGCGAAGGGTAGGCATATCATGGGTAGATATGGTGGCCACGCTCCCGTAAGGATTCTCCTCCAACCGTCCGAATCTCAGCCCGAGCTTCTTGGGCATGGTCTGGATCTCAAGCGTCAGGATGCGCAAATCGCCCATCACCCACGAGACGCATTCCGGCACCATGCCCAAATCTTCGGCACACACCAGCATCCGGGTCGCCCTTACCAGAACGGGCAGCTTACGCATGGCCTGCCCGTACCAGAACTCGTTATGCCTGTGGTAGTAGTAATCTTCGTACAAGGCATCGAAAGCCCGTTTCTCTTCCTCGCTCAACGTCTGGTACAGACAATCGCGCCGGGCCGAAATGCGCGGATGATATTTGTCCGGTTGTTTCGGGTCGGGGACGAACAGCACGTTGCTGATAAGCGCATACAACCCCTCACGCAAAGCCGCATCCCCGGCCGAAGACTTCCCGGCGAAAGCCGCCTCCACCTTGCGTTGCGTGTCATATTCGGGCTTCAACGCATACCGGTCCCTGCCCGAAGCATCCAAATAGACGGCCTTCACTTCCCCGGCACGCTCCCCGAACAGCTTATCCAATACCCAATCGCTGATATTGGGACTGGTAAAATAACTTTTCCGGAACCGAAGCCCATAGCCCTCGATCTCTTCCACGCTCATCGGAAGCGAAGGGGAGAAATGCCCCAGCAAGCCGTGCACCGAATCGGACGGGATCTCCCATATCCGAAAGAATCCCAGCACGTGGTCGATACGATAGGCATTGAAATACTCGGCCATCTTGCGGAAACGGCGCACCCACCAACTGCAACCGTCCTTGAGCATGACCTCCCAATCGTAAGTGGGGAAGCCCCAGTTCTGGCCGTTTACCGAAAAGTCATCGGGCGGCGCGCCGGCCTGGCCGTCCGTATTAAAGTAGTACGGCTCCACCCAAGCCTCCACACTGTTGCGGCTGATGCCGATCGGGATGTCTCCCTTCAGTATGATTCCCTTCGCACGGGCATAATCCGCGGCCGCCGACAACTGCTCATGCAGGCAGAACTGCACATAATAGTAGTAAGAAACTTCCTCGTAGGCCGGAGCGGACGGACGACAAAAAGCCTGGATGTCTTCCGCCCTGTATTCCGCATGCTCCGGCCACGCGCGGAAATCGGCCGTCCCGAAACGGTCGCGCAGCACGCAGAACGCCGCATAGGGCACTAACCAATCCTCGTTCCGCCTGAAGAAAGCGGCGAAGCGCCCGGAGGACAGCATTCCTTTGCCCTCACGACGGAACACTGCATGCAGATACTCTTGCTTCAAGGCACTTACCGCTTCGTAGTCCACTTGAGGCAAAGCGTTCAAGGCCGCCCGGCGTTCTTCATATTCCGCCATCTCCTTTCCGTCGGCAAGTTTCGGCAACTGGCGCAAATCGGCGTACTGGGGGTGGAGCGCATAAATGGAGATGCCATTGTACGGGTAAGAGTCCGACCAATCCTTATGAATAGTCGTGTCGTACACGGGCAGCACCTGAATGACGCGCATCTTGGTAAGCACCGCCCAATCGACCATGGCTTTCAGGTCGCCGAAATCCCCCACCCCGCAACTGCCTTCGCCACGCAATGAAAAGACGGGTATGACCACTCCTGCCGCTTTCCAACGATTCCCCCGCGTCCGCAAGGGCGGATCCGAGATAACGGCCACTTCGTCTTTCGCCACCCCGCTTATCGGCAACACACGGTTCTCCCCGTCTTCCCACGCCACGAAACCGCCCGTCTCCGCATCAATGACTACATATTTATATTCCATGGGAAAGACGACGCCGACCGCGCTTAAAGTCACGCTCCACTCGTACAGCCCCGTTTCTTTCATGCGGAACGCGAAATCCGGATTCCATTCCCCCAACGCAGGCTGGTTCCCAAGGAGAGCCAACGCCTGCCCTTCCTCAAGCTGGGGAGCGCTCACCCTCAGCATCAACGTGCTGTCGAAATACGGCAACGCCTCCGTCTTGACCGAATGCGGGCGGACGCACTGCGTAAAAGCGGAAGTGTACAGGTGGAACAGGAGGGGGACATCCTGCCAGGCATCCCGGAACAAATAAGTCTTGGTGACGTCGGCCCTGAAACGGCGGGGCACGAAGTCCCATTCCGTCCGGAACTTGCGGCCTTCCTTATATACATCATAATGATAACGAAAAGACCGGACGCGCCCGTCGGTGATGAGCGCTTCTCCCTCCCACCGGCAGCCGTCGCGGGTTTCCATCGGAAAATCCTGTGTCCGGGTGCGCCCCTTTGCGTCGACCGACGTCAGGGACACCCTGATGTCTTCTCCCCAGTGCGTCAGATATTCTATCGAGAAACGCAGTTTCATGGATTTGCGGGCTTGCCCCATTAAAAGTATCCGCACAAAGATAAGGGATGAAAGGCAGGGAACAAAATAAAAACCTCTCTTTTTACGTCATGAATTAGTCGTTTTACGCCAAAAAGACGTCTTGGTCCCGCCTTTTTCCCAAATACATACAATGAACCGCACCGCCAACCGTTAAATTCGCATGTCACTCAAATATGTCTTCACGTCATGAACCACGACCTGTCGAAAAACCTGCTCGCCGCCCTCGCCTTGATGACTGCCGCCGGCATGGCGGCTACGGATTGGACCCGGAAAAAAGCTCCTGTCATGAGCGAGTGGGGCGAAAGAATCGACCCCGGGAAAGTATGGGCCGAATACCCGCGCCCGCAAATGGAACGCGGCGAGTGGATGTCGCTCAACGGCCTTTGGGATTACTGCAAAAAGAAGTCGGTAGACCTCAGTTACAACCCAACGCCGACGGCATTCGACCGGAAGATATTGGTGCCCTATCCCGTAGAGTCGGCCTTGTCCGGCATTATGGACACGAATTTCGAAGAAAACGCACAGTCCACTTTCGTCTACCGGCGAACGTTCAAGATTCCCGAAGCCTATAAGGGGCGGAACATCCTGCTCCATTTCGGGGCGGTGGACTGGAAATGCGCCGTGTACGTCAACGGGCAAAGGGCCGGAAGCCACAGCGGCGGCAACGACCCGTTCTCCATGGATATCACGCCACTGCTCCGCGACGGGGAGGAACAGGAGATACAAGTGACTGTCGCAGACCCCACGACCCGCGGCGGGCAACCGTTGGGCAAGCAATCCCTCAATCCGGCCGGATGTTTCTACACTCCGGTAACCGGGATTTGGCAAACCGTGTGGATTGAACCCGTTGCCGCCGCGCATGTCAGCCGCTACGGCGTGACGTCGGACATCGACGCGGGGACCGTTTCGATTACGGTCGAGTCCGCCAGCCCGTCCGCCACGGCCGACGTCATCGTCAAGGACGGGCGCAAAACGGTAGCCACGCTCACCGGGGTGTCCGTCAACACGCCCCATACGCTCGGCATACCGGACGCCCGGCTGTGGTCTCCCGACTCCCCTCACCTTTATGACGTGGACATCCGCTTGTATCATGACGGCACACAGACCGACCGAGTGAAAGGATACTTCGGTATGCGCAAAATCAGCCGGGGCTTGGCGGACGGACATCCCTGCATGCTGTTGAACGGCAAACCGCTGTACCAATTCGGAGTGCTCGACCAAGGATGGTGGCCGGACGGCCTGCTCACTCCTCCCTCGGACGAGGGGATGCGCCACGACATAGAAGTCGTGCAGTCGTTGGGCATGAACATGATACGCAAGCATATCAAGGTGGAACCCGAACGATGGTACTATTACTGCGACAAGATGGGGATGCTCGTGTGGCAGGACATGCCGAGCAAGAGCCTGGACGAGAACGGCAGCATCGGCGGCCAGGAGTTCATCCGACAGAACTTCTACGACGAGTGCGCGCGCGTCGTCAACGCGCTGGAAAATCATCCCTGCATAGTCGTATGGGTAGCCTACAACGAAGGCTGGGGGCAATATGCTTCGGGCGACGACGGCCACACACGCCGCGGCGTGGAAGCCATCCGCAAGGCCGACGGCACGCGCCTTGTCGACGCGGCGAGCGGATGGGTGGACTTCGAGACGGGCGACATCATCGACCAGCACAGTTACCCCGTGCCGTCACTCCAAAGCAATCCGCTTGGCGAGCGGATCGCCGTATGCGGGGAATACGGGGGCATCACCCTCAAGGTGGACGGGCATCTGTGGAAAGGCAACGACCTTGAATATACTTCCGTCCCGGACGGCAAGGCGTTGGCAGAAAGGTTCAACGCCTATACCGCCGACTTGCAAGCGCTGCAGGAACAAGGCATCTGGGCGTCCGTATATACCCAGACGAGCGACGTGGAGCAAGAACTGAACGGGCTGCTTACCTACGACCGCAAGGTGTTCAAGATACCCCCGGAAGAACGGGCTTCCGTACGCGAAGAAATCCTGCGTACCATCCACAACCGCTCACGCCAGACGGTAGCGCTCGACGCCGCGGACACATCGCCCGACGAGTCATGGAGCTATACCACCGCCGCCCCGTCCGGCGACTGGTACGCTCCCTCTTTCGACGACAGCCAGTGGGACAAAGGACGGGCCGGCTTCGGAGCCGGCGGCCCGCCCGACACTTTCGTGCGGAGCGTATGGGACACGCCCGACATCTACATGCGCCGCCGCTTCTCCATCGGCAACCTCACGCAGCCGCAAATCAACGCCTTGCAGCTATGGCTCTATCAAGACGACGACTGCGAAGTCTACCTCAACGGGGTCAAGGCATACGAGGCCAAGGGTTGGGCCACGCGTTACGCGGCGCGGCCCATCGCCCCGGAAGCGCTTGCCACGCTGAAACCGAACAGCGGCAACGTCATGGCCATCCACGCCCGCCAGGGCTACGGAGGCCAGTACATCGACGCGGGCTTGCGCTACAAAGAATACTTTCCCGTCGAGGAATGTGCCGTCGGCCCCGTTCCCGGGCGGCAAGCCATGCCGGAGGTCAAGGCAACAGACAGCGTGTACCTCATGTCTTATTTCAAAGCCGGCGCGCAACACTTGTTCTACGCCTACAGCCGCGACGGGAAGACATGGACCGACATCAATGGAAGCCGCCCCGTATTCAACGCCTACGACGACGGCATCTGGCTGCGCGACCCCTATTTGCACCGCGTCACGCACAACGGCAAAACCAAATTCCATCTCGTACACACATGGGGATGGGATCATCCCGCCCTGTTCCACTGGGAATCCGACGACCTCATCCACTGGACAGCCGCCAACGGCGGCACATGCGCCGACGACGGGAAAATCATGCTGATGGACGGCCGCGACGGCGGCCCCGTATCGCCCAACGCCTGGGCACCGGAATTCACCTACGACGCGCAGAGCGGCACGTTCTATCTCTACTGGTCCTCGCGCATCGGCGACAGGCAGGTTCATCATTACTGCACCACGAAAGATTGGCTCGCGTTCTCCACCCCGGCAGTCTACTTCGACCCCGGCTTCACGGCCATTGACATGACCGTCCTGAAGGAGGGGGACACGTATTACGCCTACTACAAGGACGAACGGAACGGGGAGAAGACCATCCGTTGCGCCACGTCGAAGAGCCTCGACCCGCGCGTGCAGCGCTTCGAGGGCTCCGTCCCGCTGCTGCCCTCGCGCTACATAGAGGTCGAAGGCCCGGAAGTGTTCCCGGCCATGGGCGGCAAAGGATGGTTCCTCTACTTCGACAAGTTCAATGGCGACCGGGGAGTAAGCTACGCTGGATGTACCGACCCGTCGCGACACAAATGGTATCCCATACCCGACGACGGCATCCGGAACCCCTCGGACGTGAAGCACGGCAGTGTGGAAATCATTTCCGCCGCCGAGCTGGAGAAGCTTCTGGAGCATTTCAAATAAGCCGCAAGACACGGACAGCCCCGCCCCTTTCCCGGCAAAGAAGCGGGGCATTTCATCCCCGACCTAAAAAAAACGTTCGTTTTATTTGCTTTTCCGGGCGCAATGGCTTATCTTTGTCGTCCAGGAAAGGAGCCGCATCGGTTAGATTGGGATACTCATCAAATTATTTCAGAAAACCGAGAATGCTTCGCTCACCAATGGCGGGCCACGCCTTCGGGTAGCATTGATTGCCGGTGGATTACAAAGGTGGGGAGCGCTCAAATCTTGTTAGCTCGGGGTTTCCATCACATCATCGGTGCGGCTCTTGCCATAAGGGGGACACTTCTCAGGGGGTGTCCCCCTTTCTTGTATCGGAAGGGACAAGCGCCCCGCGGCCGTCCCCGCGGCGAAGGCGGCGGGAAAGCCCGCCCGCGCGCTTCCGCAGGCACGCGGCCGGCGCGCCGCGGGGCAAGCCGCGCGCGCCCCTCGCCGACGCCGCAGGGGAACTCCCCGTCCCGCCGGCACGGATGCCGCCGGGGGAAAGGACGCGGCGAGGCCCGCTCCCGTCCGCCCGGGGTCGCGGCCGTCGCGCCCGCCCATGCCTGCCCGTCGCGCCCCTCGCCTTCCGGCCGCGGAAACGCGGAGGACGTCCCGTGCGGCCAAGGCCGGAACGGACAAGTCCCTCCTTTTTTTGCCGTATGACGGACGGCATTGACATTTTGACAAAAAGACAGGTCCATGCACTCCAGAATCGCGTATTCGAACCCAAGGGGACGCCTGGACGCAAATACGCGATTCTCGCGCGACAAGGCGATGACGGAATGCAACCTCCAAGCCCCCATCCGCTTACGTCATGACAGGCGTCCCTCCCCCGCAGGCCGCACGTCCCTCCCGTCCGCGTAAGCCGGAAACGCTTCCGGACGCGCATTTTGTCTTTTCATTCTCACTTCCGCAAGGCGGCCGTCCGGAGGGGAAACGACGGCCCAAGCCGGAACCTTGACGTGTTCCAGCAAGGATTCCGGCCGATTTGCAGACAAGTCCGCACCGGCGTGCCGAGGAAAAAACCACAAACGGCTGAAAACGGAAAATTTTTCTCAGCTGAAAAATCTGGATATATGCAGAAAAAAGCGCATAAACGAGGCTGAAAACGAATAATTATGCAAGAAAACCATGCCGGTCCGCCCTGTTTCCCTGTTTTCCATCGACCGGGAATCTCAAAAAAACTGTCTTTTTGAAAGGAAAAGGGGCATAAACGGAGACATTCTGACAGCAGTCCCCCCGAGGAAGGACGCCCGCCCGGACGGGAGGCCGCGGCACGGACGCGCGGCCGGGACTTCAATCCTGCGGCTCCCGCATCCCCGCAGTCTGTTCCACGAAATAGCGCGGCCGGCGCTTCACTTCCTTGTATATCTTGCCCACGTACTCCCCGATGACGCCCAAGGCCATCAGGATCGCCCCTCCGATGAACCACACGGAGACCAGGAGGGAAGCCCATCCCGGAATGGCCCTGTCTTCCACATACGCCACGACGCCATAGATTATCGCCGCCAAAGAGATGAGGATGAACAACAGGCCGAGCATGGAAATATAACGCAACGGGCGGACGGAAAAGGAGGTGATGCCGTCCAGCGCGAAGCTGAGCATCTTGCCGAAGGGATATTTCGACTCGCCGGCCATGCGCTCCTTCCTGTCGTAATACACCCGCGCCGAGGGGAAACCCAGGGCCGACACCATTCCGCGCAGGAACAAGTTCCGTTCGGGGCAGGCCATCAAGGCCCGCAACGCGCGGCGGCTCATCAGGCGGAAGTCGGCATGGTTGCAGACGATATTCCCCCCGAGGGCGTTCATCAGCCTGTAGAAGGCCAAGGCCGTGTTCCTCTTGAAGAAAGTGTCCGTCGCACGTTCCCGGCGCACGCCGTACACGACGTCGGCCCCTCCGCGCCAGGCGTCCACCATTTCGGCGATGGAACGCACGTCGTCCTGCAGGTCGGCGTCAATGGACACGGCGGCGTCCGCATGGGAAGCCGCCCACTCCAAGCCGGCCCACAGCGCCTGCTGATGGCCGACGTTGTGCGCCAGCTTCAGCCCGGCCACGCACGGGCGTCCCCCGGAAAAATCCCGGATGAGTTCCCACGTGCGGTCGCGCGAGCCGTCGTCCACGAAGAGAATCCTCCCTTCGCTTATTTTCCCGTCCGAGAGCAATCCGTCCAAGACGGAAGAGAGCTGCCGGACAGTCTCGGCCAGCACTTCTTCTTCGTTGTAGCAAGGCACCACGATGGCCAGTCTCATTGTCTCACTCATCTTTTAGATACAAATTTTTAGACGTGAACACAAAACGCACCAACAGGAAATTCACGGGGACGGAGACGGCGTAGACGGGCAGAGAAGCCCACACCTTGCCTATCCCCGCCCGGAGGAAAAGGTTAAACAGCCCGATCTGCAGCAGGAAGTTCACCGCGTGCGCCCCCGCCATGCCGGACAGCCTGCGCCACGAGGGCGACGCGCCGA
>CAYPMY010000056.1:0-12817 GCA_964412085.1 uncultured Paraprevotella sp. | reverse complement strand
CTTCGTTAAGGACAACCAACTTGCATGCTTCTAACCTTATATCGAACTCACGTTGACTTACTTTGTAATATGTCGCTTGAGTTTGGAAATCGTCTCCGACTGGACAGGAAGTCATCCAGCCGGAAACGGAAAAAACCAATCCCCGCACCCTGACGCACGTTCTCAAAGAAAGCCGTTCCGAATACCCCCGAAGCAGGAACATCGACAAAGCTCTGTCCGCTTCCTCGAATACGCCAAGCCTCCTCTCCTAACAAGGGGAAAATCCCTATTGCTCGTCAAAGTCCAATATCGACTTACGGTTGGCCATCAGGCGGTCGTATTCTTCCTTGCAACCCACCACAATCTTGCCAAACTCACGCAGACCCGTGCCTGCCGGTATCAGATGACCGCAGATGACGTTCTCTTTCATGCCTTCCAGCTTGTCGGTCTTCCCGTTGATGGCCGCATCGTTCAGCACTTTCGTAGTTTCCTGAAACGAAGCCGCTGACATGAAGCTCGAAGTCTGAAGTGCTGCACGCGTGATACCTTGGAGTATCTGAACTGAAGTGGCTGGCATGGTATCGCGCACCAGCACCAGCTTCAAATCCTTGCGTTTCAACGTTGAGTTCTCGTCACGCAACTTCCGCGCCGTCACAATCATTCCTTTCTGCATCGTTTCCGAATCACCGGCATCCACCACCACTTTCTTGCCCCAGATGCGATCGTTCTCTTCCGCGAAATCAAGCTTGTCCACAATCTGCTGTTCCAAGAATCGCGTGTCTCCCGGCTCGTCAATCTGCACTTTGCGCATCATCTGGCGGACAATCACCTCGAAGTGTTTGTCGTTAATCTTCACCCCCTGCAGGCGGTACACATCCTGTATCTCGTTCACAATATACTCCTGCACCGCTGTAGGTCCCTTGATAGCCAGAATGTCCGCCGGTGTAATCGCACCGTCCGACAATGGAGTCCCCGCACGCACATAGTCGTTCTCTTGTACCAGTATCTGCTTCGACAACGGCACGAGATACTTCTTCTCTTCACTTAACTTCGAAGTCACAATAATCTCACGGTTGCCACGCTTCAGTTTACCCATCGTCACCTCGCCATCAATTTCCGAAACCACGGCGGGATTCGACGGATTACGCGCCTCGAACAACTCGGTCACACGCGGAAGACCTCCCGTGATGTCACCAGCCTTGCCCACGGCACGCGGAATCTTCACCAATACGTCACCAGCCTTAACAAACTGGCCGTCCTCTATGGCCAAGTGTCCCCCGATGGGGAAGTTATACGTGCGAATCGGCTTCCCGTCTTCGTCTAAGATATGAGCCGAAGGAATCTTCGTTCTGTCTTTCGACTCTATGATGATCATCTCACGCAAACCCGTTGTCTCGTCTGCTTCCACACGGTAAGTCACCCCTTCTATCACATCCTCAAACCGAATCCTGCCTGGAATTTCCGTCACGATAACCGCGTTGAACGGATCCCACTTCGCCACTATCTTGCCTTTCTCCACACTCTCCCCCTCGTCCACATACAAGGCCGAACCGTAAGGCACGTTCTGCGTGAACAGCACTATGCCGGTATTTACGTCCACGAAGCGCACCTCGGCCAGACGACCCACCACCATCTTGGCCGCGTCCCCGGCCTCGTCGGTAATGTCCACCGTACGCAACTCCTCGAACTCAACCCTCGAATCGTACTTCGCGAGGATAGACGCATTGGCCGCCGCATTCGAAGCCACGCCCCCCGCATGGAACGTGCGCAACGTCAACTGCGTCCCTGGCTCACCGATAGACTGGGCGGCAATCACACCTACCGCCTCGCCTTTCTGCACCATCCGTCCCGTAGCCAAGTTACGCCCATAACACTTCATGCAGACCCCTTTGCGGCTCTCGCAAGTCAATACCGAACGGATTTCCACGCTCTCAATCGGAGAATCTTCTATCTCCTGCGCCTTGGCTTCCGTGATTTCCTCCCCCGCAGAAACAATCAGCTCGCCTGTCGTGGGATTCACGATGTCATGCACCGACACACGTCCCAAGATACGCTCGTAAAGTGAAGAAATCTCTTCATCCCCGTTCTTCAAGGCCGTGCATACCAGGCCGCGCAACGTGCCGCAATCCTCTTCCGTGATAATCACATCGTGCGATACGTCCACAAGACGACGCGTCAGGTAACCGGCATCCGCCGTCTTCAAGGCTGTATCCGCCAACCCCTTGCGCGCACCGTGGGTGGAAATGAAGTACTCCAACACGCTCATGCCTTCCTTAAAGTTCGAAAGAATCGGGTTCTCGATAATCTGCGCGCCCTCGGCTCCCGCTTTCTGCGGCTTGGCCATCAAACCCCGCATACCAGAAAGTTGGCTGATTTGCCCGGCAGAACCTCGCGCGCCAGAATCCAACGTCATATATACCGCATTGAATCCCTGGTCTGCTTCCTTCATCGTCTTCATCAAAGCTTTCGAAAGGTCGTTGTTCACGTGCGTCCAAGTATCGATGACCTGATTGTAACGCTCATTATCAGTAATGAAACCCATGCCATAATCATTGGCGATACGTTCCACTTCCTCGTTCCCGCGCCGAACCAGTTCTTCCTTCTCCTCCGGAATGATGATGTCTCCCAAGTTGAAAGACAAACCACCCCTATATGCCATACGATAACCCATATTCTTGATACCGTCCAGAAATTCGCAGGCACGATCCACGCCCACCGTCTTGATCACATCGGTGATGATGCCGCGCAAGGTCTTCTTGGAAATGATGTCATTGAAATAACCCACTTCTTCTGGTATGATTTCGTTGACAATCACACGGCCTACCGACGTTTCAACCATCTTCTTCTCTGGCTCGCCATCCGCATTCAGGTCTTTCACCACCACCTTGACAGGCGCATGGATGTCCACTCGCCTCTCATTATAGGCAATGATAGCCTCTTCGGGGCCATAGAACGTCAAGCCCTCGCCCTTCGAGCCAGGACGGAGCTTTGTAATATAGTACAAGCCCAACACCATGTCCTGCGAAGGCACCGTAATCGGTGCACCGTTCGCCGGATTCAGGATGTTGTGGGATTGCAACATCAGAATCTGCGCTTCCAGAATCGCCTCGTTGCTCAAAGGCAAATGCACGGCCATCTGGTCTCCGTCGAAGTCGGCATTGAACGCCGTGCATGCCAACGGGTGCAACTGGATAGCCTTGCCCTCTATCATCTTGGGCTGGAAAGCCTGGATACCCAGACGGTGCAACGTCGGCGCACGGTTCAACAACACCGGATGCCCTTTCATCACGTATTCCAGGATATCCCAAATCACGGGTTCCTTTCGATCCACGATCTTCTTCGCAGACTTCACGGTCTTCACGATGCCGCGTTCTATGAGCTTGCGGATGATGAACGGCTTGTAAAGTTCCGCCGCCATCAATTTGGGCAAACCGCATTCCCCCATCTTCAACTCCGGCCCCACCACGATGACCGAACGCGCCGAATAATCCACACGCTTGCCCAACAGGTTCTGGCGGAAACGCCCTTGCTTGCCCTTCAACGAATCGGAAAGGGACTTCAAGGGGCGGTTGGCATCCGTCTTTACCGCACTCGACTTGCGCGAGTTGTCGAACAAGCTGTCCACGGCCTCCTGCAACATACGCTTCTCGTTACGCAAAATCACATCAGGAGCCTTGATCTCAATCAACCGCTTCAAACGGTTGTTGCGGATAATCACACGACGATACAAGTCGTTCAAGTCCGAAGTGGCAAAACGCCCACCATCCAACGGAACCAGCGGACGCAACTCGGGCGGAATCACTGGAAGTATCTTCATAATCATCCATTCGGGTCTGTTGCGTCCACGGCTGGCACGGAAAGACTCAACCACTTGCAACCGCTTCAGGGCTTCGGCCTTGCGTTGCTGCGTCGTATCCGCATTGGCACTGTCACGCAACTCGTATGACAATTTATCCAAATCCAAACGGATTAAAAGGTCATAAACGGCCTCCGCGCCCATCTTCGCTACGAATTTGTCAGGATCCGAATCATCCAGATACTGGTTTCCTCCGGGAAGTCTCTCCAGATAATCCAGATATTCGTCCTCGGTCAGCAAATCATTTGACGCGACTCCCTCTCCGGCCAGCACACCCGCCTGTATGACGATATAGCGTTCGTAGTAAATGACCGCCTCCAGTTTCTTCGTTGGTATGCCCAACAAATAACCGATCTTGTTCGGCAACGAACGGAAATACCAGATATGAGCCACAGGCACCACCAACGCGATGTGCCCTGAACGTTCGCGCCGCACTTTCTTCTCCGTCACTTCCACACCACAACGGTCGCAGACGATACCTTTATAACGAATCCGCTTGTACTTTCCACAATGGCATTCATAATCCTTCGTTGGACCAAAGATACGTTCGCAGAACAAACCGTCACGTTCCGGTTTATAGGTGCGATAGTTGATGGTTTCGGGTTTCAAGACCTCGCCATACGAGTTTTCCAAGATTTCTTCTGGCGAAGCCAGTCCGATGGTTATCTTCGTGAAGTTACTCTTCATTTTGGATTCTTTCCTAAAAGCCATGTTCTGTCATTAAAATAAAAGGTTCAACTGTTATTCAAGCGTAATGCTCAACCCCAAGCCTCTCAGCTCGTGGAGCAACACATTCAGCGACTCCGGGATACCCGGTACTGGCATCGGCTCACCCTTGACAATCGCCTCGTAAGCTTTCGAACGGCTCGACACGTCATCCGACTTGATAGTCAGAATCTCCTGCAACACATGAGACGCGCCGAACGCCTCAAGTGCCCAGACTTCCATTTCCCCGAAACGCTGCCCGCCGAACTGTGCTTTGCCCCCAAGCGGCTGCTGCGTAATCAATGAATACGGACCGATGGAACGGGCATGCATCTTGTCTTCCACCATGTGTCCCAACTTCAGCATATACGCAACACCCACTGTGGCCAATTGGTCGAACTTCTCTCCGGTCTCACCGTCATACAATTGCGTGGAACAATAGCGTGGCAGACCCGCCTTGTCCGTCCATTCACACAAGTCATCCAACGTGGCTCCATCGAAAATCGGGGTCGCGAACTTCACTCCGAGTTTCTTCCCCGCAGCTCCTAAGACAGTCTCAAAAATCTGCCCAATATTCATGCGCGAAGGCACACCCAACGGATTCAAGACAATGTCCACTGGTGTCCCGTCCGCCAAGAACGGCATATCTTCCTGACGCACGATTTTCGACACGATGCCCTTGTTCCCGTGACGCCCAGCCATCTTGTCGCCCACGCCAATCTTACGTTTCTTGGCGACATAGACCTTAGCCATCTGGATGATTCCCGAAGGCAATTCGTCGCCAATCGTAATCGCGAACTTCCTGCGTTTCAGTTCCGCGTCAAGCAACTTGTATTTCTTCAGGAAGTTCATGATTAGTCGGGATATCAAGCCGTTCAGATGCTCATCATCCGTCCAGCCGCTTAGCTGTATCGTCGTGAAGTCAAGTCCTTCCAAGGCGGAAGCCGCGAACCTGCATCCTGCGGCAATCACGTCGCTCCCCATGTAATCCTTCACTCCTTGTGAAATCTTGCCTTTCGTCAGTTCCGACAATTTGTCTATCAGGATAGCTTTCAAGTCCTCGACCTTGCTGTTGAATTCTTCGTCCGTTTTCTGAAGAACCAGTTTGTCTGCGGCCTTGGCGGCACGTGTCTTGATGGCACGGGAGAACAGCTTCTTGTCTATCACTACCCCGTTCAACGACGGGGAAGCCTTCAGCGAAGCATCTTTCACGTCGCCAGCCTTGTCTCCGAAGATGGCACGCAACAGCTTCTCCTCGGGCGAAGGGTCACTCTCGCCCTTCGGGGTAATCTTCCCTATCATGATGTCGCCCGGCTGGATGCGGGCACCGACGCGGACGATGCCGTTCTCGTCCAAGTCCTTGGTAGCTTCCTCGCTCACGTTCGGAATGTCGGCCGTCAACTCCTCCACCCCGCGTTTCGTTTCACGCACTTCCAACGAG
This sequence comes from uncultured Paraprevotella sp., assembly GCA_964412085.1. Taxonomy (GTDB): domain Bacteria; phylum Bacteroidota; class Bacteroidia; order Bacteroidales; family Bacteroidaceae; genus Paraprevotella. The sequence goes on along the minus strand of CAYPMY010000056.1, from coordinate 6,836 downwards.
AACTCCTCCACATGCACAGAGGTCAGGATGTCTTCGCGCACCACGCGCTCGTTCAGCACGATGGCATCTTCATAGTTATAACCTTTCCATGGCATATAAGCCACCAGCAGGTTCTTGCCCAAGGCCAGTTCCCCTTGTTGGGTGGAATAGCCTTCCGTCAGGATGTCTCCAGCTTTCACGCGTTGCCCCTTGTCGCAGACAGGACGCAAGTCAACCGTCATGTTCTGGTTCGTGCGGCGGAATTTCGGGATGCGGTATTCCTTCAATGCGGGTTCGAAACTTATGAACTCCTCCTCTTCCGTGCGGTCGTACAAGACACGGATGGTCGTGGCATCCACGTATTCCACCACACCGTCGCCCTCCGCCGTAATCATCGTGCGCGAGTCCTCGCACACCTGCTTCTCTATACCAGTACCCACTATCGGAGATTCGCTTCGCAACAAAGGCACGGCCTGTCGCATCATGTTCGAACCCATCAGCGCGCGGTGCGCGTCGTCGTGTTCCAGAAACGGTATCAAGGCCGCCGCAATGGAAGCAATCTGCTGCGGAGCCACGTCCATCAGGTCTATGTCCAAAGGAGGAACTACCGGATAATCATCGTCCCGGCGGCACTTCACTTTCTTGCGGACGAACGTACCGTCATCGTTCAATGGAGCATTGCCCTGTCCGATGACCTTGCCCTCCTCCTCTTCCGCCGTCAGGTATTCGATACCGGATTTCGGAGACAAGTCCACCACCCCGTTCCGCACCTTGCGGTAAGGGGTTTCGATGAAACCGAGACTGTTGATCTTGGCATACACGCACAAGGAAGAAATCAGTCCGATGTTCGGTCCTTCAGGAGATTCGATAGGACACAAGCGGCCATAGTGCGTGTAGTGTACGTCTCGCACCTCGAAGCCGGCACGTTCGCGCGACAGGCCGCCTGGCCCCAAGGCCGACAAACGCCGCTTGTGCGTCACCTCCGCCAAAGGGTTGGTCTGATCCATGAATTGCGAGAGGGCATTGGTTCCGAAGAAGGAATTGATTACGGAAGAAATGGTCTTCGCGTTAATCAAGTCCGTCGGAGTGAACACTTCGTTGTCGCGCACGTTCATGCGTTCCCTTATCGTACGGCTCATGCGAGCCAGCCCGATGGCGAACTGGTTGCTCAACTGTTCGCCCACCGTCCTTACGCGGCGGTTGCTCAGATGGTCGATGTCGTCCACAAGTGCCTTCGAGTTCGTCAACTCTATCAGATGCTTGATAATCTCTATGATGTCCTCTTTCGTCAATACGCGCACGTCCATGTCCGTCGCGAGGTTCAGCTTCCTGTTGATGCGGTAGCGTCCCACTTCGCCCAAGTCATAGCGTTTCTCCGAAAAGAACAAGTTGTTGATCACTTCACGCGCACTGGTGTCGTCCACTGGGTCGGCGTTGCGCAACTGACGGTAAATGTACGACACGGCCTCCCCCTCGGAGTTGCACGGGTCTTTCCGCAGTGTATTGAAGATGATGGAATAATCCGTCGTGCCTGCCTCCTCCTTGTGCAACAACACGCTTCCGGCTCCGCTGTCCACGATGATGCAGATGTTCTCTTCGTCCAGCGTGGCTTCGCGATCCAATATGACTTCGTTCCGCTCTATCGAGACCACCTCGCCCGTATCTTCGTCCACGAAGTCTTCAATCCAGCTCTTCAGCACGCGGGCGGCCAGCCTCTTGCCAGCGTGTTTCCTCAAGTTGGCTTTCGTTGCTTTCACTTCTTCCGCCAGGTCGAAAATCTCCAGAATGTCCTTGTCGTCCTCGAAGCCTATGGCACGCAACAAAGTCGTGACAGGCAATTTCTTCTTCCGGTCGATATATGCGTACATCACGTTGTTGATGTCCGTGGCGAATTCAATCCATGAACCCTTGAACGGGATGATTCGCGCCGAATACAGTTGCGTCCCGTTCGCATGGATGCTCGAACCAAAGAACACGCCCGGCGAACGGTGCAATTGCGAAACCACCACCCGCTCGGCCCCGTTGATGATGAAAGTCCCGTTGTCGGTCATATAAGGAATGGGACCCAAGAACACGTCCTGAACCACCGTGTCAAAGTCCTCGTGATCCGGATCCGTGCAATACAGCTTCAGTTTGGCCTTGAGCGGCACACTATACGTGAGTCCGCGCTCCAAACACTCCTCTATCGTATAGCGTGGGGGATCAATATAATAGTCAAGGAACTCCAGCACGAAGTTGTTACGCGTGTCGGCAATTGGGAAATTCTCCGAAAAGACTTTATATAAGCCATCGTTTTTGCGTTTTTCCGGAGGAGTGTCCAACTGCAGGAAATCCTTGAACGACTTCAATTGCACGTCAAGGAAATCCGGGTAAGGCATCGGGTTCTTGATTGTGGCAAAGTTGACTCTTTGGTTTACAAGGTTTGAATACATCTGTATTGTTGTTAGTTGCACTTGTTGATGGTTTCACACGAAAAGGTAAAGAATCCTCTACCAGAGGATTCTTTACCGCTGAACCTGAAGGTACAGGCACTTTTAGTTATTTCAACTCGACTTCGGCACCCACTTCCTCGAGGGTTTTCTTCAAGGCTTCGGCATCAGCCTTCGGCATTCCTTCCTTCAACACGCTGGGAATGCCGTCAACCAAATCTTTCGCCTCTTTCAAGTTAAGGCCGCAAGCCTCTTTCACTTTCTTCACCACCTGCAGCTTGGTTGCGCCCGCACTCTTCAATACTACATCGAAAGAATCTTTCTCGGCAGCGACTTCAGCGTCACTGCTGGCAGGACCGGCGACTGGGGCGACAGCCGCCACCGCAGGTTCAATTCCGTACTCATCTTTCAAGATAGTTGCCAATTCATTAACTTCCTTCACTGTCAAATTCACCAATTCTTCAGCGATAGCTCTCAAATCTGCCATTTTCGTTCTATTTTTATTTGTTTGATACTAATTTAATTATTCGGGTCTTTCGCCCATGGTCTTGAGAATCCCATGGATGGTGTTCCCTCCCGATTGAAGGGCTGAAACCACCTTCTTCACCGGCGACTGCAACAAGGCCGCAATCTCGGCAATGACTTCCTCCTTGCTCTTGATGGCCGCAAGTGCCTCAAGTTGGTCTGCTCCTACATAGAAACCTCCTTCGGCATATGCCGCTTTCAATGCGGGCACCCCGTTCTTGGCAAAGTCTTTCAACAACCTCGCGGGAGCGTTCGCCTTGTCCGCGAACAACACCGCCGTCGCCCCTTTCAGGCAACCGTACAAAGGAGCATAGTCCGTTTCGGATGCTTCCAAGGCTTTGTGGAGCAACGCGTTCTTCACGACCACCATTTTCACTTCCGCCTGAAAGCACTTCCTTCTCACCGCGCTCGTCGCTGCGGCATTCAGCCCCGTCACGTCCACCAGATAGAAATGCGCATACTCTTCCAGTGCCTTCCCGAGCCGAGCTATGATTCTGCCTTTTTCTTCCTTTCTCATCGTCCATTTGCTTTTTTAAGTTTCCTCCACGGCCTTCGGGTCAACCTTGACACTGCGGCTCATCGTGCTTGAAAGATAAATACTCTTAATATAGGTACCCTTGGCCGCTGCGGGTTTCAACTTATTGAGAGTTGAAATAAACTCTTTCGCATTCTGCGCAATTTGCTCGGCAGTAAAAGAGACCTTGCCGATAGAAGTGTGTACAATACCAGTTTTGTCTACCTTAAAGTCGATCTTACCTTGTTTCACTTCTCGCACAGCCTTAGCCACATCCATGGTTACAGTACCACTCTTCGGATTAGGCATCAACCCACGAGGGCCGAGTATGCGGCCGAGCACGCCGATTTTCCCCATTACCGAAGGCATCGTGATAATGACATCCACGTCAGCCCAACCGCCCTTTATCTTCTCAATATATTCATCAAGACCTACATAGTCAGCACCTGCTTCCTTGGCGGCAGCCTCGGTATCCGAAGTACACAGGCAAAGAATCCGGGTAACTTTGCCCGTGCCGTTTGGCAGGGACACGACACCCCTTACCATCTGATTGGCTTTACGGGGATCCACGCCTAAACGTACGTCAATGTCTACGGAAGCGTCGAACTTGGTTGTCGTGATATCCTTAACCAACCGGGAAGCTTCTTTCAAAGAGTATGCTTTCCCTGCTTCAATCTTGTCAGCGACCAACTTTTGATTTCTTGTCAGTTTACTCATTTTAATTGAAGATTTTAATTGTTAACCTGGGAAGTCTCCTTTTACAGTGATACCCATACTCCTTGCTGTCCCTGCAACCAACTTCATCGCAGCTTCTATTGTAAAGCAATTCAAATCAGGCATTTTATCCTGGGCGATCGTGCGCACCTGCTCCCAAGAGATTTCAGCGACCTTTTTGCGGTTCGGCTCTGCAGAACCGCCTTTCAACTTCGCAATCTCCATCAACTGTACTGCCACGGGAGGAGTCTTTACGATAAAGTCGTACGACTTGTCAGTGTAATAGGTAATCACCACCGGAAGCACCTTGCCGGCCTTCTCCTGCGTCCGAGCATTGAATGCCTTACAGAAATCCATGATATTGATACCCTTGGAGCCCAAGGCAGGGCCTACCGGAGGAGATGGATTCGCACCGCCTCCTTTAATCTGTAGTTTGATTAATCCTGCAACTTCTTTAGCCATTTTCTTTGTTGTTTGTTGAGTCTGATATTCAAGGACGATACGCGTGACGAAACGCATCATTCCTTCTCCACTTGCATGAAGCTTAATTCCAACGGCGTCTTGCGGCCGAAAATCTTGACCATTACTTTCAGCTTCTTCTTCTCGTTATTCACTTCTTCTATTACGGCAGAGAAGCCGCTGAAAGGCCCCTCTGTCACTTTCACCGTCTCCCCCTCAGCATAAGGTATCAACACCTCTTCCGGTACATCTTGCATTTCATCAACGGCACCCAAAAGACGGTTGACTTCAGACTGGCGCAACGGAGTGGGGTTACTGTTGGATTCACCCAAAAAGCCCAACACGTTCGGCGTGTTGCGCAACGACACGAGTATCTCACCCGCCAAGGCCGCTTCCACCAGCACATAGCCCGGCAAGTGATTGCGCTCTTTGACGATACGCTTGCCCTTACGGACCTGGACTACCTTCTCTGTCGGTATCAACACCTGAGAAACGAATTTTCCAAAGTCGCCTTTTTTTATCTCGGCATCAATGTACTCTTTCACTTTGCTTTCCTTTCCACTCACGGCACGCATGACGTACCATTTCATTTCAGTCTCAGCCATTTCTCACTTAATTAGGGTAAATAACTTCCATTGCGCCTTGGAACACGAAGTCCATAGCGAAAACGACCAATGCAATGAGTAGGGAAGCAAATAATACTACGACTGCACTGTTGGTAAGTTCTGAACGAGTCGGCCAAGTTGTTTTATGGACAAGTTCACCATAGGATTCCTTACAATATTTGAAAATCTCCTTAAACATATTCCTTATCATTAGCACGGGAAGAGAGGCTCGAACTCCCGACACCCGGTTTTGGAGACCGGTGCTCTACCAACTGAGCTACTCCCGTTAATGGCTCTCCCCCTAAGGGGAAAGCCTGCAACGACCTTGAAATTAGTCAAAGACTTCGGTAATCTGGCCGGAGCCTACCGTACGGCCGCCCTCACGGATGGCGAAACGCAGGCCCACATTCAAGGCCACCGGATAAATCAAGTGCACTGTGATCTCCACATTATCACCCGGCATTACCATTTCAATCCCTTCCGGCAAATGGATTTCGCCCGTGCAGTCCATGGTGCGCAGATAGAACTGAGGACGATATTTGTTCCCGAACGGAGTGTGGCGCCCGCCTTCTTCTTTCTTCAACACGTAGATGGATGCCTTGAAGCCTGAGTGAGGAGTAATAGAGCCCGGATGGGTAATCACCATACCACGTCTGATTTCCGTCTTGTCGATGCCGCGAAGCAACACGCCGACGTTGTCGCCGGCTTCACCTTCGTCCAGCAACTTGCGGAACATCTCCACGCCGGTGATTACGGACTTCTTGTCTTCGCCCAAGCCAAGGATCTGGACTTCATCACCCACTTTCACGATGCCGGTCTCGATACGGCCCGTCGCCACGGTACCGCGGCCAGTAATGGAGAACACGTCCTCGACCGGCATCAAGAAAGGCTTCTCAATGTCACGGACAGGCTCCTGGATCCAAGTATCACAGGCATCCATAAGTTCCATTACCTTTTCTTCCCATTCAGGGACGCCATTCAATGCGCCCAAAGCAGAACCACGGATAATCGGAGTGTCTTCTTCGAAGTCATAAGCCGCCAGCAACTCGCGCATCTCCATTTCGACAAGCTCCAGCATTTCTTCGTCGTCAACCATATCGCACTTGTTCAGGAACACGACCAAACGCGGAACGTTTACCTGACGAGCCAGCAAGATGTGCTCACGCGTCTGGGGCATCGGGCCATCCGTCGCGGCGACCACGATGATGGCACCGTCCATCTGCGCGGCACCCGTCACCATGTTCTTCACATAGTCGGCGTGTCCCGGACAGTCTACGTGCGCATAGTGACGCTTTGCCGTTTCATACTCGACATGTGAGGTGTTGATAGTGATACCGCGCTCCTTTTCTTCCGGAGCGTTATCGATTTGGTCGAACGACTTCACTTCCGACAGACCTTGCTTCGCCAGCACTGTGGTAATGGCGGCAGTCAAAGTGGTCTTTCCGTGGTCCACGTGACCGATAGTACCGATGTTAACATGAGGTTTAGTACGCTCGAATTTCTCTTTAGCCATAGCTTTTTCCTTTTTTATTTGATTAATGAATTATCCAATGCTCGTCCGAGCTGTTACCGAGGCTTGAACTCGGGACCTCTTCCTTACCAAGGAAGTGC
>CAYPMY010000055.1:0-12869 GCA_964412085.1 uncultured Paraprevotella sp. | reverse complement strand
CCCGTTCCGACAACCTGTCAACCGATTCCCGACTTCCGCGAGCAGGATGAAAGGGGAAAGGCCGTCCCGCGCGTCGCGGACTGCCGCCGGAAAACGCGGATCAGGAGCGAAGAGAGGCGTTCCCGGATACGTTTTTTCACGTTCGGGGCATCCGTTTAACGTCCTTTCACCGAAACCGCCCGTTTTTCTGCGGAGAAAAAATCCCGTTTCTGCCGAGAAAACGTTTTTTTTCTCCGCAGGTTGTGGCTCCAGTCTCCGCATGACGGAGGATTTTCCTCTTGGAAACGGCGGAACGGACGGCGGGAAACCCGCTTTTTCCCTCTATTTGGAGGGAAAACGGGCGCGGGACGGAAGTGTCGTTTTGCAAGGGGAACGCCCTCCGGGCTTGCGCGTCCCTGCCGGAAAGGCGCGGGAAGCGGCCGCCCGCCGCGCATCCTGCAAGCGGAAACCCCTTTCCGGCCGACATCCCGCCTCCCGGCGGCGGCGCGAGAATCGCGTATTTCCCGCGCCGCCCCGGCAGGGACGCGCATACGCGGGCCACGCGGGGCCGGGACTGACATTCTGACAAAACGTCAGCGGGGCAGGGACAAGCCTCCGCGCCGGCCGGGGCAGTCAGGCCGCCCTGGCCTTCCGGCTTGCGGGGGCGGTGCCGCAGGTTCGCCGCCGGAGGAGCGGCAGGCGGCGGGGGCGCGGGCGTACATCCATCATGAAGCCGCGCCCAGGACAGTGGCGCGGGCGCGCGGGGGCGGCCTCGTCCCCGGGCAGTCCGCTGACGCATCCGGCGACTATCCCTCGCGGCTCCCGTGCCTCGTCCCGTCGCCCGGGCTTCCGGCCCGGGGTTCCCCGCAGTCCGGCGTGCGGACTCCCGCAAGCCGTCCGCGACGCAAGACAATCCGGCGGCCCCCGTCTCCGGCAATCGCCGCCCATGCCTTCGCGGGCCGCCGTCCGTCGCGCCACAAACGGCGCCAAAGGCCCATCGGCCACACGGAAGCCCCCATGCAGACGGGCAGGCGACACGACGGCAAACGCGGCCCGAAGGAACGGCTTCCCCGCGCATCGCTGCCGCCGGACATCCCCCCGGGATGCCGCCCAAGGCCGAAATCTGACGCAGTCGCGCCGGGAAAACGTCCGCGACATTTGGTCGTTACGATGAAAAGCCGTAATTTTGCAACGCTTTTCAGCATCATCGGAAGACGCGCACATCGTGTGATGGTGAGATTAAGCATAAACACTTAATTCAGAGTAACACAAAAAAAACAAAGCAATGAAGGAAATCAATGTAAAAGGCACAGTAAGGCTTGAATTCGGCAAGAAATTCGCGCGCAGGATTCGTAAGGAAGGCTTCGTGCCCTGCAACTTGTACGGGGAAGCAAAGGACGAGAACGGCGCACCGGTCTCGTTGCCGTTCACCACGACAAACGACGAACTGCGCAATCTGATTTACACGCCGGACATCTATGCCGTAAACCTGGACATCGACGGCAGAAAGTGCAAGGCCGTCCTGAAGGAAATCCAGTTCCACCCCGTAAAGGACAACGTGCTTCACGTGGACTTTTATGAAATCACCGACACGAAGCCCATCGTGATGGAAGTGCCCATCAAGCTGAACGGTCTGGCAGAAGGCGTGAAAGCCGGCGGCCGTCTGACGGCGTCCGTGCGCAAGCTGAAAGTGAAAGCCGTTTATACCAGCATCCCCGAACGCCTGAACATCGACGTGACGGACTTGGGATTGGGCAAGACCATCAAGGTCGGCGAGCTGCACTTCGAAGGATTGGAGCTGGTTACCAACAAAGAAGTCGTCGTTTGTCAGGTCAAGATGACACGCGGGGCCAAGACCGCCGCGTCCGCGGACAACTAAATCCACAAACCGGGGATGAAACACCTGATTGTCGGTTTGGGCAATGTCGGAAGCGAGTATGCCGGGACCCGTCACAACATGGGTTTCAGAATATTGGACGCCTTGGCCAAGGCGTCCAATATCGTTTTTGAGGACAGGCGTTACGGCGCCGTGGCTTCCCTCTCGCTGAAAGGGCGGCGGATAGTGCTCTTGAAGCCGTCCACCTACATGAACCTGAGCGGAAACGCCGTCAGGTATTGGATGAACAAAGAGGGCGTCCCCCTTGAACGCGTCCTGATAGTCGTGGACGACCTGGCCCTCCCGTTCGGCGCCCTGCGCATGAAACCGGGCGGGAGCGACGCCGGCCACAACGGACTGAGGAACATTGCTTCCGTCTTGGGCACGCAGGCGTACGCCCGTCTCAGGTTCGGCATCGGCAGCGATTTCCCCAGGGGCGGACAAATCGGCTTCGTGCTGGGGCAATTCCCGGAAGAGGACTTGAAGACAATGGACGAACGGGTGGAGCTGGCTTGCGAAATGATAAAAAGCTTTTGCCTGGCCGGCATCCAGATCACCATGAACCGATTCAACAAGAAGTAGGAGGAACACGCATGGACGAAGCGAGAATAGACAAGTGGCTGTGGGCCGCCCGTATCTTCAAGACGCGCTCGATGGCCGCCGCCGCCTGCAAGAAAGGGCAGGTCTCCATGAAGGGCGCGCAACTGAAACCCTCGCGCACCGTCAGGCCGGGCGACGTCGTCGAAGTGCGCAGGCCTCCCGTAACTTATTCCTTCAAGGTCAAGCAGACCGTGGAAAAACGTGTCAGCGCCAAGCTGATCCCGGAAATACTGGAAAACGTCACCCCGCCGGAACAATACGAACTTTTGGAGATGAACCGCCTGAGCGGCTTCGTCGGCCGCGCCCGCGGGACCGGACGTCCCACGAAGAAAGACCGCCGAAGCTTGGAGGAGTTCACCGCGCCCGAATACCCGGACGACCTGCCGCCAGACTTCGGCGACGAGGACGAGGAAAGCGGGGAGGACGATTGAATCTCACCGCAGGGAAAGACGGGACAGAGGTTGGCGCGGCCGTCAAGACGGCCTTCCCGGGTTAGACATTGTTAAACGGGGAGGGTGAATGTCAATGCGTCATCTTTGCGGGGCGGAAAGCCCGGGGCGGGCAGGCAAAGGATCCTGCCGTCCCCCTCTCCCCGGGGGCGACGTCGGGGAACCGGACGGACCCGCCGAAAGGAAAATGAAGAGAAGAAAGGGAAGAGCGCGGACGCCCGGCATCCGTCCGGGGCTTGCAAGACATCGACGGGCCGCTTGACGCGTACGGTGTGGCGGACGCGACGACCCGCAATCGCGAAAGTGTCGACGCACGGCGCGCGAAAGCCTCGCATGAGGCGGCCGAAAGGCATCCGGAAGAAGACGCGGAAACGGCATCGAGGATTTGCGAACCACGATTGACAAACAAAGCATCACGGTTGTGATACATTTCCTTCAGGCGGGTAACAATATTGTCCTGCCGAAATTCGGTATCGACGAAGGCGAACAGGCGAAACGGTTTGTCCAGGCCGCGTTCCCCTATTGCCGAATAAGGCAAACAGACTGTCGCTCCATAGACAAAGAGGGAGGCGCATCGCACTGCATCGCATGGAACATAAAGAGACAGTACCTTGATGGGGAGGACAATGGAAACGGGTGGAATATCATCTTCCGAACGGCTCGTGTCCGGAACAGGGAACTATCTTTCGCCGCATCAGGGATGGGGGACGCAACGACCATGACGCTAAACGTAAATTCTACCGGCGTTGCAATAAGGACTGCAACTGCGGCTGTTTCATCGTCCGAAATCATGGACATGGACGGGGCGCGTACGGGACAAGATGTTGGCGGCGAGGCCGGTTGAGACCGGCTTTCGTACAAAGGTAAAATAAAAGCCTTTCCCCGGGGGAAAGGCTTTTATTCATGCCGTGTAACAAGCTCGTGCCATCATGCTTCAGCTTTGACTTCTACGGAAACAACGCTTCTGCCTTGACGGCCTCTGTAGGAACCTTTCCTAAAAGTTACCACACCGTCCACCAATGCGTAAAGAGTATGGTCTTTACCCATGCCTACGTTCATGCCGGGATTGTGAACCGTGCCGCGCTGGCGAACAATGATGTTGCCGGCCACACACTTCTGCCCGCCGAAAATCTTCACGCCTAATCTCTTTGATTTTGAATCGCGGCCGTTCTTGGAACTGCCCACGCCTTTTTTATGTGCCATTTTCTTCTAACTTTTAAGGATCAAGCAATAATTTGTCTGACGGTCAGTTCGGTGAACTGCTGGCGATGACCTCTCAGCTTACGATAACCTTTTCTTCTCTTCTTGTGGAACACTAATACCTTGTCGCCCTTTACCAGCGGAGATACTATCTCGCAAACCACCTTCGCACCTTCCACGATGGGAGTGCCCACGGTCACACCACCATTGTTGTCTGCCAACAACACTTTCTCAAATTCAACGACTTGGTTAGCCTCGGCATCCTTAATGTGATGTACGAACAGCCTTTTGCCTTCTTCAGCCTTGAACTGCTGACCGTTAATCTCTACAATTACATACATTATCAATGAATTAAACGGGTTTCTCCATGAGGCGGATGCCGTCGTCGCGGCTTCACTTTTTCGGCCTCTTTGGACTAATAGGCCGCAAAGTTACGAATAACAGCGCATTCCGCCAAGTTTTTCGACGTTTTTTCTCTGCATAAAAAATGGGAGGATGCCCTGTCCATGCTCCTGTCGTCGTCTTTTACAACTTGTGTCCTGTCAGGTAACGTTCTGCCTCGATGGCCGCCTTGCACCCGCTGGCCGCGGCAGTGACGGCCTGGCGGTAATGAGGGTCGGCAACGTCTCCTGCCGCAAAGACACCGGGCAAACCTGTGCGCGGGGAGTTCCCCTCCGTAAGGATATAACCGGTTTCATCGGTTTTCACCCACGGCTTGAAGATGTCCGAGTTTGGCCTGTGTCCAATGGCCAAGAAGAAACCGTCTATGGCAATGTCGTAATGCCGCTCGTCGGCTTCTCCCTTACGTCTCACCACGTGCACGCCCTCCACTCCGTTTTCACCGAACAAGCCCTCCGCGTTGTGTTCGAAGAGCACTTCTATCTTGGGATTTTCCAGTACGCGTTCCTGCATGATTCTGGAAGCGCGGAGGAAAGGCTTGCGCACGAGCAGATAGACCTTGGCCGCCAGCCCGGCCAGATAGGCGGCTTCTTCGCAGGCCGTATCGCCGCCGCCCACCACGGCCACGGTCTTTTTACGGTAAAAGAACCCGTCACAGGTAGCACAGGCGCTGACCCCCATGCCTGCGTATTTCTTTTCGTCTTCCAGTCCTAAGTATTTGGCCGTGGCCCCGGTCGCAATGATGAGAACATCGGTTTCCACAACGCTGTCGTCATCGAACGTGATCTTATAGGGGCATTCGCTTAAATCCGCCTTAATGGCAATGGCGTTGCGGATGTCCGTCCCGAAGCGTTCGGCCTGCCTGCGCAGGTGTTCCATCAGTTCCGGGCCGGCTATGCCTTCGGGGAAGCCCGGGAAATTCTCGACTTCTGTCGTGGTGGTCAACTGGCCGCCGGGCTGTATGCCCTCGTACAATACGGGATTGAGATTGGCACGTCCCGCATAAATGGCCGCCGTGTATCCGGCAGGGCCGGAACCGACAATCAAGCAACGGATATGTTCCATAAATCTTTCGGGTTTGGGTAGGCGCTTATTGCATGTCATAAGCAAGCTTATCTCAGGTCTATGATTTCAGCCCGCGGATAATCTTTCGGGTCGAACTCGAAGTCCGCAGCTGCGAACGATTGTCCGGTACGAAGTCGCCGGATGGAGATGCGTGTCCACTCTCCCTTTTCACGCTGTCGCATACGGACGCACATCAGGATACGGTCATCCTTGCCGATGTCCAAGATGATGGTGCGCGGACTTTTCCGCCTGTCGCGGGCGGTCAGCGTAATTTCATAACAGCTTTTCCCGCGTAAGGCCGTTTCCTTGAGTTGATAACCGTATCCTTCTTTGTACAAGTTGACAAACGTATTGGGATTCATGCCTTGCCGTTCTTCCAGAGTCGGCACACTCACGTTGACTTCGTCATTGGCTTTCACGTAATTCCATTGCGTCTCGCCATTGTACCAGGTAATCATATCCGGAGTGTCCGTTCGGAATTTGTTGCCTTGGATGCACATCGTGCCCGAAGTGCTTCCTCGTAGGTTGCCTTCGGAGAAATGGTCGGCTTTAAAAGCAGCCTTGATGCCGCCCTTGTCCGTGAACAGGGCGGCTGCCCCGTCCAATATCTTCCGCGCATCGGGCGCTTGCTGCGCCCTTGCCGGGACAAAGGCGAGGCACAAAGCCACAGTCCATAGCATCTTTTCCATCTTTTCTGCTTCTTTGTCAGGTTATCTTAAATTGTTCAGCCTCATCTCCAAGTCGGCATCGTCCATACACAGCACTTCCCGGGGCTTGCTGCCTTGTGCCGCCCCCACGATGCCGGCTTTCTCCAACTGATCCATCAGACGCCCCGCACGGTTATATCCGATAGCGAATTTACGTTGTACCATGGAGGTGGAGCCTTGTTGGTTTGCCACGATGAGGCGCGCGGCCTCCTCGAACAGCGGGTCAAGATGTGTCATGTCCACTGCATCCGAGTTACTTTCTTCCCCTTCCATTTCCACTTTGGGCAGCTCGAAAGGGCCGAGGTAACTTTGCTGTTCGGCGATATAGGCCGTGATTCGCTCCACTTCCGGCGTGTCGACGAAAGCGCATTGCACCCGCACGGGTTCGCTGCCACTCAGGAAAAGCATGTCGCCCCGCCCGATAAGCTGGTTGGCTCCTGGACGATCCAGAATCGTACGGGAGTCTATCATGGCACTTACTTTGAAGGCCATGCGCGCCGGGAAGTTTGCCTTGATGGTTCCCGTAATGATGTTGGTGGTCGGGCGCTGGGTGGCGATAATCATGTGGATTCCCACGGCCCGGGCCAGTTGTGCGATGCGGGCGATGGGCAGTTCTATCTCTTTCCCGGCTGTCATGATCAGGTCGCCGAACTCGTCGATGACGACCACGATGTAAGGCATGAAACGATGACCGTTCTCAGGATTGAGTTGGCGGTTCTTGAATTTAGTGTTATATTCTTTAATGTTGCGGGCACGGGCTTTTTTCAGCAGGTCGTAGCGCGTGTCCATTTCACAGCAGAGGCTTTTCAGCGTGGCCACGACCTTTTGCACGTCCGTAATGATAGGCTCGTCGTCCCCGTCGGCAATCTTCGCCAGGAAATGGTTCTCGATGGGCGAGTAGATGCTGAATTCCACTTTCTTCGGGTCTACCATGACGAATTTCAGCTCTGCCGGATGTTTCTTGTATAACAAGGAAGTGATGATGGCGTTCAGCCCGACAGATTTACCCTGCCCGGTAGCACCGGCCACCAAGAGGTGAGGCATTTTGGCCAGGTCTACCAGGAACACCTCGTTCGTGATGGTTTTACCTAATGCGATGGGCAGTTCGTAGTCCGACTCGCGGAACTTCCGGCTGTTCAGGATGCTTTCCATCGGCACCATGCGGGGCCGTGCATTCGGCACTTCTATGCCTATGGTTCCCTTGCCCGGCATTGGGGCGATGATGCGGATACCCAGTGCGCTTAGGCTCAATGCGATGTCGTCCTCCAGATTTTTGATACGCGAGATGCGCACTCCTTTTGCCGGAGTGATTTCATACAACGTGATGGTCGGGCCTACCGTGGCCTTTATGGAAGAGATGCCTACACCGAAGTTCTGGAGTGCTTCAATGATTTGGTCTTTGTTCTTATTTTGCTCTTCCATGTCGATGGGCGCATCGTCATCATTACGCTTGTCCAACAGTTCGAGCGTGGGGTAATGGTAATTTTCCAAGTCCAGCTTCGGGTCATAAGGTTCCAGGGTTCCCTTGCCGCTCGCATCGGCAAGTTCCTCCTTTTCTGTTTTCACGATGCCCAGTTCAGGAGTTGTTTTTGAGGAATCGGACTGTTTGTCCAAAGCATCCGTTTCTTCCCCATCCGTGTTTTCCTTTTCCGTAAGCGGGGTGTCCATGTGGAAAGCTATGGTTTGGGGCGGATCCTCTTCCCCTTCTTTTATGATGCCGGCTGTTTCGTCGGTCGGTTCTGGGTCGGTGGGGTTTCCAGCCGGTTCGGTTCTTTCGTCCGTTGCCTTTGCCGGAAACTTCGACTTGATGAAGTCCACCGGATTCAAGATTCGCCGTACCAGCCGTATCGTTTCGCTACTCAGGTAAGCCAGATAGGCAACTGCAGTCAGGAGCAATACCATGAACGTTCCTACCTTACCGATACGTTGGTTAAGCCAGTTGCTTATAAATAAGCCGTGGTCACCGCCCGGATTGACGAAGTTCCACCCGCTCAAATCTTCGAACGTTTGTTGGAAGAAAAAGGAGCCGGCGATGGAAAGCCAAAAGATGAGAATGGAACAGTTCAGAAACCACTTCCAAAGCCTGACCTTGTAGGCGCGGGTCAGTTTCATGGCTGCTATAATCAGAAAGACGGGAAGAATGAAGGCCGAGAATCCGAAACAGCGGGTTATCCAATAATTGGCGCAGTAGGCACCTGCGGCTCCGGCATAATTCAGGAAACCCTCCATTGCCCCTTGTTCTATCAGACATTGATCCTCCGCGCCAGTAAACAAGTAGGAGGTGAAAGACAACAGCATGAAAAGAGCCAGAATTAATAGTACCAGCCCGAAAAAAAAACGTAGAGTTTCTTTATGCCCCACCGGTTCTTCTCCCGCATTCAGGACATGTTCTTCCACTTCTGTCTTTTTTTCAGTCCTTTTTCCTTCTCCTCTCTGTACTTTGTTTCCTAATTTGGTGATTTGTATCGTCGGATTCTTTTTCCTCATCTTGGCTTGCGATATGAAAACGACTACAAAAGTAAATGAAAATCATCAATCTTGCTATTTTTTTCGCTCAAAATTTGTAGCTTTGCGGTCTTTAGAAAATGATGACGGGAACACCATGACTGTGGATGATAAGAAAACGATAGTATATTCTCGGAATACTGTGGAATTTGTAACCGTGGCGGTCGAATTCTGTTCCTATCTGGAACAATCTGAAAGGAGAAAACGCAAGGATTTTATGGATACCGTATTAAAACTCTTGCCTTTGCTGTATTTGAAGGCCGCCTTGTTGGAGGACATTGAGGGCGCGGAGGACTTTTTTCCAGAAGCCTTCGTTTCGGAGCAGGACTACGAATTTGTCCGTCTAACGCTTTCCGGCTTGCTGGGCGCGAAAGACGATTATCTGGACTTTTGCAACGGGAACGTGATTTTCAGTGACGATCCGGTCGTGAAAACGATTTCCGAAGATTTGGCGGATATTTATCAGGCGTTGAAGAACTTTGTGGAGACCTACCGTGGCGGGCTGGAGGAAAATATGTTCGAGGCCGTGGCGGAAGTCCAGAATGCGTTCGTGTCGTATTGGGGGCAAACGTTGACGAATGCCATGCGGGCTCTCCATTGCGTCAGGTACAGTCCCGAAGAGGATGGGGATGCGGATTAACCTTTCAAGAAAGACGAGATGAAGACGCTATATAGTAAGTTTGACAAGAAACTTATATCGGCTTTGCCGCGTGCCTTGTTCAGTGGACGCATTTTTGTGATACAGACAAAGACGGAAGCGACAAAGGCCGTAGATTATTTGTTGGGTTCGCCCGTCTTGGGGATAGATACCGAAACGCGGCCTTCCTTCCGTAAGAGATATATGAACAAGGTGGCTTTGTTGCAAGCATCCACCGATGATACTTGTTTCCTGTTCCGATTGAACCTTATCGGAGTGACCGATAGCGTGAAACGTTTGTTGCAAGAGGAAAATGTCCTGAAAGTCGGTTTGTCGTTGCGCGACGACTTTGCCTCGCTCCATAAGCGCGGCGAGTTCGAGCCTCGCTCCTTTTTGGATTTGCAGGATTATGTCCGTGCTTTCGGCATTGAGGACATGAGCTTGCAGAAGCTCTATGCCAATATCTTCGGAGAGAAAATCAGTAAGGGGCAACGCCTCACCAACTGGGAGGCGGACGTGCTGACCGAAGGGCAGAAACTGTATGCGGCTACCGATGCCTGGGCATGCATACGATTGTATCGGGAATTGGAAATCTTGAAAGAAAGCAACGACTATGAACTTGCAATAGTACAGGGAATTTGAATAAATAGGATAAAGGCTATGTACAAGAACTTATATTTAAAAAGAGGAAAGGAAGAAAGTCTGAAGCGTTTCCATCCCTGGATCTTTTCCGGTGCCATACACCATATAGAGGGAGAACCCGAAGAAGGAGAAGTGGTGCGCGTGTTGACTTACGAGGGTGATTTTATAGCCGTAGGACATTGGCAAATCGGTTCCATTGCCGTCAGGGTACTGGATTTCGAGGACAAGACGGTAGACGATGCCTATTGGGAAAACCGCTTGCGGGTGGCCTACGACTTGCGGTGTGCCATCGGAGTGGCTGGACACGGAAACGGGAATGACACCTACCGCTTGGTGCATGGCGAAGGAGACTGTCTGCCCGGGCTGGTGGTGGACGTGTATGGAAAGACCGCCGTCATGCAAGCCCACAGCGTGGGCATGCACATGGCACGCCATGAAATAGCGCGGACACTCGTGGCCGTGACGAACGGAACGGTGGAAAACGTTTATTATAAGAGCGAAGCTACCTTGCCTTTCAAGGCGGAACTGGGGCAGGAAAACGGTTTCATCGTGGGCGGAAGCACGGAAAACGTGGCAGTGGAGAACGGCTTGAAGTTCCGTATCGATTGGTTGAAAGGGCAGAAAACAGGATTCTTCGTAGACCAATGCGACAATCGTTCGCTGTTGGAACGTTACGCACACGGACGCGCCGTACTGGACATGTTCTGTTATACCGGAGGATTCAGCGTGTACGCCATGCGTGGCGGGGCCACGCTGGTACACTCCGTGGACAGTTCGGCCAAGGCGATAGACCAGACCCGAGCCAACATGGAACTGAACTTCCCGGGCGACAGCCGACACGAGGCGTACACCGAAGACGCTTTCAAGTATTTGGATGCGATGGACGGTCTATATGACTTAATCATTCTCGACCCTCCTGCTTTTGCCAAACATAAGGACGCGCTTCGGCAGGCTTTGAAGGGCTATGCGCGTTTGAATGCCAAGGCTATCAGAAAAATCAAGTCAGGCGGCATCCTGTTCACGTTCAGTTGCTCGCAGGTGGTAAGCAAGGAGCAATTCCGCACCACCGTGTTCACCGCTGCCGCCCAAAGCGAACGCCGCGTGCGTATCCTTCACCAGTTACATCAATCGGCCGATCATCCCGTCAATATCTACCACCCGGAAGGGGAATATTTGAAAGGGATTGTACTCCACATAGAGTAAAAAAGAGCGTGTTTTAGTAAAATAAGGTTAAATAACGGGGATTTTTTTGCCATTATAGTGCTACATATATAGAAAACCCGTATATTTGCATTGTGTTTTTCATGGTATTAGATTTAAGGTTAATGAAAGATTGGTTGTCGTGATGACAACCTTCTTTTTTTTAGGGGGTATGTCCGAACGGATGCCCTCCCTTTTTGGGGCAGTAAAAAATAGCAGTTCAGTAGCAAAAAAGGTGTGGGCAATGTGCCCAAATGATTATCCTTGCGATTACGGGGACAAAGATATTAGAACGATTGGCTCGAATACTACTTCCAAGCGAAATGTCTGGACGTTTTGAGATAGTAAAGATAGAGACCGATGAACGAGATCTTGATGCGATGTCGATGACGATTCATCTGGACGGACGCATGAACAAAGGATATCGGGAACACAAGGGGTATGAACCACTCGGGTTTATGGAAGCGGCATCGGTCCCGGACTTTCAGTTAGAGACCACGAGGTCGTTTTGAAATCACGTTGCAGGCGATGTGAAAAACAAAGAAACCGGGGAGAGTCTCGTTGGGAAAGTCAGCGTGGCAGGGAAAGGTGTCCGCTACTTGAAAGAGTCGCGTCCTTTTTAAGAGGGACGCATGGTGACATCCCCGGCGACTTGCCGCACGCTTGGGGAGTTTCATCATATAGACGGCATTTGTTTGAGAAACAAAGCAAAGGGGCATTGAGTGGATTCCGTATCCGGGAACAGTCGGGTCACGCGGGGGAGCGGTTGCTGTCCGCCGACAATGCAGACTCTCGCCTGGCCGTTGACGAATTTCCGCCATCGGATGGAGAGTCACCTATGTCAGAACGCGCACACAAGGGAACGGGGCCTGGTTGCAGTCGCCGCCGGAACAAAACCGGAAGACGTCATCGAAGTATTAAGGATGACAGGTGGGGACAAACGCGACATGGTTGAAGAGGTCGCACTTGATTTGCCCGGTTCCATGCGGAAGACGGTTCGCACGGCCTTCCCTAAAGCCTCTCGTGCCATAGAGTTTCCATATTCAGAAGCCGTGTCGTACAAGGACTGCGCATCGAACGTCGTTGGGATGCCATGCGGCAATCCAATGACGGGATGGAAGAAGCCAAACTTGACGGTACTCCATACGCTCCATCCCGTTATTCAAACGGAGACGCTCGCAAAGGATTGCCATACGGTCTCGTCACTTGTTCTTCAAGCCGGCAGACGATTGGACTGAACGACAAAAAGAAAGGACAGCCATACTATTTTGACGGATATCCTGATATCAAGGAAGCCACGGACTATGCCATTCTCCACGCATGATCTTCCCAAAGGACACGATCAAGGATACCGCACGTTTGACAATGGCACGGTGGTACAATAAGGTTGAAGAAGCCGGATTACACCCTTTCAATGTCGTTGCCGCGACTTTTTATGAACACCACGATGAAATGTTGAACTCTATAATAATCGTTCCTCCGATGCCTTGGCTGAATCATTCGATGCAAAAATCAAACTGTTCAGAACCAATCTTGGAGGTGTTGTTGACAAGAAATTCTTCCTGTTCAGGATCGCCAACCTTTTTGCTTACCCACACTAAAAAGATACT
>CAYPMY010000054.1:0-13198 GCA_964412085.1 uncultured Paraprevotella sp. | reverse complement strand
CCCCCGGGCGTTTCCTTCGGGAATCCTTACAGAGAAGCCTGTCCCGTCCCGCTTTCCGTCTGTCCCGGCGGCCAGTTCACCAGGTACAAGGTTTCCGTGGCCCGGGTGAAGGCCGTGTACAGCCAGCGGGCATAATCGGGCGCGGGCGTGTCCCCCGTCACGTAGCCCTGATCCACGAAGACACGCCGCCACTGCCCGCCCTGCGCCTTGTGGCAAGTCACGGCGTAGGCGTATTTCACCTGCACGGCGTTGAGGTACGGGTCGGCCTTCAGCTTCTTCATCCGCTCGCGCCTCTCGGCGACGTCAGCGTAGTCCGCTTCCACGGCGAGGAACAAGGCGTCGGACCGGTCTTTCGTCAAGGCCGGCGCCTCGCTCTGCAACGTGTCCAGCAGCACGGTCGCTTCCAGCTCCGCGTCGCCATAGTCGGGAAAGTCCATCAGCACGTCGGCGAAGCGGAACCCGTACATCTCGCGCGTGCGCCGCACTCTCCGCACGACGGCCACGTCGCCGTTGGCCAAAAAGCCGAGGGGATGCCCCTGCCCTTCCGCCGTCCAGAAGTAATTGTTCTTGGCCACCAGTAACCTGTCGCCTCCCGCGAGCTCTTCCTCCAGCCCCAGGATGCGCCCCCTTATGCCGTTGTTGTGTATGTTGGCCCGCTTGTTCGACCGTGACACCACGACGGTCTGGTCCGGGCCGCACCGGCCGTAGGCTTCTTCCAGGGCTTCCGCCAGCTCCTCCCCGGGCAGGAGCCGGATGTCGGGGAATCCCCGGACGCGCACCTTGGGCAGGCCCGTGCGCCTGTCCGCCGCAATCCAGTGCCTCAGGCGCGTGGCGTTCCACAGTATGCCGCTCCCGCCGTGTTGCCGTACCGCCTGCGTCAGCTCGCCTTCCCATACGTGCAGGCCGTATCCTTCCAGCGCGCGCCGCGAGAGGGCCGGGCTGGACTCCTCTCCCACGGGAGGCAGCTGCGCCGTGTCGCCCACCAGCATCAGGCGGCATCCCTCGCCCGAGTAGACGTAACGTATCAAGTCGTCCAGCAGGCATCCGGGGCCGGGCCGCCCCGCCCCGCCGGCGCTCCCCGAAATCATGGAAGCCTCGTCCACGACGAACAGGGCGTGCTTCTGCAGGTTGACGTCGAGCACGAAATTGTCCGTCTCGTTGGAAAAGGACTTCTGGCGGTAAATGCGCTTGTGGATGGTGAAAGCCGGATGCCCCGCGTGCAGGGCGAAGACCTTGGCCGCCCGCCCCGTGGGCGCCAGCAGGACGGTTTCCCGCTTCAAGTCGCCCAGCGCCCTGACCAACGCGCTCAGGACGGCCGTCTTGCCCGTGCCGGCATATCCGCGCCACAGGCAGAGCCCGTCCTTGTCCCCCGACAAGAGGAAATCCGCCGCCATGGCTATCATCTCCCGTTGCCCGTCCGTGACTTCGAAAGGGCATTTCCCCTCTATGAGCCGCCCTAATTCCTCATTTATCATAAAACCGAGATAAAAAGTCCTCCGAAAAGTCGGATATTAAATTTATTTATCTTATTTTTGCGATGCGAATGTAACAAATAAAATTATAAATGTATCATGAAAAAAGCGATTAATGTCATCCTGGGCTTGTGCGCAGTGGTCCTGCTTTATCTGTGCTACGAGAGCATCATGCAGCCCATCCAGTTCAACGAGGAGAAAGAAGTGCGGGAAGCGGCGGTCAAGGCTCGCCTGATTCAAATCAAGGACGCGGAGGAACAATACCGCCAGCAGCACGAAGGCGAGTTCTGCGACACGTTCAGCGTGCTGGCCGACTTCATCAAGACGGCCCGCATCCCTCACGTGACGAAAGTGGGGGAGCTGAGTGACGAACAGATGGAGAAAGGGCTGACCGAGTCCAAGGCCGCCGCCATCGTGAACAGCGGGGACGCCGCCGCCATCGCGGCCAACGGCCTGCAGGGCTTCCGCCGCGACACCACGTGGTCTTCCATGGCCGAAGCCGTCCTGGGGCCTGACGGCGACGCGGATTCCCTTCAGTACATCCCGTACAGCGACGGCGAGGTCTTCGAATTGGAAAAGACCATCCACGTGGGCCGCTCCGGCGTGACCCAGAATGTAATGGAATGCCGCGCCCCTTATTCCGCTTACCTGAAAGGCCTGAGCGAACGCGAGATTTACAACCTGACGGACGCGGCCGAGAAACAGGGGCGTTACGGCGGACTGAAGATCGGCGACCTCATGACCCCGAACAACAATGCAGGAAACTGGGAATAACCAGAGCCGGACCTATAACCTGTCCATCCGCCTGCACGCGGATGGATTTTCTTTTTACGGCTACGACCCGGCGACAAGGGATCCGGTAGCCATGGAAGACCATGCCTACCGCGAAGGGGAGAGCCCCGCTGAGACGCTGAGGGAGGCCATCGCGCAGTCCGCCGTGGTGCGGGGGAGGAACGGCCCCGTGGTCTACGGCTTGGTGGCGGGGCCTTCGATGCAGGTGCCTTTGGAATGTTTCCGGAAAGAGGAAGCCCATGCGCTCTACCGCCTGACGTATGCCCGGGAGAAGACGGGCAAGACCTACTATAATATCCTTCCCCATCTGGAGATAGCCCAGATATTCACGGTAGACCATGAAGAGGAGCGCGTGCTCGGCCAACGCTTCCCCGGGATACGGTTCTACCACAGCCACACCATGATACTGGAAAAGCTGTGGCTCTTGTCCCGGCAGGACAAACGGAAATTGTACGCTTACTTCGACGGGAAGGAAGTCTTCGTGTTCAGCTATCGGGAGCAACGGTTGCGTTACGCCAACACCTTCCCTGCCGACGTGGCGGAAAACGCGGCCTATTTCATCCTTTCCGTGTGGAAAGGCCTGGAAATGGACGCGCGGCAGGAGGAATGCATGCTGCTGGGCGGCGGCGACATAAAGAACGCCACGGCCCGGCTCCTTTCCCGCTACCTGCAGAACGTCGGGAACGCGGATGCGTCCGACATCTACCGCCGCTCCGCGCTGGCCCGTAACCGGCGGATCCCGTTCGACTTGCTGGCCCTGTGGATTCATGTGATATAACGCGGGCCATCGCCATGAGAGTCATCACCGGCATGTACAAGGGCAAGCGCTTCGACGTCCCCCGCGATTTCAAGGCGCGCCCCACGACGGATTTCGCCAAGGAAAGCCTGTTCAACGTGCTCAACGGCTATCTGGATTTCGACGAGGGGCCGGAAGCCTTGGACCTTTTTGCCGGCACCGGCGGCATCACCATAGAACTGCTTTCGCGAGGGTGCGGGAAAGTGGTTTCCGTGGAACGCGACGCCCGGCATTTCCGCTTCATCGGCCGGGTTATCGGCGCGCTGAAGGCTTCCCGCTGCCGCCTCCTGCGTGCCGACGTGTTCCGTTACTTGGACAGGTGCGACGAGCAGTTCGACTTCATCTTTGCCGACCCCCCGTACGCCCTGAAAGAGCTGGAGGAGCTTCCCGACCTCGTGTTCCGGCGCGACTTGCTGAAACCCGGCGGCCTGTTCGTGCTGGAACATGGCAAGGCCAACGACTTCGGCGCGCATCCTTCCTTCAAAGAGCGCCGCGCGTACGGGAGCGTGAACTTTTCCTTCTTCAAAGCAAAGGAGACAGCAGGCGGATAGAGGATTCGGCCACACGGCACCGGATGGAGCGCGTCTCCCACGTCTCCAGGTTCAACATCCTGCAATGCTCCTGGTCTTCCAGGAACGCTTTTTTCATGTGCAACGCCGCCTCTTTGTCGTACACGAAGGCATTCACTTCGAAATTGCGCTCGAAGCTTCTGAAATCTATGTTGGTCGACCCGCAGGACATCAGCGTGTCGTCGCACACCAGCGTCTTGGAGTGCAGGAATCCTTTCCGATAAAGGTACACCCTCACCCCGGCGCGGACCACGTCGTGGAGATACGAACGCGAGGCCCACGTCAGGAGCCGCTTGTCCGTGCGCTCCGGTATCATCAGGCGCACGTCCACCCCCGCCAGCGCCGCCGTCTGCAGGGCGAACAGCATGCGTTCCGTGGGCATGAAATAAGGGCTTTGCAGGTAGCAATACCGGCGCGCGCGCAGGAGTACCAGAATCATTCCCTGCATGATGTCCGGCCATGGCGCCGTGGGTATGGAGGTCACGATTTGTATCAGGGCGTTCCGGCTCACGCAGGGCTCGCGGTCGCCGTCCATGATCTTGCGGCATTCCTCTTCCACGGGGTAGTAGACTTGGTCCGTGACCGTCTGCCCGGCCGCCACGTGCCAGTCCGAGAGGAAGGCGCGCTGCAAGCCGCCCACGGCGTTCCCCATGATGCGCACGTGCGTGTCGCGCCACACGGGCTGGCTCTTGTCCACCTGGTAGACGTAACGCTCCGCGAGGTTCATGCCGCCCACATAGCCTATGATGCCGTCGACGACCACTATCTTCCGGTGATTCCGGAAATCCACCTTGCTGGTGAGCTTCGGGAAACGTACCGGAAGGAAAGCCGCCACCTGTATGCCGTCCGCTTCCATCCGCTTGAAGAATCGGTTCTTCACGTTCCAGCACCCCACGTCGTCGTACACCAGCCGGACGCTCACTCCCTCGCGGGCCTTGGCCGCCAGAGCCTCGCGCACCTGCCTGCCCACCCTGTCGTCTTCAATGATATAGAACTCCACATGGATGTGATGCCGCGCCGAGGCGATGTCGCGCAGGAGGTTGTCGAGCATCTCTTCCCCGGAAACGAAGAAACGTATCTTGTTGTCGGGATAGGGGAACGAGCCGCTTTGCCGGCGGAACAGCCTGATCAAAGGCTTGTGTTCCTCCGGGAGTTCCGGGAACCCTCCCTGGTGGAAACGCATGGCTGAACGCCGTGCAAGCTGGCTGGCGCACGCGCGGCTCACGAAGTGCTCCCGCTTCCGGTTCCTGCCGAAGAAGAAATAAATGACCAAGCCCACCACGGGCAAGGAGAACAACACCATCAACCATGCCACGGTCTTCACCGGCTGGCGGTTCTCCAGAATCACCACCAGCATCTGGCTCAAGACTATAAACAAGTAAAAAGCACCGAGTACGCTATATATCACCACACCGAACACGGCTCAATTCGGCTTATCCGTAACAAACATACGAAAAAGAATCGAAATCAAGCCCGGAAATCAAAGAAAAGTAAACCCGCGGCACCCTTTCCCGGCAAAAACCGCCCTTGCAAGTGCAAGGGCGGCCTTGTCCCGACGGTTCGTCCCTGCCTTTCGCCGGTTAAAACCGTGGTCCCCCGAATCCCCCGGGGCCTCGTCCCGGGCCTCTTCCCGGCCCGCGCCCCGGCCCCGGCCCCGGGAAGAAGCCCCCGTCCTGCCTCATGTCGGCACGGGCTTCCCGGTTTCCCATCAGGTTCAGCCTGTAAATGAGGTGTACCATCACGTAACTGTTGATGGAATTGCTCCATGTGTCCGTACGCTGGGTGGCCGAGAGCGAACGGCTGATGTTGCTCCGTTCATGCAGGATGTCGTACCACTGCACGGAGACGGTAGCCGCGTTCCTCTTCAAGAAGCTCTGCGAAAGTTGGGCGTTCCAAATAAGCTCGTCCGTATTCATCGACGCATCGTCGTAACCGCGCCTGCCACTCTGCCCGATATTCGTGGACAGCCCCATGTTCCAGGGGAAATTGAACTGCACGTTCCCGCCATAGGAAAAGCTATACGTGTCCATGTTCGCATTCTCCTGGAGTTTGTTGCGGGCATGCTGGTAGTTGATGCTGCCGTCCACGCCGACTTCCAACAAGTCGTTGCGGAAATTAAGCCTCAACCGCTCGTTCACGTTCAAGCTCTTGGTCGTGCTCTTCTGGCTGAGGTTGACAATCTGGTCCGAGGAGGCGTTCCCGCTCCCCAAATCGGTGTCGGAGCTGATATAACCCACGGAATTCGTGAAGCCGTAGTCCGTGAAGGTAGAGACGTTGAAATACTTCTTCTCTCCCAAGGCCGTATTGAACATGACTCCTGACCTGGCGTCCCAGTTCCCGTTAATGTTCATCGGCATGGTCGTCCGCTTGCCGGACGACTCGTCATAGAGCATGGCCGTGCTGATGCTGTTGTTGGTCATGCTGACGTCCGCATGCACTATCCAGCCCCGTTGCTTGTCGGGGATATAATTGTTGTAGAACACGTTCATCCGGTTTGTCCAGGACGGTTTCAACCCCGGATTGCCCTTTGAGACGTTCAACGGGTCCGAATCGTCCGTCACATCCAACAGGTCGGTCATGGAAGGCTGGGACGAACGGCCGTTGTACCGGAAGCGCAATTGCCCCGTTTCTGAAAACTTGTACCGGAAGTCGATACGCGGCGACCAGTTCAGCACGTTCCGCACGACCGTCGTGTCCAGAGTCCCCTTCTGATAGTCCATGAATGTCTTCTGGGGCTGCATGGAGATGCCGGCGTTAAAACGGATTTTGTCTTTCCGGTAGCGGAACATGACGGAAGCGTCCTGATTGTGCTCTTTGTATGTGGCGTATTGGCTGTTGTCGGCATCGATATAAGCCCCCAGCACGTCTGTCCCAGGAATGTATGAGATGTTCTTGCGATAATCTATCCCATAATTCTGCCATAGGGAGTCTATCAGCTCGGAGAATTCATACATCGAGCGGTCGGTATCAGAATAACGGTACTGATAACGATAGCTGAACTGCAGATGCGCCCCCGTAAACAATGGTTCGCTATAACTTGCATTGACGCTGGCATTGTAACTCTTGGACGGATTGGTATTGTAACGCCGCGTGTAGTCGTTCCCGGCATTCCCGTCGGCGCCTCTCCGCAAGAAGTAGTTCACGTCCGAGATGCTGTGCGAATCGCTTTCCGAGTCGGAATAGCCGCCGCGCAGGTGCAGGTTGACGTTACGCCCCTTGCTGTTCAATCTCCGGTTCACCAACAGCATGCCATCCAATGAATAACTGTTCCCGTCGCTATGGCTCCACCTCTTGTTGTCGTTCACCACGATACTGTCTTCCACATGCTCCTCGTATTGAGACAACGGATCCGTCATCCTCGCGTAGGGGTCTTCATTGAACGTGACGGAGCTGCTCGAGCCCCAGCTGTAATTCTCCGAGTAAGAAAAGTTCGGGCGGAACATGATCCGCGTCATCGTGTCGGGCGACCACTCCAGCCTGAAATTGGCATTCACGTTCGTGTTACCCGAGCGGGTGGAATTCCGACTGTTCGAGAATGAACTGTTAGACGCGGTAGAAAGGAACGTCTCGGAATTGGCCGTGCTCAACAGGTCTCTCCCCTGATGGTAATAGCGCGCATTGCCTCCGACCGCCAGACGGCCTTTTTCATTCTCGCGCTTCCCGTTTTCCCAGTTGAAATCCATACCGGCCATCTTGCTGGCGACGAGTCCTTCCCCGCCTCCCCCGCCGCCGAAACCTCCGCCGGAGAACCCTCTGTCACCCACGTTGTTGGCCGACCCGACCAAAGTCAGGCGCAATTGGTCGGCAAAACGATTTACCATGAATTTCCCGGTGTATCGGTCTTCCGTGCCGTACCCCACGTCTACGTTGTTGATCCAGCCCTGCTTCATGTCCCTCTTCACGGACAAGTCGAGCACAGTCTCTTCCTCGCCGTCGTCGATGCCGGTCATTCGGGAATAATCGCTCCTGCGGTCATAAGACTTAATCTTTTCCACCATGTCCGTCGGCAGGTTCTTCATGGCCATTTTCGTGTCCGAATCAAAAAACTCCTTACCGTCGACCATGATTCTCTTGACTTCCTTGCCATTGACTTTGATAGTCCCGTCCTCTGAGACTTCCGTCCCCGGAAGTTTCTTTACCAATTCTTCTAAGGCGGAACCTTCGGGCACGCGATAGGCGCTCGCATTGTAGATGAAAGTGTCTGCTTTCATTTCCACTTGGGCCTGCCGGGCTGTCACCTCGACTGCGTCCAACAAAGCCGCATCGGTCTGCAACTTGATAGTCCCCATGGCCATCGAAGGCTTCGAGGCGGTCAATGCCACATCCTTGTAATAGGGCTTGAAACCGACCGATGTCACCCGGAATATGTACTTTCCCGGTTTCACGCCCCGAATGGAAAACTTCCCCTCCAAATTGGAACTGGCGCCCGTGACCAACGTGCTGTCCGTCGTTCTCAACAATACGACCGAGGCCGAAAACGCGGGTTCGTTGGTCTCCTCTTCGATCACCGTCCCGCTGACCGTCACCTTCTGCGCCCACAGGCACATGCTCCACACACACAGCATAAAAGCCAGCACGTTTCTCTTTTTCATGTTTCTAATCAATTACGATCGTTTGTTCTTCGAACGCCATACGGTGATTGGACGGGCGACACTCCCTCCGGTTTAATTCCCGAACAGCTTTTTAACAAAAAATGTGTTTATGCCCGATTGCCCGCAGAACCGAATATCCGCAAGAAATAAGAGGCAAAATGGAACGTTGTCCTCCAAAAAGCCTATCTTTGCAACCGGAACCATCATGAACGGGTGCCATGCAAAGGCAGAAAATCATTATTTCACAAAATCTGAGGGACAGCCTGGAACAGGCCATGACCGACCGGCCTCACGACAAGTTGTTCGTCCTGACGGATGAAACGACATATAAAAAGTGCTGGCCGGCTATCTCCGGTTTCCCGTCCATGCGGCAGCCGGAACATATCGTCATCGGTGCCACCGACGAACACAAAAGCATAGAGACCCTCGTTTCGGTGTGGACTGAACTAAGCCGAAAAGGCGGTACACGCCATTCCCTGTTGGTCAATCTGGGCGGCGGGATGGTGACTGACCTTGGGGGATTTGCCGCCTCCACTTTTAAAAGGGGCATCCCGTACATCAATATCCCCACCACTTTGTTGGCCATGGTGGATGCCGCCGTCGGCGGAAAAACCGGAATCAACTTCAACGGCCTGAAAAACGAGATAGGGGCTTTCGCACCGGCCGCAAGCGTATTGTTGGACACAGGGTTCCTGAAAACGCTGGACTATGAGAATGTCTGTTCCGGATATGCGGAGATGCTGAAACACGGCCTTATCAGCACGGAAAGGCATTGGGCGGGGTTGGTCTCGTTCGACTTGGACGACATCGACTATCTGCGACTGCAAGGGATGGTGGCACAAAGTGTGGCCATCAAGGAAAACGTCGTCGCGCAGGATCCGCATGAACAAGGCATCCGCAAGGCTCTGAACTTAGGACATACAGTCGGCCACGCGCTCGAAAGCCTGGCGTTGGCGGAAGGACGTACCGTACTGCACGGCCACGCAGTAGCTTGGGGATTGGTATGCGAACTTTACCTGAGTTGCCTGCGGGAGGATTTCCCGAAAGACAAGCTGCGCCAGACTGCCGACTTCATCAAAAGGTACTACGGCGTGTTCCCTTTCGACTGCAAGGAGTACGAAACGCTATACCAGTTCATGACCCACGACAAGAAAAACACGTCGGGAGAGGTCAACTTCACACTTTTGGGCGGCATCGGGGACGTCCGCATCAACCGCACAGCCGGAAAAAGCGAAATCTTCAACATGCTGGACTTCTACCGTGAGACCATGGGGTGCTGACACGTTTAATTCAAGAAAATCATGATGAAAAAGACATTGACCATTCTCGCCGTCGCAGGTTTGCTGGGCGTTCCGGCACATCTCCAGGCTCAAAGGGCAAAGACAGGCAATCCCGTACTCCCTGAGTTTCATGCCGACCCTGAAATATTGTACGCCGACCAGACTAAAAGGTATTACATCTATTCCACCACCGACGGAATCCCGGGATGGGGCGGATACTATTTCACGGTATTCAGTTCCAAAGACCTGACCGACTGGCGCCACGAAGGCATCATGCTCGACCTGGGTACCGGCCAGGTGAAGTGGTCCGACGGAAACGCATGGGCACCGAGCATCATCGAAAAGAAAATAGACGGGAAATACAAATATTTCTTTTATTTCAGCGGCAACACGCCAAACGGGAAAGCCATCGGAGTGGCTACCGCAGACCATCCTTGCGGGCCGTTCACCGATGCCGGGCATCCGATAGTAGACCGTCGGCCGGAAGGCCAGAAACACGGGCAACAGATAGACGTGGATGTCTTTGAAGACCCCGTGAGCGGAAAAAGCTATCTTTATTGGGGCAACGGCTACATGGCCGGTGCGGAACTGAACGAGGACATGACGAGCATCAAGCCGGAAACGGAAACTCTCATGACCCCGCAAGGCGGCACTCTGCAAGATTATGCTTTCCGCGAGGCCACTTACGTGTTCTACCGGAAAGGCACTTACTATTTCTTATGGAGCGTGGACGATACAGGTTCTCCCAACTATCACGTGGCCTACGGTACGGCCAAGTCTCCGCTCGGGCCGGTTGAAGTAGCCGAAAATCCGGTTATCCTCATCCAACGTCCCGAACAGGGAATCTACGGCCCGGCACATAACGCCGTCCTCCAGATTCCCGGCAAAGATGAGTGGTACGTTGTGTATCACCGCATCAACAAGGATTATGTCAAACGTCAGCCAGGCGTGCACCGCGAAGTATGCATCGACAAGATGGAATTCAATGAAGACGGCACCATCAAACCGGTCATCCCTACAAACGAAGGAATCAAACGGGTGAAATGACCCGAGCATCGGCAAGCAATCCCGCATGAAGCGCGGATTGCCACACACAAGCCGGATGGCGGTCGCTTATGTGCGGGCAGTATAAAGAAAGACTGTACTATGCCAGTTTTATCCTGCCCTGTGACGTGGAACCATGTAAGACTTACGGGTCAAGGTCTCACGACATTGTATTGTCGCCGGTAGGCCGCCGCATCCTCGACTCGCCGTACCGATTTTCTTCAGCAGGACGGCGTTCTCGTTTTCCGATGCCCCGATTTGCGCTTCAAGGCTGGCGACTTGGCTGTTCGCCTCGTTCAACAGGGTGTCTGATTCCGAAAGGACGAGGTTGTTTTCCGTCACCGGAGTCTGCAAGGCACAGTCCTTGGTGTGGGCGTTCAGCGAGTTGCCGCATTTGCGGCAGTTGTATTGCGTCGAATCTTGTCCGAGCATCATCCCGTCGGAACAGGTTTCATTGATGGTCAGCTCTCGCATCCTTCCATTTTTTTTGTCAACCGCTCCGAGTCTGCCATTTATCAGTTCGTGAAACGCATTTTGGGGTAGCAGTGCGCCACCGATATAGGCAATACCTGCCGTAGCAAGACCGACCCCATGTTGTAGAGGTCTGTTGTAGGTTTTCGCGCGTAAAGCGGTTTGGCACATGGTCAAGGTCATCCATTACCCGTTGCCAGTCGATGTTCCCCGTTTTGGAAAGTTTCAGCAAGTGGCAATCTCCTGATTGATTTCGAGAAAGGCGATAACCGATAAGGGTAATTTGGTCAAGACTCAATCTGAAGTTACGTCCAGAAAGAATAATTTTGTAACAGGAAACAGGTTGAATTATGAGGACATCGGAAAATGTCGTCAAGGACAAACCGGGATTGCCTGGACTCTTCCGACAGCCAGGGAACGTATCACGCGCCTACAAGATTATGTGCCACAGCCGTGACGGTTTTTATCGTTTCAAGGAGGTGAAGTCGCCTTGCAGGAGGTTTCCCGCCGCAAGCCTGTCATGAAGAACCGTGTGGAAGAACACATCGGACAGGCAGTTCGTACAGATGGCGGCAGACAATCTGGCATTGGGACAAGTCCGCATATCCAATGAACCGCGCAAGAAAGGCATCCTTGTTTCGCCGGGTGGAGTGCGCCCCGTTTGGTTACGGCACGATATGAGGACTTCCCGGAAACCTCTGAAGGCATTATCCGCAAAAATGGAACAATAAGGTGCAATCCCCGGCGAGAACCGAATGGCGGCATAAGAAAGGCGAAAGAGGGGAACAGGCTCATGGAGAGACAGGGACTTGTTGCCCAAGACTCTTTTTTACGCAGGACACATCAAAGGAGTCGGGCATGTCTGTCAGCAGAAGGCCGTTGACGCTTGCTCCAAAATCGGGCTTGCCAGGCCGTACGACAGGAAGAACACGCTTGTCGCCGCTGGCATGCTATCGCGTCCAGAAAGGAAAATCCATACTCTATCGAGCAGCTACAAACCGACCTTGATGCATGGACAAGCTCCTACAACACGGGAAGGGCACACTCCGGGAAGTGCTGTTTCGGGGAAAACTCCCAAGCAGACTTTCATCGGGGGAATAGCCGTGGCAAGAAAGTACCAGCTGCCCGATAGGGAAACGATGCAACCGAATGAGACGGATAATTCCTCATCCCGTTGTAAGAGTGAAGGATTTTGGGTAACTTCGCGACATGAATCCGGCAGCTTCTTTGTCCGATGGAAGACAAATGTCAGGACAAGGCTTGACCATTACACGTAGACGATGGCAACAATCATTCGAAAAAAAGAGCGCGATTTCAGACCTAATCCAGATAGAATCGACGGTTTCCGGCTGTTTACAGACATCTCTCGGAAACGGAGAGGCGTGGAACCCCGGTACCTGAATTTCGATTTGCGGCGGCTCGATCCGGGACAATACAACGCGCCCTATCATTTCCACCGCTACGCCGAGGAGCTGTTTCTGATGCTTTCCGGTTCGGCGACCTTGCGCTCTCTCGCAGGTCTCGAAACGGTCGCAGAGGGAGACATCCTGTTTTTCGAGGCGGGTGAAAGCGGCGCGCACCAGCTTCACAACCACACCGGCGGGCCGTGCACCTATCTCGACATCCGTTCCTACATCGGCCATGACGTTTGCGAATATCCCGACTCGGACAAGATTATCCTCGTCCCCGGCGGCGAAACGTTCCGCCGAAGCGAACAACTTCCCTATTTCGACGGCGAGACCGACACCGACAAGATTTGGGAAAGGCTGTAATAGCAAGCCGTCATGCCCCTTACGGAAGGACGTGGCTCCAAGGATGATGCCCGTAGAGGAACGCATGACGGGCGCTTTGTCGCCGCATTCGTGTTTCTTGTGTCCCTTGTCCTCGCCGGCGTATCCTACTTCCGGTTCATGGATACGCGAGTCCGGGATAATTCATGTTTGAACGACAGCTTGCAAAAGCGCAAGCGATGATTGCCGAAGACGAAGTCATTGGTTTTTGTGGTGTCGTGGACGGGTTCGTGAAGAATCTGCACGCCGGACTGCGGAAAAGCCTCATGCCGGCGGATTCTTCTCCCGAGGGAGCGGGACGGGCATCAAAAAAACCGCCCTCCTGCCGCTTCGGCGAGACAGGAGGGCGGGTGCGGGCGGCGGGAACCGGTGTCAGCCGCCGCGTCCTTACC
>CAYPMY010000053.1:12017-13278 GCA_964412085.1 uncultured Paraprevotella sp. | reverse complement strand
CCTGCCGCGCACCGCAAGGGCGCTCCGCGCCTTTCGCGCGTCATCTCCGCCTTCGCGGATTCACTCGTCCCCTAACGAATGACGCTTGCAGAAATTCCAGATTTCTTCCGTCGTCATGACGCCGTCCGGGTCGTTGGAGTGCCAGTGTCCTTTGCCCTCTATCGAAATGAGCACGACTTCCGCACCGCCTTTCCCGCCGGCATAACGGGTGTAAGTGGCAGATGCGTTCGGCTTGTCGGCAGGATAAGGCCTGACAACCTCCGGCATCGTCTTGCAACCGTCGAAAACAGCCCACTTTTTCACATAATCAGGGATGCTTCCGTACCCTCCTGCCGGATGATGGGCGTCCCCGTTGTAAAATACCACGTTGTCGGCTGTGCCGTGCGTATGGATGATGGGCACGGCACGTCCGCCGGAAGGGTCGCGGTAGTCTATCGGGATGCCGCTCACCGGGCCGAAGGCCGCAATCTTGTCGCTCATCCGCGCCATGGCATGGTACGTCATCATGCCGCCCATGGAAAACCCGGACAGGTACACCCGGTCTCGGTTGACATGGTAGCGATTGTACATCGTGTCGATGACAGTCTCCAGGAACCTTATGTCCGTATCGCCGGATACGTCCCACGCCCTGTTGATTCCGTTCGGATAGGCCACCACGAACTTGGCCGTGTCGGCCACGGCATCCCACCCCGCCTGCCTTCTCTGGAAGCCGGCGTCTTGGTTCAGTCCGTGCAGCGAAATGACCAAGGGCGGTTCGTGAGGCAGCCCCTCGGGGGCATACACAATCATGCTGCGTGTCGTGTCGCCGACCCTGATGCTCTCTTGCGCGTTCTCCCGGCATTGTCCGCCGCGGCCGCCGTCCTTTTGCGCCCATGCTCCCGCGGGAGCGCACGCCATGCAAATGCCCAATACAATGCTTTTCATCGTCCTGTCCATTTTTCCCGTCGTTTTACCCCTCAATCTCACGCGCTTCCGCTTCCCGGCCTTTCCGTACCGGGAAACAGCCTGCGTCCGCGCAGACTCCATCCGCCCCCGTGGCATGACTGGATATGCCTGGCCTTGTGCCCGCGGAAGAGCCTCCGGCAACCGGAGCGCGCCTTGGAATGCAGGCCGGTCCCCCGTCCCGTCCTTGCCTCCCTATCCATACAACGCGGGACGCGCGGCAATATTGCCCTCGCGCTTGCCGGATGCTTCCCCGGCCTTCGGGACGCGGACGACTCCGCCCCAGAAAGCCATGCATCACCCTCCCCGTTCGGGACGG
>CAYPMY010000053.1:0-11917 GCA_964412085.1 uncultured Paraprevotella sp. | reverse complement strand
AGAGGATGATTTCCCAATCGCAAGAGGATGATTTTCCAATCGCAAGAGGATGATTTTCCAATCTCAGGAGGATGATTTTCCAATCTCAGGAGGATGATTTTCCAATCGCAAGAGGATGATTTCCCAATCTCAGCCGAATGATTTTCCAATCTCAAGAGGATGTTTTCCCAATCTCAGGAGGATGATTCCATGGAATTGCCGCGCTGATATTCGGCGCGTCCGAATGGAATCCTTCCCTTGCGAACGTCCGTGCCCGGCCTGTCGTCCGATTTCCCGCATGACGGGGAGAGCGGATGGCCGTCGGGGCTGTACTTCCGCTCCTCCCCTTGCGGGGGCGGCGCGCCGTCCTTCCCCCGTACCGTTCCGGCGTTCCCGCCGCGTCCTCCGCGAAAGGCCGGTGGACGGCCGTGCCGGGCAAGCCCTCCCGTGGGGGATGATGCGCCGGGCCGCCGGGAAGCCGAGGGATTCCGTGCAGGTTCTCGGAACTTTTTCTTAACTTTGACTCGTCGATAAGGGACAAAGGAGAACTTAATCCGTCCAGGCCATGAAGATTACCCTGCTTGTCGTCGGCAAGACGAACGACCCGCATTTCATCGCGGGGATAGAAGAATATGCCGGACGCATCCGGCGCTACCTGCCTTTCGGCATCGAAGCCGTACCTGAACTGCGGAACGCCAAAAGCCTTTCGGAGGAACAACAGAAGGAGAGAGAAGCGGATTTGCTGTTGAAGGCGTTCCGGCCGGGCGACCATATCGTCTTGTTGGACGAACGCGGGCGGGAACGCCGTTCGGTGGAGTTCGCCGCATGGATGGAAAAGCGGATGGCGGCCGGACTGAAACGGTTGGTGTTCGTCGCGGGCGGCCCCTACGGCTTCTCGCCGCGCATCCGCGAGAAGGCTGACGAGGAAGTCTCGCTTTCGCGCATGACTTTCCCGCATCAGATGGTTCGTCTGATTTTCACCGAACAGGTTTACCGGGCCATGACCGTCATCAACGGTGAACCTTATCATCATGAGTGACCCTCCCGGACGGGCGTTCATTCGGGAAAGCGCCACTCGAAATCCAGCGTCACCGGGAAATGGTCGCTGTATCCCCCTTTATACAACGGCCCCTGATAGGTGCGGAACGGACGGACGCCGCCATACGTCTTTTCCCGTTCGCACATAAAGGGGAAGGCCACTATGGCGCGGCGTCCGTCGGCCGTGTGAAAGGGGAGGCTCACGTCCGTCAACGCCGGGCTGACCAAGATATGGTCAATCGTTTCCCATATCCCACGGTAGCGGTAGGAGCCTTCCACGCCGTCGGCGCGGGCGGAGGCAAGCCCCGGTTCGCGGAAATACGGGAAAGCCACCTCGCGGAACACCCCGTCGCCCGCGTCGGCGTTGAAGTCGCCCATCCACAGGATACGGGCGTCGGACACCGCCTTGCGTACCGAGTCGGCCGCGGCCCGCGCCGTCCGTGCGGCCAGCATCCGATGCCGGTGCGAGACGCGGGTCGCTCCCAAACGGCTGGGCAAATGACACACGAGCACGTGCAACGTGTCTCCCGATGGCACTTCTCCTTTTGCATACAAGATGTTGCGCGTGGGCCGGAATCCGGCTTCCGCGGAAGGGACCGGGATTTCACGGGATTCCAGCAGGCGGAAGCTGCCCGGCTGGTAGAGCAGAGCCACGTTGATGCCGCGCACGTCGGGCGAATGCGTCATCACGTAACGGTAACCGAGCGCCCGCAGGGACGAACGCCGGGTGAAGTCGAAGAGCACGCTGTCGTTTTCCACCTCGCACAGCCCGACCAAGTCGGGCAAGCGCTTTTCTCCCGCGGCCGCGACGACCTTGGACAGCGCATCCAGCTTGCGCCAGTAACGGGACGGTGTCCATTCCTTTTCTCCGCCGGGCAGGAACTCACGGTCTTCTTTCAGGCTGTCATGCCGGTTGTCGAACAAGTTCTCCACGTTGTAGAACATGACCCGGAAGGGCTGTTGCCCCCTGGCCGGAAGCCACGCGCCCCATACGCAAGCCAATGCCCAGAGCCGGAGAGCCGGTTTCATTCTTCGGGCACGAATTCATAGCACCCGGCGTCCGGTGCCGCCAGGCGGTCTGTCCCGAGACGGTCTGCCGGATAACGGCCGGCCCATTCCGGCGCTCCTTTGTCGCGCGCCGCGGAAACGTCTTTCAAGCGGAAATCGTAGAGGAAGTTTTCCGTGTCGAAAAGCAGGAACTGCTCTTGGCCCGTTCCCTCCCCGTCCTTCTTTTCATACACCACGCCGGCGAAACGCGCGGAATCGCCTTCCGCCCTGACCGTGCGGAGCACGCAATTCCCGAAGAAGTAATCCACGTCCCCGTTCCCGTCTTCTATGTTCCCCGTCACCACGTCGTCGGCGTACCCCGTCACAAGGCAGTTCAGGAAATGGGCGTGCTGGAGGGGATAATCCAGGGCCAGCCATTTGTTGGCCAGATACAAGGCATCGCCCCTCGAAGCGTCCCAGGGATAGAATTGCGCCAACGTGCAGTGCACGAACTCGGCCCAGCCGCCCACCACGGCCACGCAATGCCCCAGCGTGTTGCTGATTTGGGTGTTGCCTACCGACGCGCGGCAATGGTACAGCCCCAATCCTTCGCCGCCCACGTTGTGGATTACGCTGTTCTCCAATGTCAGTTTCACCACGTCGGTGGAAGAACTGTCGCACGCGATGCCATAGGAAGCACTGTGGATGTCCACATAGTCCAGCCGGTTGTCCGTACTCGTGGCCTTCAGCCGTATGCCCTCCCAGCGGGAAGGCGTATTGTCGTAAGGCAGATAATCGAACATCCTGTCGGTACGGTCGCCGCGGAACACCACCGGCCGGGCGGCCGTTCCTTGGGCCACGACGCGGCCATGCACCCAGAGGCCGGCTCCTTCATGGAAATACAGCTGTACGCCTGCGGCCATGGACAGCGTCGCTCCCTCCTTCACGGAAAGGCTGTCGTACACCACGACCGGACGCCCGGCCTCCAACAAAGTGTCGGTCTCTATCACCTTCCCCCTCCACATGTAGGCGTCCTGGCCCACGGCCGTGAGGATGACATGTTGTTCCGTCCCGCTCTCCAACGCGAAAATCAGGGTGTCGGCCAAGGCCACGGGGGCATCCTGTCCGTTGTCCGGCATCGTCACCTCGGCAAAGACCCGGATACTGTCTCCAGTACGTACCTCGAAATCGTAGGCCCGCGCCCCGCTTCCCGGATCCAGGTAGGAACCATCCACGTTCACCCGGAAAGGAGTGGAAGCCCCCCGTCCCAGACGCACGGACGCTATGCGCAGCCCATCGGCGTTGCGGTTGTAGACCATCAGCTGGCGTGTGCCCGACCCCACCGTGGAAATCACGGTGTCGAACCGCACCGTATCGGTAGAAAAGGACAACAGCGCGTTACGGTCTGTCGTGAACGACGTGGTATCGTCGCAGGACGCCAAGCAGGATACGGCCACGAAGCCCCACGCGAGGACTGTCTCCGGAAAGACGGATTTTTTTCGCATATTCATGAACTCAAAAAGGCATGCCCGCCTTGTCTTAACGCGGATGTGCCCCGCTTATTTTAAGATTTCGCGGGAATATTCCTCAGAATGGCCTTGATATGGTCCCAGACCATGGCGACCGTCGGTATCAGCAAACGTTCGTCGGGCGAATGTACTCCGCGCAATGTCGGGCCGAGCGACACCATGTCCAGACCGGGATACTTCTCGCTGAACAGGCCGCATTCCAGTCCGGCGTGTATCCCCAGCACTCTCGGTTCTTTGCCGAACAAGGCTTTGTAGGTTTCCACCGCGATTTTCAGGATGTCCGAGTCCGGGTTCATTTTCCAACCCGGATAGCCTTCGCCCACTTCCACCCTTGCGCCGGCCAGCTCGAAGGCGGCTTTCATCATGTTGCTCATGTGGCGGCGCGCGCTCAGTATGCTACTGCGCTGGCTGGTTTTCACCACGATCTTGTTGCCGTCCGTCAGGCGGATACTTGCCAGGTTGGAACTGGTCTCCACCAAATCAATATCCTGCGACATGGAAAGAACGCCGTTGTGCACGGCTTGCAAAGCCCGGATGAGCTTGCGGGCCACTTCCCGCTCCACGGCTTTCGGCCTCGCTCCTTCGCTCCGCAACTCGAAGACCATGGACTTTTCTGTCACGCTGTATTCTTCTTCCACATCGGAGCTGAACAGGTTCCAATCCACACGGATGCTCTCTTTGTCTTTCATCGGGACGGCGCAAACCGCCATCGCCTCGCGAGGTATGGCATTGTGCAGGCCGCCAGCCTGGATGTCGCATAAATATAAGTCGTATCTTTCCCAAGCGTCGTACAGGAAACGCGCCAGGATCTTGTTGGCGTTCGCGCGCTTCTTGTTGATGTCGTCTCCCGAATGTCCGCCTGTCAAGCCCTTCACCCTCACTTCGAAGAAGAAATAGTCCCGGGGCGCATCCGCCGGCGTGAAGTCGAATTCGGCCGTGGTCGTAGCTCCCCCGGCACAGCTCACGAACAACTGCCCTTCGTCTTCCGAGTCCAGATTCATCAAGATGTCACCTGTCATGAAACCGGGCTTCATGCCGGAAGCGCCGCTCAAGCCCGTCTCCTCGTCGCGGGTAAACACACATTCTATCGCTCCGTGGGCAATATCCGAAGCATCCAGCAAGGCCAGTTCCATCGCCACGCCTATCCCGTCGTCGGCGCCCAGCGTCGTCCCGTCCGCACGCAGCCAGTCGCCGTCTATCCACGTGCGAATCGCGTCTTTCTCGAAGTCGAACCTCACGTCGCGGTTCTTCTCGCAGACCATGTCCATGTGGCTCTGTAAAATCACCGTCTTGCGGTTCTCCATTCCCGGAGTCGCGCCCTTGCGGATCAATACGTTTCCCGTCTCGTCCACCTTACATTCCAGACCCCTTTCACGGGCGAACCGTTCCAAATAAGCAATCATCCGCTCCTCTTTCCTGGACGGGCGGGGTATCCTGTTGATTTCCGCAAAAAACCTAAAGACCTCGTCAGGTTTCAATGAATTCATTTCCATGTCCGTAATTTATATGTCCATTCTACTAAATTTGGTTAAAAGCAAAGATACGGCACGATTCCACGCCTTTAAAGTTTATCTTTGTAGCACAAATGTACGCAAAAATGTTGAAGACGCTATCCTTTACCCTGATAATTGTGGCCGTAAGCGTGGCTTTTCTGGCCATAAGGATCCTTTTCAGGAAAAACGGTCGGTTCCCGGACACCCACGCAGGCCATAGTGCGGCCATGCGCAGGCGGGGCATCACGTGCGTACAGGCCATGGATGCCTTGGAACGGGCGGGAAATCCGCACAGAATCGAGGAACGCAGCACGAGGAAACCATAAAACGAGGAAAAATAATGAAGAAAGACAGTATCATCGGCGCAGGGCTTGTCGTCTTGGCAGCCACGTTCGCACTGGCAGGATGTAACAGGCCGGAACCGGAAGAAAAGGCAAACACTCAAGCTACGGAAATCCCCGCGGGCGGATTGAAAATAGCATACGTGGAAATCGACACGTTGATGTCGCAATACGATTTCTGCAAGGACTATACGCTCCTGATGAACAAGAAGGGGGAAAATATCCGGGCCACATTGGCCGGCAAAGAACGCGCCCTCAAGGACAAGGCCGCGGAACTGCAGAAGAAATACGAAACCAACCAGTTCACCACCAAGGAACAAGTGGAACAGGCCCAAATGGCGTTGGCCAAACAGCAGCAGGATTTGCAAGCATTGAATGACCGGCTGGCGAGCGACTTCGCCGCGGAACAAGCGAAATATAACAACGAAATGCGGGATTCCATTCAGGCATTCCTGAAAGAATACAACAAGGCCAAGAAATTCGACTATATCATCAGCAAGGCCGGAGACAACATCTTGGCGGCCAACGCCAAGTACGACATTACAAAAGACGTGGTAAACGGCCTGAACAAGCGGTATAGACAGAGCCCGGAAATGGCCGGGGAAAAACAGCGGTAAGGGCGGGGGATGGAACACCCCCTGCGCCGGCATTTCCCCGAAGTTCCTTCGTTTAATTAGCATGTCCTCCGCGTCTTGCCGACGCTGGCGAATGAATCTGTCCGGGAAATCACGGCCGATCGGAATGGTGCCGATGGCGGGTTCCTTGCCGAAGGAACGGTAGGCGCGGCAGCAATGAGCTGGAGGCGAAGCTGCCAGAACGAACGGCTCCTGCTTTTCCTGTCGCGAGGCGGATTTCATGCCGGAATCATCTGCCATGCAGGATATTCCGGCAAATCCTGTGTCCGGCGGGCATGGCGGATCTTGTCCGTGATACTTTGCGCTTGAACATCATAAGGTTACGGCGATTTTCGCTGTTCGCCGAATCCATGACACTCGTAATTCGTTGGACTCGCTTCAAGACACTACGGCACAGGTGTCTGTCGGATTCCTGTCTGACGGGAAGCCAACTTACTGAAGAAGGATGCCCGCCGGTGGGGCATCCTTCTCTTATGAACGCGGGGACGACAGGCTTAGAACTCTGCGTTCTTCGGAGTACGGGGGAAAGGGATGACGTCGCGGATGTTCTGCATTCCTGTGACGAACAAGACCAAACGCTCGAAACCCAGGCCAAAGCCACTGTGGGGACATGTCCCGAAACGGCGGGTGTCAAGATACCACCACATGTCCTTCATCGGGATGCCCGACTCTTCGACACGGGCCATCAGCTTGCCATAGTCCTCTTCGCGTTCGGAACCGCCGATGATCTCGCCGATCTGTGGGAACAGCACATCCATGGCCCGCACCGTCTTCCCGTCGTCGTTCATCTTCATGTAGAAAGCCTTGATTCCTTTCGGATAATCCGTCAGGATGACCGGACGCTTGAAATACTCTTCCACCAAGTAACGCTCATGTTCGCTGGCCAAGTCGGTTCCCCAATGTATCGGGAACTCGAACTTGCGGCCGTTCTTCATGGCTTCCTCCAGAATCCCGATGCCTTTCGTGTAGGACAAACGCACAAAGTCGTCCCTTACCACGAAGTTCAGGCGTTCGAGCAACGTCCTGTCGATCATCTTGTTCAGGAAAGCCAGATCGTCTTGGCAGTTATCCAAAGCCCAACGCACACAGTACTTGATGAAATCCTCAGCCAAATCCATGTTGTCGTGGATGTCGTTAAAGGCCACTTCGGGTTCGATCATCCAAAATTCAGCCAAATGGCGCGGCGTGTTGGAGTTCTCCGCGCGGAACGTAGGGCCGAAGGTGTAAATGGCTCCCAAGGCCGTAGCCCCCAGCTCCCCCTCCAATTGCCCGGACACGGTCAGCGAAGTCGTCTTGCCGAAGAAATCATCGGAGAAGTCTATCTTCCCCTCGTCGTCTTTCTTCAAGTCGCAGAGATTCTTCGTGGTTACCTGAAACATCTGTCCAGCCCCTTCGCAGTCGCTGGCCGTGATAATCGGCGTATGGAAATAGAAAAAGCCGTGTTCATGGAAGTAACGGTGGATGGCCATCGCCATGTTGTGGCGGATACGGAACACCGCGCCGAACGTGTTGGTACGCAAGCGCAAGTGGGCATGCGCACGCATGTACTCCATGCTCTGTCCTTTCTTCTGCATCGGATAGTCCGGGTCGCACGTGCCCAGCACCTTTATTTCACGGGCCTGGATTTCCACGGCCTGCCCCGGCCCCACACTTCGCACCAGTTCGCCCGTCACGCTCAGGCAAGCGCCGGTCGTGACAAGCCTGATCAGTCCGTCGTCGAATTTGTCCGCATCGGCCACTACCTGTACGTTGTTGATTGTCGACCCGTCATTCAAGGCGATAAAGTGGACAGACTTGCTGCCGCGGCGCGTACGCACCCAACCTTTTACATTGACCTCTGAACCGTAGTCTTCACGTTTCAGCACGTCTATGACTTTCATCCTGCGAATAGTTCCCATTTTCCCGTCTTTTATGGTTATGGTATCCTGTCATTCGAACGCCCCCATGCGCAACATGTTGACTTCCTTCTCCGTCAGGAATCTCCAGTCGCCTCGGCGGACGTTCTTCTTCGTCAGCCCGGCGAACAGCACGCGGTCGAGCTTTATCACGCGGTAGCCTAAGGCTTCGAATATGCGGCGTACCACGCGGTTCTTGCCGGAATGGATTTCGATGCCGACCTGTTTCTTGTCGGTAGGGCTGGCATATTCAATGGCGTCCGCGCGTACTTCCCCGTCTTCCAGCGTGATGCCCTCGGCAATCTGACGCATGTCGGCCGCCGTCACGTTCCTGTCGGTCGTCACTTGGTAGATTTTCTTCTTCGAGAATTTGGGATGCGTCAGCTTGGAAGCCAGTTCCCCGTCGTTGGTGAACAACAATACGCCCGTAGTGTTGCGGTCAAGGCGGCCCACCGGGTAAATGCGCTCGCGACATGCGTTCTTGACCAGGTCCATCACGGTCTTGCGGTTTTGCGGGTCGTCGCTGGTGGTCACGTAATCTTTCGGCTTGTTCAGCAGGACGTACACCTTACGCTCGATGCTCACCGGGCGGTCGTGGAACTTCACTTCGTCCGTACGCTTTACCTTCGTGCCCAATTCCTTCACCACCGTCCCGTTGACGCTCACCACGCCTGCCGTAATGTATTCGTCGGCCTCGCGGCGGGAACAAATTCCGGCGTTGGACAAGAACTTGTTCAAACGTATCGGAGCGTCCGGATCCACATCGGGTTCTTTGTACTCTATCTGCTTCTTCATGTCGTATCCGGCATCGGGGGCGTAATTGCCGGTACGGTATTGAGGAGGCCTGCCTCCGCCGAAACGGTTGTATCCATAGCCGCCTTGCGGACGACGGTAGTCGCCGCCATAGTTGTCGCGATAGCCTCCCTCGCGGTCGCGATAACCTCCCTCGCGGTTGTCGCGATAGCCTCCTTCACGGTCGCGATAGCCTCCCTCGCGGTTGCCGTAACCGCCTTCGCGGCGGTAACCGCCGTTGTCCGGACGGAAGCCTCCCTCGCGGTTGTATCCTCCTTGACGGTAGTATCCCCCCTCGCGGCTGTAACTTCCCTCTCGGTTGTAACCCCCCTCGCGGTCATATCTCCCTTGACGGTAGTATCCTCCCTCGCGGTTGCCGTAGCCCCATTCGCGGCGATAACCCCCGTTGTTCGGACGGAACCCCCCTTCGCGGTCGTATCTCCCCCCGCGGTCGGCATATCCGTCTTCGCGATTGTAATCCTGGCGGGGCTGATAGCTGCGGTAAGGACGTTGGCCGCCGTAACTGCGCTGGTCGCCGCCGAAGCCGCGCTCTTCACGGTTGTAAGGCGGCCGCCGGAAAGGCCGTCCCTCCTGCGCGCCGTCGACGCCGTTGGCCGTATAGGCGCGCTCGGCCCGCTGGATTCGCGGCCGCATGACACGGCCCTCGCGTTCTGCGCGATTTGGACTCTGATTGT
This sequence comes from uncultured Paraprevotella sp., assembly GCA_964412085.1. GTDB lineage: Bacteria > Bacteroidota > Bacteroidia > Bacteroidales > Bacteroidaceae > Paraprevotella. The sequence goes on along the minus strand of CAYPMY010000053.1, from coordinate 2,533 downwards.
CGTTCTCACTGCCGGATGGCTCATAGCCCTCGCGGCTATGCTCTGTCTCTTCCGGGGCAGGATTATCCTGCATTTTTTCGTCTTCCATACTTTTCCTTTCTGTTTTTCTGAATGATAATTAAAACAAGGGGACTGCGTTCGCCCTCGCGGGCCGGTCGCATCCCCGGTCGACATTTCAAACTCCCGTGTAAGAGCGGGGCGTAATGGCACGAAGCTCCCGCTTCACCCCCTCGCTGACATCCAGCCCCTCTATGAAATCCTTGATGGATTCTTCCGTTACGGCCCGGTTCGTGCGGGTCAGGGCCTTCAAGGCCTCATAGGGACGGGGATACGCCTCCCGGCGCAGAATCGTCTGGATCGCTTCGGCCACGACCGCCCAGCAGTCGTCCAGGTCGGCGTTGACGGCCTCGCGGTCCAGCGACAGCTTGCGCAAGCCTTCCAGCGTGCCCCGTATGGCTATCACCGTATGTCCCATCGGCACGCCCACGTTGCGCAAGACCGTGGAATCCGTCAGGTCGCGCTGCAAGCGCGACACCGGCAACTTCATGCTCAAATGAGCCAGCATGGCGTTGGCCAAGCCCAAATTGCCTTCGCTGTTCTCGAAATCTATCGGATTCACCTTGTGGGGCATGGCACTGGAACCGACCTCGCCGGCCTTGATTTCCTGTTTGAAGTACCCCATGGACACATACTGCCAGAAGTCGCGGTCCAAGTCGATAAGAATCGTGTTGATGCGCTTCATGGCATCGAACACGGCTCCCAGGTTGTCGTAATTGGAAATCTGGGTCGTGTATTCCTCGCGTTCCAGCCCCAGCCTGCCGGCCACGAAATCGTCGCCGAACGACTTCCAGTCGTAATGGGGATAGGCCGCGTGATGGGCGTTGAAATTCCCCGTCGCCCCGCCGAACTTGGCCGTGACGGGACAAGCCTTGAGCATCTCCAACTGGCGTTCCAGGCGGTAGGCGAAGACCATCACTTCTTTCCCCAGGCGGGTGGGCGAGGCGGGTTGCCCGTGCGTCCTGGCCAGCATGGGCACGTCGTCCCATGCCCCGGCGCACGCGCGGAGCCGCGCTATCAGTTCCTCCAGCAGGGGGTAATAGCATTCCTCCAGCGCTTCCTTGACGGACAAGGGCACCGAGGTGTTGTTGATGTCCTGGGACGTCAGGCCGAAATGGATGAATTCCTTGTAAGACTCAAGGCCTCCCATCTTGTCGAACTCCTCCTTGATGAAATACTCCACGGCCTTCACGTCATGGCCCGTCACTTCCTCGATTTCTTTCACCCGTCCGGCATCCCTCCTCGTGAATCCGCGGTATATGCCGCGCAAGCGGGGGAACAGTCCATGGTCGAAAGCGGCCAGCTGCGGCAAGGGCAGTTCGCACAGGGCGATGAAGTATTCAATCTCCACCCGCACACGATAGCGGATGAGCGCGTACTCGGAGAAGTAGGAGGCCAGAGCCTCCGTCTTGCCCCTGTAACGGCCGTCTATCGGGGAGACGGCCGTCAACGAATCCAGGCCCGTAAGGCAATGCGTCTCGTTCATGCCGCAAAAATAGTTCATTTTGTCGGTTCGCGCGCATCCCAACAGGGAAAAGTTATCAAAAAAAAACGAACCGACGTGAAAATCGGGGGAGGGGGCGGATGATTCCGCGAACCGGGCGGCCGCCTTTCGGGAGGGATGCCGGCGGCCGCGTCCGAAGGGAAGAGGGAAAGGCGGCCTTCCCGCGAGGATTTCTCCCCGTCCGCGCGCCGTTCGCGTGGCGTTCGTCGCGCATTCGCGGGACGGACGGTTCAAGAAGGACGGGGAAGACGGCGGACGACAACCTCAAGTCGGCGAAAGCCGCGATGAGGGCTTCGCGCGACGAGGCCGACATCGTTGCCGCCGACCCTCCTTTCCCGCTCTTCCGCGAGTTCCCCGCGTAGATGACGGAGGCGGACAAGAAGTCCGTCGTCATCGGGAACTCGAACGCCATCGCCTGCAAGGAGGTGTTCCCCTTGATTGGCAAAAAGGAGAACCGCGCTCGTTACGGGCGCGGAAGAAGACAAGCGGAGGCTGAAGGAACTGCTGGCTAAAACCACCACCAGGGCAGGATAGAACCCTTATCGCGGTCTTCTATGTGCTTGACAAGCAGGTTCAAGCCGCGGAATATGCAGACGGACAGCACTATCCCGGGCCAAAGCACGAGGTGGGCGTTGACGTAAACAAACCCCGCCATGACCAAGGCGGAGGACAGGCAGGTCGAGAACAGCAACAGGAAGTGGCTTCTCTTTTTCTTCTTCGGCATTTTCATTGTCGTTGTCTTTCGTTCCGGGCGCAATTTATGGAAAAAAAGGAAAAGATGCAAGGCGGAGGGGCTGGAAAATGGCAAAGGACATGAAATTCGACATCCACATACGGGTGGCCGCCGCGACGCCGGTGTCCGGCCTGCGGGACATGGCGTGGACGCGGGGCGGCGTCTCCTCCCGCTTCCGCTCGTTCGCCGCCTTGGCGGAGGCGCTGGAAGCGCGGGGGTAGGGGCGTGCCCGGGACGGC